>CAUZEQ010000190.1:0-9766 GCA_963578885.1 Planctomycetota bacterium
CCGGCATTGCCGTCGATCTGGTCGGCGTAGTCACCTCCGGAGACGACATCGTCGTCGTCACCGCCGGAGAGCGTGTCGCGGCCGTCGCCGCCGTCGATCACGTCCCGGCCATCGAGACCGAAGATCATGTCCTTACCGTCACCGCCGTCGATCGTGTCGTTTCCATCGTTGCCGTAGATCTGGTCGTCGCCATCGTCGCCGTCGATCTGGTCGTCGCCCTCACGGCCGACGATGAAATCGTCGCCGTCACCGCCGGAAATCGTGTCACCGAATCCGGGACTGCCGTAGATCGTGTCGTTTCCATTGTGGCCCCTGACAAGCACGCTCATCGGGTCGCCGGTGACCGCGTCGGCGTAGCTGAATGCGGTGGCATCGACTCCGCGGAGGTCGATGACGTTGGCTAGATCGCCACCCTCGACGATGATCGAACGGACTTCCGAGGCAGCGATCGGGGGCACGCTGGTGTCCTCGAGACCGTTGACCCTGACCACAACCTCGAGATTGCCGTCGGTCTCGATCGCGATGCTGTCGCCGGAATCCGAGCGGACTGACAGCTTACCATCGAGGTCGGTCCATAACGCGGTGACCGACAACATCGTCCGGTCTTCCAGCCGTTCAGTTAGCGCCGACACCGGGGCCGGGCGACGAACCAACTGGCGAGTTTTCAGGGATCCCAAACGGACCTTCACGGAGTTCAGCCATGATGTGAGGTGCACGTTTCCAGCTCCTAGTGAAGACAGCGCATACAATCGGACGAAGCCGTAGAATCGTCCTTGTGGTCTTCATCAGCACGACCGGGCTACAGGATTCAGCACAATCGGAGCAAAGGGTGCTGCCCGACGTGCTTGGTTTGGCACGACCGGTAAGGTTTGACTGACCGCACCTCCAGCCGGCAGGCGGGGTAAGCTGGGTCGAGTGTGCGGGCGAAGTGGCCAGGGTCCGCCCGCGGTTCCTACGCCAGGACCTCGGTCACGACGTTTCCGAAGACGTCGGTCAGCCGGAAGTCTCGACCGGCGTAGCGATAGGTCAGCTGTTTGTGGTTGAGACCGAGCAGGTGGAGCATGGTGGCGTGCAGGTCGTGGAAGTGGACCTTTCCGCCAACGGCCTCGATGCCGTACTCATCGGTCGTTCCGTGAGCCATGCCGCCCCGGACTCCTCCACCGGCCATCCAGAAGGTGAACCCGGTCGAGTTGTGGTCTCGGCCGTCAGCCTTCTTGACATGAGGCGTACGTCCGAACTCACCGCCCCAGACGACCAGGGTATCCTCGAGCATGCCGCGTTGCTTGAGGTCCTCGAGCAGTGCGGCGATCGGTTGGTCGACGGCCCGGCAGTTGGCCGTCAGCCGTTTTTGCAGCCCGCCGTGCTGGTCCCAGTTCGCATGAGACAACTCGATGAACCTCACGCCCGATTCCGCCAGCCGGCGGGCCAGCAGGCACTGCCGCCCGAAGTTGTCGGTCGCTGGGGCATCGACGCCGTAGGCTTTCTGGGTTGCGGCGGTTTCTTGCGAGAGGCTGAGCACCCTGGGCAATTCCGACTGCATCCGGAACGCGAGTTCGTAGGACTCGATCACGCTTTCGAGCTGCTCATCGGACTGGCGTTTTTCGAGGAGTCCACGGTTGAGCGACTGCACGAAGTCGATCTGGCGTCGTTGCTGCGAGCGGTCGAGCCTGGGGTTTTTGAGGTTGCCGATGGTGGCGGACTTGAGTGACTGGCCGAGCTGCCTGATACGGGTCCCCTGGTAGAGGGCCGGCAGGAACGAGCTGCCGTAATTCTGGGCTCCTCCGACGCGGCTGGGCGGGTTGAGCGTGATGAAGCCGGGCATGTTGGCGTTTTCTGTGCCCAGTCCGTAGAGCACCCAGGCTCCCATCGAGGGCCGCACGAACTGGAAGCTGCCGGTGTGCAGTTGCACGAAGCACTCGGGGTGGCTGGGCACGTCGGCGTGCATGCCGTTGAGCAGGCAGAGGTCGTCGGCGTGGCGGGCGACATGGGGGAACAGGTCGGAAATCCACTGGCCGCTGTCGCCGTGCTGTTTGAATTCCCACGGCGAGTGCATCAGCTTGCGGTTTTTCTGTTTGGGAGCCGGCTTGCCGGTATCGACGGCCAATTGCGGCTTGTAGTCGAACGTATCGACGTGCGACGGCCCGCCCCTCATGCACAGGAAGATCACTCGCTTGGCCCTGGCCGGGAAGTGAGGCTGCAAGGGCGCCAGCGCGTTGTGTCGTCCGGACCCGGCGGCGGACTCCTCGGCTGCCAGGCTCGCCAACGCGGCATAGCCGAAGCCACACGAGAGTCCCTTGAGCAATTCGCGCCGGGTGGGATGGGAGCTGATCATGATTCGAAATCCGGTCTTCGGATTGAACGTCTTGAGCGTGTCTACTCGAGGTATCGGAACTCGGCACAGGCCAGCAGTGACTGGCAGAGTAAGGACCAGGCTTGGAGTTCTCTGGCAGCGTCGTCACCGTCGGGCAGGGTGGCGATGGCGTCGTCGACGAGTCCCCTGGCGGCGGCAATCTCGGCCTCGGAGGGGGTTCGGCTCAGGGCGAGCCGATACGCGTGTCTCACGCGGGCCGACTCGTCGTTCTCGGAGGCCAGCAGTTTCTTGGCCATTTGATCGGAGAGTGTCAGGACGAAGTTGCTGTTGAGCAGGAACAGGGCCTGGGTCGGCACGGTGGTCACGTCGCGGCGACCCACGATGATCGATGGCTCGGCAAAGTCGAACAGCCTCAGCATTTCGGGCAGGCGGTTGCGAACAATCGGCAGGTAGACGCTGCGATTGCGGCTGAATTCGTCGAGGCGGCGGTTGACGTTGGCATTCCTGCCGATGTTGACGTCTCCGATTGCGGCCACCGCCGACTTCTGGCGTGGCTTGGGGTCGAGTTGTCCGCTGGCGGCCAGCATGGCGTCGCGGATCGCCTCGGCATCGAGCCGGCGGTGGTTCATCCTCCACAGCAGCGAGTTGTCGGGATCAGCGGCGGTGCCGGCGGTGGTGGGGTGGCTCGAGAGCTGGTAGGTGCGGCTGAGCACGATCGAGCGGACCAGCGACTTGACCGACCAGCCGTTTTCTTGGAACCCAATCGCGAGATGATCGAGCAGTTCGGGGTGCGAGGGGCGTTGTCCCATGGCACCGAAGTTGTCCAGCGTGGTGACCAGTCCCCGGCCGGTCAGGTGGTACCAGACCCGGTTGGACATCACTCGGGCCGTCAGTGGGTTGTCGCGGTGTGTCAGCCAGGCGGCGAGTTCGAGTCGACCGCTTTTGGTGGAGTTGATCGGCTGGGCTCCGTCGATCTGTACGACCTGCAGGTAGCCTCGAGCGACACTGTCGCCCAGCGTGCGGACGTTGCCGCGGATGTGGACCCTGCAATCGGCGGGAGACCCTTCGCGGACCCCCATCGCCACCGGCCCGGTCGGCTTTGCGGGTCCGCGGCCCTTGCGTTTTCCGCCTGACTTCCTGGCCTGCTGCAGCTGCTTGTTGAGCCGCTTGATACGGACGCGGAAGGGTCTCAGGGCCTGGTTGACCTTCTTCTTGTTCTTCAACTGGGCCTGAGTGAGCTTTGCGCGGGCGGCCTTGAGTTCCTTGCGGGTGGTGTTGATCTGGGCGGTGAGTTGCTTGATCCGCTTCGGGTTTGCGGCCGCCGGTGCCTTGGGTGACTCTGTGGCGGTGGCCTGCCGAGGAGGCCTGGCAGCTGCGCCGACGGGTTCGAGCGAGGCGAGTTGTCCCGGCTGGCGATTGCCCTGTCCTTTGGTCGTGCCGTAGAGCGTCTCGGTGCTGCGGAAGATCCCGGCCAGCGCGTAGTAATCCTCGGTCGGGAACGGGTCGAACTTGTGGTCGTGACACCGTGCACAGCTGACGGTGAGTCCCATGATGGTCCGGGTTGTGATGTCGATCTGTTCGTCGACGATGTCCATCCGAAAGATGGCCTTGTTCCGTTGATTGAGCGACTTGGGTCCCATGGCGAGGAAGCCGGTGGCGATCTTCAGGCGGTTGCGCTCCTCGGGAGACTTGGCCTCGATCAAATCGCCGGCCACCTGTTCGCGGACGAATCGATCAAAGGGCAGGTCTTTGTTGAAGACATCGATCACGTAGTCTCGGTACCTCCAGGCGTGGGGAAACGTGTAGTTGCGTTCCATGCCGGTCGACTCGGCAAACCGTGCGATGTCGAGCCAGTGTCGGGCCCAGCGCTGGCCGAAGTGGGGTGATGCGAGCAGAGTGTCGACGAGTGCTTCGACCGCCTGGGGACTTACGTCGGCGAGAAAGGCCTCGAGTTGTCTCGGCGTGGGGGGCAGTCCGATGAGGTCGAAGTAGAGTCGTCGCGCGAGGGTGGTCTTGTCGGCGTCCTGGACCGGGGCGATTCCGGCGGCTTCGATGCGGGCCAGGATGAAGTGGTCGATCGGTGAGGCGGGCCACTTGCGGTTTTCGATGTCCGGCAGCAAGGCGGCGTTCGGCGGCTGAAATGCCCAGAAACTGCGGCCCTCCTCGATGTTGATTTCACGGCGGATCAACGACGCGGTGCCACCCCGTCGAGGATCGGGTGCTCCCATCTCGACCCACCGCACCAGGTCGGCGACCTGGTTGGCGGTGAGTTTCTCCTTGGGAGGCATCTCGAGGCCTTCGTACCGGACCGCTTCGATCAGCAGGCTCTCGCCGGGCTTCCCCGGCACCACCGCGGTACCGCTCTCGCCACCGCTGACCCAACCGTTACGGCTGTTCAGCAGCAGGCCTCCCTTGACCGACTTGGCCTTGGCCGAGTGGCAGCCGTAGCACCTGGCGACCAGCAACGGCCGGATCTTCTTCTCGAAGAACGCCAGCTGACTGGCGGTTGGCTTCGTGGCCGGTTTGGCGGCCGGCTTGTCGGCGGCCTGGAGGGGAGCGGCCGGTGACACCCAAAGGAGACAGGCGGCCGCGAGGATGCAGAGGCGTGGCATCGAGAGACAGTCCACCCACTGAGTTGACGGATCGAGCGAAACGGACCGGAGTGCGGACCTCAGACCTCTTGTGATGCGCCCCGCAGCGTGGTTATTTGCCTCGGGAATCGGCGACTTGGGCCCTGTGGGGACCATCGTACAGCATCGCCGGCCGATTCTGTTATCATGCTCCGGCGCACCGGGCCGTGGCCGGCCCAGGGAGTGGATCGGATGAGCGAATCGGGTGAGTCAAAGGCTGTCCGGCCAGTGAGTGAGTCTCAGGTCGAGAACCCCTATGCGCGGTCGGCCGATTCGTTCAAGGATCCTCCCAAGACCTTCCTGGGCACGCTGAAGCACCTGGGTCCGGGCATGATCCTGGTCGGTTCGATTGTCGGCTCGGGCGAGTTGATCATGACGACCAAGCTGGGGGCGGAGGTCGGCTTCCTGCTGCTGTGGTTCATCCTCGCCTCGTGCTTCCTGAAGGTGGTGGTCCAGGCCGAGCTGGTTCGCCATACGATTTCCAGCGGGAAGACGTTTTTGGACGTCTACAACAGCCTGCCGGGCCCCGGTCACCGGCGGCCGGTGTGGATGACCAGGCGGTGGATGGCTCTGGTGCTGGTGGGGTTCGTGGTGGGTGTCGCCTATTTCAGCAATATCGGTCCGGACGCCAGGTTGCTGGGAGTCAGGTCGGCGATCTGGATCCCGCTGCTGGTTCTCGGGTTTGTCGTCGCGGCCGCCGCCCAGATCAGCAAGGTCGAATTGAAGCGGCGCGAGCCGACCGAGCGGCCTCGGGTCAACTGGTTCATGTGGGTCTACCTGGTCAGCGTGCTGTTGATGTACATCAATGGCGGGGCGATCGTGGGCGGAGCGGGGCAGGCGGTCGAGTTGATCTGGCCGGACATGCTGGGGAGCAACGGTTCGGTGATCTGGACCATCGTGGTGGCCATCGGTGCGGCGGCCATCCTGCTTTCGGGTGGCTACAACGTGCTCGAACGCGTGTCGATCGGCCTGGTGTTCACCTTTACCCTGATCACGATCGGGTGCACGGTCCTGTTGCAATGGACCGGGTACGCGGTCACCTGGGACGACATCCGCAGCGGACTCGAGTTTCGTGTCTTTCCCAACACCCTGATGACCGGGCTGTTGGCTTCGACCATCGTGATGACCGCCCTGGCGGCCTATGCCGGCACGGGGATCGGGCACTACGAGATGATCACCTACACCTACTGGTGCGTGGAGAAGGGGTACGCGCGAAATGCCGGCGAGTGTGTACCCGGTGATGATTGGCCGCAGCGGGCTCGGGGCTGGGTCAAGGTGATGTACACCGACGTGTTCATGACGATGATCGTCTACACCGTCAGTACGATCTGCTTCTATTTCCTCGGCGCCGCGATTCTCCACCAGAAGCAGATCGATCCGGATGCCAAGCAGACGCTTTCGACGTTGCAGGAGATGTACACGTCGGTGATCTTCGAGGTTTCCGATGGTGTCCTGGCCAGCTGGGCGGCGACGGGGTTCATCGTCGGCGCGTTCTTCGTGCTGTTTTCCACGGTGCTGGCCGGAGCGGCCGGGGGGGCTCGGTTGCTGACCGACGCGATGTGCGTGCTGCGACTCATCGATCCGGCCGACTACCCGGCGCGGCAGAAGTCGGTCCGCGTGCTGATCTGCGTGTCGCTGGGGACCGGGACCGTGATGTACTCGCTGTTCGCCAACCCGCCGCTGATGCTGATGATCGCCAGCCTGGTCTCGGTCATCTTCTATCCGGCCCTGGCCTTGGGGACGCTCTGGCTGAGGCATCGGGGGGTGGACGAGAGAATCCGGCCGTCGATGCCGACGACGGTCTTCCTGTGGATCTGCGGGATTCTGCTGGCCCTGATTTCACCGTTGGTGGTGGTGTACGCGCTGGCACTGAAGAATGGGTGGGTCGACTCGCCGGTTTAGCAGCCCGTTGAATTGTCGCCATTCCGAGGTAGGTCAGG
Organism: Planctomycetota bacterium; assembly: GCA_963578885.1. GTDB lineage: Bacteria > Planctomycetota > Planctomycetia > Planctomycetales > Planctomycetaceae > UBA8437. Next base: position 6,882 of record CAUZEQ010000190.1, read on the forward strand.
CGGTGAGTGTAAGGAGCTGCCTCTGTGAAGCCCTCCAGCGGCAGTCGTTGTCGATCCGCTGTGCTGCCCTCGCCTGACCCAAGACCGAGTCCGCCTTCGGCGGACTCGGGATGACACTTGAGTCGCTGTTTCTGGAAGATCTCGGAGTCTGGAGTCTGGAGTCTGATCCGCCTGCGGCGGACCCGTGGCGGGGGCCTGAACCCTTTTGCAGACCGCTGAGAGGGAGATTGGCTTGAGGTACGGGGTCGGATGGATCGATGTCTGTTGATGGGCACCGTTTTCAGGGTATAATTGTCGTGCGGCGGGTTTGCGCCCGGTGTGGCTGCGGTGCAGCTGACTAACAACGTTGGGAGACAACGGTATGCTCTCGATCTCAGGCGGTTCAGGACATCGTTTCTGTGACGGTGTTTCGCGTCGTTCGTTCCTGCAGATTGGCGGATTGGGCCTGGGTGGCCTGTCGATGGCCGAGATGATGCGGGCCCAATCGCAGGCGACCGGTGGAGCCCAGGGGGACACGAAGAACAAGGCGGTGATCATGATTTTCCTGGCCGGCGGTGTGTCGCACCAGGACTTCGTCGACCTGAAGCCGAAAGCTCCCAAGGAGGTTCGGGGCGAGTTCAACCCGATTGCGACCAACGTACCGGGAATCGAGATCTGCGAGTTGGCACCGCGGATGGCGAAGATGGCCGACAAGTTCGCCATCATCCGTTCGATCGCCGACTCCGACGGCTCCCACGCGGCGACTCAGTGCTGGAGCGGCGTGCGTCGGGCCGACCAGGTCCGGATGCAGCAGCCGTCGATCGGTTCGTTCCTGGCCAGGGAACTGGGCAGTCGCGAAGAGACGATGCCGGCCTACATGGGCCTGACCAAGACCTGTGGTCACAAGCCGTGGTGCGATGTCGGCTTCCCCGGCAAGCTCGGCCGAGCCTACGCTCCGGTCAAGCCCGACGGTGAGGACATCAAGGCCATGACGCTCAAGGGCATCACGCTCGATCAGCTCAACAACCGCAAGAAGCTGCTGGCGGCATTTGACGGGTTCCGTCGTTCCAGTGACAACGCGATCTTCAGAGGAGCCGATGCGATCTACGAGCAGGCCTTCGACGTGCTCACCTCCAGCAAGCTGCTCAACGCGCTGGACGTCTCCAAGGAAGACCCGAAGATCCGCGAGCGTTACGGCAAGGGATCGCCGAAGAATGTCAGCGATGGGCCTCCGGTCTGGAACGAGCAGGTATTGATCTGCCGCCGCCTGATCGAGGCGGGTGTGCGGTGCGTGACGCTGGGCTTTGGCCGTTGGGATTACCACGGCAACAACTTCGGCCAGATGAGGGAGCGTCTGCCCCTGGTCGACCAGGTCCTCAGCGCCTTGGTCACCGACCTCCACGAACGGGGCATGGACAAGGACGTGACCGTGCTGGTCTGCAGCGAGTTTGGTCGCACGCCCAAGATCAACAAGAACGCCGGCCGCGACCATTGGCCTCCGGCCAGTTGTGCGTTGTTGGCCGGTGGGGGACTGCGGACCGGCCAGGTGATCGGTTCGACGACCAAGGATGCCGGGCACCCGGACCAGCGACCGGTGAAGTACCAGGAAATCCTGGCGACGATCTATCACAACATGGGGATCAACCCCAAGGGCTTCATCCGCGACGACGCCGATCGGCCCGTCAAGCTGCTCAACCAGAACCCCGACCCGTTGCACGAGTTGGTCTAGCCCGCCTGCGGCGGGTTGAATAACGCGGACCCCGGGGTCAGACGCCGCCCACAACGGGGTTTGCTCCACCTGTCGCGTTTCACAGGCGGGGCCTGAACCCTTTCCACGTTCACCGGTGGCTGGAACAAAGGGGTCAGGCCCCGCCTGCGTGCCGTTCTGGGTGGAGCGGGACTTTCTGTGGGCGGCGTCTGACCCCGTCCCCGACGAGTTGATCCAGGGGCGAGGGGTCAATCGCCGACGGCGTCGAGCAGTCCGCGGATGTAGCCGACCGTCCAGGCTCGCCCGCGGTGGTTCCAGCCCTCGTCGCCTTCCATCTGCGGGACGTGATCGGGGATCAGGAACCCGCGGAAGCCGACCTGCTTGAGCGTGCGGATGGTTTCGACCGGGTCGCAGTTCCCGTCTCCCAGGAAGCACTCGGTGAAGTCATCGATGCCGCCCTGCACGTCGCGGAAGTGGACGTAGAAGATGCGGTCCTGGCTGCCGAAGTGCCGGATGGCATCGAGCACTCCCTCGCCGGCCTTCATTTCCGACCAGCAGCCGTGACAGAAGTTGAGTCCATGCATGGGTGAGTCGAACTCATCCAGAGCCCTGCGGAATCCTTCGAAGCCGTGAAACAGGCGGGGGACTCGGCCCAGCGACGCGTCGATGGGTGGGTCATCCGGGTGCAGGGCCAGGCGGACCCCGGCCGTCTCGCACGCCGGCAGGATCCGCTCCAGGTACCAGCAGTAGTTCTCCCACATTTCCTCGACCGAGTAGTCTCGATCCGGGTGTGCCGTCGAGTTCTTGTGCTGGAAGCGGTCGTCGGGCGAATCGATGGCCAGTTGGTGGTCGTAGGCGGTGGCCAGGGCTCCTCCCCGGACCGGCCGCGAGCGGCTGGTTCGCCAGACACCGGTCGGCATGAAGTGGTACCCGAGGATGGGAATGCCGGCGCGACCGATGTTGGTGACGGTGGCGACCATGTGGTCGAGTTGTTCGTCGCGGCCGGGCTGCCCGAGCATGATCTTGTCGTAGAAGGTGACGGGGACGTTTTCGAGTGACATCAACCGGAGTTCCGCGTCGTTGACCCGTTCCCTCAGCCCCGCCAGGTCCTCGTACTCCCAGCGGTTCTCGCCGGGCAACAGAGCCGTATTGATCTGGATGTCATCGACTCCACACTGCTTGATGTAGGCCAGCAGGG
>CAUZEQ010000191.1:0-9625 GCA_963578885.1 Planctomycetota bacterium
TCGTCGACCGGCACGGGGACCGCTGTGCAGAACTGGATGCACTGCCTGCGACGGAGCTGAGGCAGCGAGTGCAGGAGGCGATCACTCGACACATTCCGCAAGAGGAGTGGACCCGATTGCAAGATGTCGAGCGCATTGAGAAAAAGAACTTTCGCAAGTTCCTCAAGACAATCAAAGGTGTCACTTGACATATCGTCCTACTGGCACACAATGCCATCTGGCCGATACATCAACGTGAAGGGTCTAGGACATGGTACAGCGGAACAGGACCATCGTTGAGCAGCTGAAAGCCGCTGTGCGTAAAACAGGAGAGACACCCTACGCAGTTGCCAAGCGTGCTGGAATCACGCCGGAGATGCTCAGCAGGTTCATGCACGGTGAGCGAGACATCCGGCTAGCGACCGCTGCGAAGATTTGTGCAGCGTTGAACCTGGAGCTGCAACCGATAGACGACGAGGGGACCTGAGATGGGACACGTGTATAAGCCAACGATCGTCCGGTACGCCGATTCCGAAGGGCGTCGGTGCAAAAAGGGAGACTCCGGCGCACGCAAAAGGCGGGTGAAATCCAAGACGTGGCGTGGTGAGTACCGCGACGGCGAGGGCAACCCGCAAAACGTGACGCTCGGCCGCAACAAGGAGGCCGCACGGCACATGCTGCACGAGTTGGAAACGAAGGCTGCGCACCGAAAGGCTGGATTGTTCGATCCGTTCGAGCAGCATCACTCGCGTTTTCTGATCGAGCACCTGGCAGATTTCAAGACACACTTGGAAGCGAAAGGCAACGGCAGCACACACGTTGCCACATCCGTTTCCAGAGTTCGAGCGATCCTTGACGGTTGCGGATTCGTCCGAATCCGTGATCTGTCAGCTTCGCGTGTGATGGAGTGGTTGGCCGACGGTCGTGAAGCAGGGATGGGGATCACCACGAGCAACCACTATCTCACCGCTGTGAAAGGGTTTGCCCGCTGGTTGGTGAAGGACCGGCGCATGAGTGAGTCGCCGTTTGCTCACCTGTCGAGGCTCAACGCTAAGACCGACGTCCGCCGGCAGCGTCGGCACCTCTCCATTGAGGATTTCAAACGATTGATCGCCGCAGGGCAAAGCGGCAAGCCCGTGTGTGGGCTGTCGGGACCGGACCGGGCGATGCTGTACCTGACCGCCGGTTACACGGGGCTGAGAGCAGCGGAACTGGCGTCCCTCACCGCAGCGTCCATCGATTTCGACGCCGACCCGCCGACCGTCACCGTCGATGCCGCCTACTCCAAGCATCGCCGGACAGACGTGCTGCCTCTCCATCCCGATCTCGCGGTGCGGCTGCGAGAATGGCTCGCACAGCGTGATCGAGGCGAAGACGATGCAACTCACGTCCTGTCAATCGGTGGTCCGTCACAGGCCGCCCCAGTACGCCTGTGGTCTGGGGCCTGGGCTGCCAACCGTCACGCAGCGAAGATGCTGCGGCATGACCTGCGAGAGGTCGGGATTCCCTACGAGGATGATTCTGGGAGGGTATTCGACTTCCATGCACTCAGGCATCAGTTCATCAGCATGCTGGCCCAGAGCGGCGTGCATCCCAAAACGGCACAGGAGCTGGCGCGGCACAGCACGATCACGCTGACGATGGACCACTACACACACATCGGGCTGCACGACCTGAGCGCTGCTCTCGAGTCGCTGCCTGGTCTTCCGGCCACCGAAAGCCAAGCAATCAGGGCAACGGGAACCGAAGGTGTCAAAAACGTGGTTGCCGGTTTGGTTGCCGGTGTTGGCGACATTTCGAGCAACTCGGTGAGAGCGATTGAGACAAAGGGCCACAGCAAGACGGCCCCTCGGTCCGACTCCGCCGGCAGCGAGAAGCCCCTGCAAATGCAGGGGATTGAGAGTGATTGCGACACCGTGACAACGGTTGAGAAGCAGTACCGGAGGCGGGACTCGAACCCGCACGAGGTTTACCCTCACTGGATTTTGAATCCAGCGCGTCTGCCATTCCGCCACTCCGGCCTCATCGGTCCACCAAGCTAGTCGACTCTCTGGTGGGATTCAATGAGCCGCAAGAGGGACCTCGGGCCGTTCACGACTCGCGGAGTTCTCGGCGGAGGACCTTGCCGAGGAAGTTGCGGGGGAGGTCGCCGTCGAGCACTTCAAACTCTCGCGGACGCTTGTGCCGCGAGAGTCTCTGCCCCAGAAAGCTCTGCAGTGCCGACTCGTCAAACCTGGCACCGGGCACTAGCGTCAGGATCGCCTTGACCCGTTCGCCTCGCACCGGGTCGGGCACACCGATCACCGCCGCATCGGCCACGTCGGGGAACTCACGCAGCACCGCCTCGACCTCGGCCGGATACACATTGAAGCCACTGGTGATGACCAGGTCCTTGAGCCGGTCGACGATGGTGAAGAAGCCGTCGTGGTCACAGCTGGCGATGTCGCCGGTGGCGAGCCATCCGTCGATGAGCACCTCGTCGGTCGCCTGCGGCTGGTCGAGGTACCCGTCCATCACCTGCGGGCCTCGCACCAGCAGCTGTCCGACCTCACCGGGCCCCAGCACCCGGAAGCGGTCCTCGATATCGACCACTCGTGCCAGGGTATCGGGAAGCGGCAGCCCGATGCAGCCGGGTCGGGCGGTGCCGTCGAGGGGTCCGGCGTGAGTGACCGGTCCGGCCTCCGAGAGTCCATAGCCTTCGACCACCACGGCTCCGCTGTGCTCCGAGAATTCCGCCGCCACGTCCTCGGGCAGGCCGGCTCCCCCGCTGATGCACATTTTCAGGCCCCTCACATCCTCGCTGCGGCCCGCTCGGAGTCGTTCGTTGAGTGCCACCAGCATGGCGGGCACGGCGGGGAAGATCGTGGGGCGGTGGCGTGCAAAGAGATCGAGCACCTTGCCGACCTGGAAGCGGTGGTGCATGACCAGGGTGGCCTGCATCGCGGTGCCGGCCAGGGCACAGGTGGTCAGGCCGTAGCTGTGGAAGAACGGCAACACGGCCAGCAGGGTGTCCCGGGCGGTGCGGCGTCCGGCCCAGTGGTACAGCTGCCAGGCGTTGGCCACCAGGTTGCCGTGCGTCAGTACGACCGAGCGGGGGACCCCCGTTGTGCCTCCGGTGGGCAGGATCAACGCCGGCCGGCCCGGCTCGAAGCCGAGGGAGGGATCGAGTTCGGGGGCCAGCCGGCTGAGGGCTGCGTTGCTCGAACCCGATTCGAGACTGCGGCTGGACGTCTCGGGGACCTGGTCGTCCCAGTCGAGCCAGCGGGTGGCTCCGGAGGGGCGGCCGATGCGAAATTTCAGCAGCCTCGCCAGGGCGTAACCGACCCGGCCCAGGCTGCCGAGCCGACTCTGCATCGAAACCGCCAGCACGGTCTCGGGTGCAGATTCATCGCCGGGGACGAGGCCGGCCAGTACATCGAGCGTGACCAGCACGCGTGCTCGGGTGGCAGTCAGTAGGCGGCCGACCTCGTCGGGGACCATCAACGGGCTGGCCGAGACGACGGTGGCTCCGGCCAGCCAGGCACCATTGAGTGCCACAAGGTATTCGGGCATGTTGGGCAGCATCAGGGCCACCCGGTGACCGGGTCGCACCCCCAGGGCCTCGAAACGGGTCGCCGCCGCCTGGGCGCGATTCCACAACTGGGCGTACGTCCAACTCTCGTCCAGGTGCCAGCAGGCGACCCGGTTGGGAGACTCCTCGGCCGCACGCTTCAGCAAACACCAGGCCGCTCGAGCCGGGTAGCCCAGGTGAGTGGGGACATTCTCGGGATAGTGATCACGCCACGGCGCGAATTCGATTCCCTCTCTGATGCTGGTCACGGCCATCCTTCAGCCTCCCAACGGCCCGTATGCGAATCGGTGATGTCCCCGCTTGGTCTCCCGTATGGACTGCCTGTGGTGCTGATGAGCCCGGTTGCCGAGTCAGCCGATCGACACCGTCGCCCAGTCAACTCTAGCGCGGGACCGCGAACAGGCAACGGGATTCGACCGAAGTCGTCTGAGAGTCGAGACCGAGAATCCGCCTAAGGTGTTATCCGACATCAGGTTGCAAACGTCGCCGCACGAGCGGTCAGGAACGGCGGGTCATGTCGAACAGCTGGGTCGCCTGGGCTCCGAGGAAGCCCTCGAAACGGGCCGATTCTCCCGATTCGGAGTCGATCACCTGGCCTCTCTCGGCCAATTCGAAATACGCATACGTCCAGGGCATCGTCGAGGGTTGTCCCGCTTCGGTGACCTCCACATTGACCACCACCGCCTCGGTCGCGGTCTGCCTGAGTCGCGATCCGGCCTCACCCTCGATGTCCGACTTCATCGGCACGCCAGCGGCTGCCAGTGCCGCGGCGGTCTTTTCGATCGAGTCGAGCACTTCGACTCGGTGGGCGTTGATCAGGCCGGTGAAGTGGTTCACCGCGTAGCCGTGCACCAGCACCCAGGCGGCGTACTGCGACACCTCGGCAACCGCTTCGACGTCGGATCGTACGGGTGGCGGCCAGGGACGCTGGTGGAACCAGTCGCAAAGCGTGTCGAGTGCCCCGGCGGTGTCGGGAGTCTCCGACGACCCGAGTCGTGCCAGACAATCGAGCATGTCCAGCGACAGGGGCCGGCGGTGCTGGTCGAGGCTGCCGGCGAGGTGTTGACGTTGCTGAGGATCCAGCTGCCAGGCCTCGAGTTCGGAGACGAACAGCTTGGGGAGTGGTTCGCGACCGGAGCTGTTGTTGCGGGGCGGTTCGAGGTGGATGGCCTGCAGGTGCTTGTCGGCAAAGTGGTAGCAGGCCTCGGGTCGATACCCCAGTGCCTGGAACGGTCGGGCGATCGAGGAGATTCCGGCGGCGGGTTCTTGCCAGGCGATCGAGCGGAAGGCGATGTGGTCGTTCTGAAAGTCGGCTCCGGCGGTGGCGAGGACCTGTTCGTAGTCGCGGACCGAGGTGACTCGGTCGCGGTACGTGGCCCAGAGTCGATCGAACAGTTGGTGAAGGAACTCGACGTTTTTCATGCTGTGGCGTCTTGATCCGATTTCAGGTCCTGGGCAACGTCACTTACTCGACGTCAACATACAGTGGCAGGTCGATCCGTTCGACCTCCATCACCTGCCGTTCGCTATCCAGTTGTGGGTGGTCTTCGAGCGGTTCGACGACCAGCCGGACCGAGCGACCGATTGCTCGCCGTCTTCCGGGTTGGAACTTGCCATCGAGGATGGCCCAGTGGCCGACGAGGATTTCCCGGTGAGTCAGCCGCCCGCTCTCGACTCGATCGATCCGGTAGTGGTGATAGACCAGTGCTCGTCGGTAGGGCGCGATCTGTGCGGGTGTGGGGACCGGAGAGGTTTCGACACAGCGTGCTCGGATGACGGCCCGCTTGGCCGGCCGCCGGGACTTGAGTGCCAGGGTTATGGCGTCCAGCAGTGGTTGCGACCCGGCGTCGTCGAGTGCCGCGGCCGAGAGGGTGATGTGCGAGATGCGGGCGTCGCATCCTCGGATCCCGCTGGCGTTGTTGCCCCACCTCAACCGGCTGCCGGGTGCCAGCTGAAGTTGGCCCAGCGGCACGTCGATGCGGCGTGTCGGCTTGCGATCGACTCGCAGCCGGACCCCCTGGCGGTCGAGTGTCAGCACGAGGTGGGTCGGCGTGTCCGGTTTCAGCCCGACCAGTTCCACGGCCGACTTGCCGTCAGGGCTGGTGGCCAGCGACAGCGAGAATCCGGATCCGGCCGCGAGGGGGTTGAGGGCGAGGGTGAGGCTGTTGCCGGGGGTGGGCTGGTTGGAGGAGGCAGGCGGTTCGATCGCCAGCAGTACACCGGGCCGCTTCGACTTTGTCGGTGTGATGGTCAGCAGCATCGAGATGCTGAGTGTCTGCCGGGCATTCCAGTGTGCGACCAGTCCGGGATCGAGGGGCGAGATCTCGGCCGAACCGCGTGAGAGCCTGAGTTCGAAGAACCGACCCGGCCGCGTGCGGCCCTTGTGCCTGAGCCGGCAGGTGGTCTCGGGCCGGTCTTTGGCCGCCGGCAGCCGAACCGGTCGGCGGGTGTCGCGGAAGGCCCACAACAGGTTGGGAATCGCGGGTGGCCAGGGCGGGCTCCCTTCGGCGGTGGGGCGTGGTGCGTCGAGAGCAGAAGCGGGGACCTGGCTGGCGGGGCCGCTGGCGATCCAGGCGTCGGGGAAGAAATCGGGCTTGGAGTTCTTGGTGACTCGTGCTGCTGTCTTGATGCTGCGGAAGTCGTCGGCGAACCGGGCGAGATAGATCTCCACCTGCGGTCCGCCTCCGGAGACGGCATTGATCGGCCCCTTGCGGCTGTAGGGACCACTGAGCACCAAGTAGCCGACATGGTTGCTCCAGCGGGGATGGGAACATCTCGGCCCCCTGCGCGGGAACCATGCGGGTGTTGCCGCGGGCCAGGCCGGCGACGTCTGCGACGGCGACTTTCCATTTCGGGCCGTTGTCGGGTGCCGAGAGCCTGAGGTGTCGGTGGGGGCCGTCGAAGACCCAGGCCAAGCGGCTGTTGTCCGGAGCCAGCGAGGCCCAGCAGCCCTTGCCGAGGTGGGTGAGCGTAGGCGGGTCGAGTCCGACGAGTCCGCCGTTGGGCCAGGGGAAGACCCCGGCGGCGAAGCGGCCGTTTCGCGAGAGCTGAAAGTTGTCGGAGCTGACCCGGGTCTTGGACCAGACGGGTTTCGAGACCGAGGTGTCATCGAGACGGACTCGGACCAGGTTGCGGTAGAAGTAACTGCCCGCCTTGCCCACGCGTTGGCCGATGATTGCCCAGTCGGTCTTCGAGTCCGGGTCGTGCCAGGTGCACAGAGCCGCGCCGCGGGCCAGCCGCTGCGGACGGTCGCTGCCCCACTCGAGCAGCATCACGAGGCCGCGGGTTCGGTCGGTGAAGATCACTCGGCGGCCGTCGGGTGAGAGCAGGGGTCGGGCGTAGTTGGATTTTTTTCGAGAGCAGCTCTCGTTCGCCTCGTCCATCCTCGCTGTCGTAGCCCATCAACAGCAGCTCGGTCCCCTGGGCCTGCACGTCCTTGGCGGCTCGGCTGGTGTCTTGGACCCAGACGACCCGGGTCGGGGCTCCGGTGAATCGGGCCAGGGGGTCCTGGGCCTGGGCCTGGCTGAGGAGGCAGGGGAGGCCGGCCAGCCAGCCGACGAGCAGGATCCCGGCGCACTGCGGCAGCGGCACCCTGCGGGGGGGCTGCAGCAGCTGAGAATCCGAGTCGGTGCCACGTTGCGTCTCCGAGAATCGACCACGCCCTGATTCTCGAGCCTCGGGTCACTCACGTCCAACGCAAACCAGTTCGCGGTCTGTGCGAATCAGCAGCCGGTTTCCGGTGACGGCCGGAGTCGCCAGCGTGCGACCCTTGAGCCGGTTGACTGCCAGCCGCCGATAGCGGGGGCCGGGGACCAGGACGTGAGTGTTGCCGGCCTCGTTGATCGCCAGCACGTGGCCGTTGACCGACAGCGGCGAGGCCGAGAAGTGTCCGCCCAGGCGGCGGCGCCAGCGGAGACTTCCGCGGCGGGCGTCGAGGCAACTGGCGATGCCCGCGTCGTTGACCAGGTACACCGCGTCGTCGACGACGAGCGGAGTCGGGTTGAGCGGGATCGCCTTGTGGTGCTGCCAGGCCACGTGCGAGGCGGTGACATCGCCGCGGCCGTCGGTGCGGATGGCCAGCAGACGCGGGTTGTCGTAGCCGGTGCAGACGTAGATCAGCCCGCTTAGGGCGGGACCGGCCACCGGGTGGGGGACGACCGAGTACCCCGTGTAGCGGACCCACCACAGCTCGCGGCCGCTGGCGGGGTCGTAGGCCACCACCCGGTCGCCTCCGGCACAGATCACCTGGGTCTCTTCGCCGCTCTGAAGGACCAGCGGGGTCGAGTAGGAGTGGCGGCCTGCGATTCGAGGCTTCTGCCAGCGGGGTTGGCCGCTGCGGCGATCCAGCGCGACGACGAATTGCCGTGAACTGACCCGTGGGCGACGCAGGCGGTCGTAGAAGGGGCCGCCGTAGCCGTCGCAACTGACGATCAGCAGGTCGCCGACAACGACCGGTGAAGCGGCCGGGCCGTGGTGGTGGTAGTAGGGCAGGGTGGCGGTCCAGGCGACCTTCCCGTCGAGACCGACTCGGGCGGTGCCGTGAGTGCCGAAGTGGACGTAGACGGCGCCGTCGGCGACGACCGGGGTTGGCGTCGCATGAGTGTTCTTGGGATGGATCTTGCGCGGGCTAACGACCTCGAGCACCAGGTGGTTGGATCGCAGGGTGCCGGTGATTCGATCCAGCTGCAAGAGCCTCAGCTCTTTGTTGCCGTTCTGTGAGGTGGTCAGCCAGATCGAGTCGCCGGCGACGACCGGTGAGGACCAGCCGCGGCCGGGCAGCGGTGTCCGCCAGAGGATGTTGAGACGGTCGTTCCAGCGGAGCGGGATGTCGCTGTCGGGGCCGGCATGAGCCGCACCGCGAGGTCCCAGGAACTCGGGCCAGTCGGTCGGTTCGGCCAACAGCGGGCCCGCGACGATCAACAGCCAGAGGATGCCCATCGAGGCTCTTCGGGCAGTAGTGTGTCTGCGGATCATGATGTCACCTGTGTGTCCATTGTTGCCATTTTCGGCTCGGTCGGGCATTGGTGACGACCCGTGGTTGGAGTTTCCTGGTCGAGTTGTGTTCGAGTTGCAGTCGAGGCGGGGCGGTGGTCGGGGCGACGGATTGGGCGGCGGATTGGGCTAAGGGGACAAGCTGAGTGGACTCTGACGGCCGCAGACGCCGAAAACAGAGAAAGGGACAATCGGGTGATCGGTCCGCGAGAGTCGGACCATTCGGGCCGTTCGGGCACGAGGAGTATGCTGTCGAGGGGGACGTTGCAGTCAAAGTCAACAGGTTGACCATGCTTGGGCATCCCGGTAACCTATCGGTAGATATGCATGTGTGCAGGAGGCACGCGGCATATTCCCGCCCGTTGACCCTCCCCCCACCCCTTCCGGAAGCCGCCGCAATGCTGCGCCCGTCAGTTGGGACTCTTCTGGCTGCGTTGATTTTTGCGAGTGTGGTGGTGGTGCCTTCGGCTGGCTTGTCGGCGGCTGAACCGTTGCATGTGGAGGTGGACCGGCTGGTGGCCGAGAGTCCCCTGGGCTTGGTCTCTGAGCCCAGTGGTGACGGTGAGTTTCTGCGTCGCCTGTACCTGGCGATGGTCGGCCGGATCCCTTCGGTTGAGGAAACTCGGTCATTTCTCAACGACAAGTCACCAGCCAAGCGCACCGCGGCCGTGGATCGTTTGCTGGGGAGTGCGTCGTACGTGCGTCGAATGACCAACGTGCTGGACGTGATGCTCTCGGAGCGTCGCGGCGACAGCGAGGTGAAGCGAGGCGAGTGGGAGGCGTTTCTGAAGAAGTCGATCGAGTCGAACAAGCCGTGGAACGTGCTGGCTGCGGAGATCCTGGGCGCTGACGCGGTGGATCCCAAGCAGCGTGGTCCGGCGAAGTTCCTGATGGACCGCGGTGTCGAAGTGAACCAGATGACCCGCGAGGTCGGCCGGATGTTTTTCGGCGTCGACCTGCAGTGTGCCCAGTGCCACAACCACCCTGTGATCGACGACTACCTGCAGAAGGACTACTACGGCATCTACGCCTTCCTGAACCGCACCTATCTCTTCAAGCCGGACAAGAAGAAGCCGGGCGTGC
>CAUZEQ010000192.1:0-9536 GCA_963578885.1 Planctomycetota bacterium
ACTGGTAGCACTGGTTGACCAGCACCGGCCGGATCTTCTGCTCGAAGAACCGGACCCCGGCAGGGGCATTCCGATCGTCGGCTTGCGTCGCACCGACAAGCAGCACGATGAGAACCAGGCACAATGACCACGACGATTGCACGGTGTTCGGGGTCATCCGCATCACGGAGGCCTTTGAAGAGGGCAGCTCCGAACCCCACTCGACCCCGGTCACTGCTGTGGCGATTGTAGGACAAGTGGTCGCTCCCCCGACATTCCGAACCCTGTTCCGCCCACAGACATGCTGACCGGCAACTGATAGAGTCACCCGGCAGAGGGCACCTCGGCTTGCGACACCTGTTGAGAGGCTGAGAAGAGAGGACGAGTCATGTCGTCGGAGCGGATCACGATCTATCACAATCCCCGGTGCTCCAAGAGCCGCCAGACGCTCGCGATTCTCCAGGACGCCGGGGTCGCGCCACGGGTGATCGAATACCTCGATCACCCACCGTCTCTCGCCGAACTCGAGACGATTGCCGATCAACTGGGGATGCAGCCCGAGGAGTTCATTCGCAGCAAGGAAACAGCCTACGCCGAACTCGATCCGGCCGGGGCCGACTGTTCGGCTCGAGAGCTACTCGAGGCGATGGTGGCCGCGCCGATCCTGATCGAGAGGCCGATCGTGGTGCGAGGTGACCGGGCCGTCATCGGCCGGCCACCTCAGAACGTGCACCAGTTGCTGTGAAACACAAGTCGCCGGATTCCCGCCTCGATCCCCCACCCCGCCTTTCCCTCGATGCGGAAACCAGAGTATCCTAGGACATTGTGCTTCGAGGCAGGCTGATCCCACAATCCTCCCCTTCCCCACGGAATGGAACCATGACGCGATCGCACTCTGTCAACCGCCGCGAATTCCTGCAGACCACAAGCGCCGGCGCCCTGGCCATCTCGGCGGGGGTCTTCACCGGGGGGGCCCTGGCGGCCGAGCGGTCTGCGAACGGTAAGCTGCGGATCGCCTGCGTCGGCACGGCCAACCGCGCCGCCGCCGACATCAACGGTGTCCAGGGTGAGAACATCGTCGCACTGTGCGACATCGATACCAATTACCTCAATCGAGCCAAGGCCCGCTTCAAGGATGCTCGGACCTATGTCGATTACCGCGAGATGATCGAGACGGAAGCCGGGCGGATCGATGCGGTCGTCGTCGGCATCGCCGATCACCAGCACGCCCCCGCCTCGCTGCGAGCCATTAACAAGGGCCTGCACGTCTACTGCGAAAAGCCGCTGACTCACACCGTCCACGAAGCCCGCGTGATCGCCGAAGCGGCCAGGAAGAAGGGCGTCGCCACCCAGTTGGGCACCCAGATCCACGCCGGCGACAACTACCGTCGCGTCGTCGAGATCATCCAGTCAGGCGCCATCGGCGACGTGATCGAAGCCCACGTCTGGGTCGGAAAGGGCTGGGGCGGGGGTGACCGTCCCAAGCCCGGTCAGAAACCGCCGAAAAACCTCCACTGGGACCTCTGGCTGGGACCCGCACCGGTGCGGCCCTTTGCCGCCGGTCGATACCACCCCGCCCAATGGCGTCGCTGGTGGGACTTCGGTCAAGGCACCCTCGGTGACATGGCCTGCCACTACATGGACCTGCCCTTCTGGGCCTTGAAACTCAGGCACCCGACCCATTGCAAAGCGACCGGGCCGGAGGTGCACCCCGAGACCTGCCCGCTGGGCATGAAGGTCGAGTACCAGTTCCCCAAGCGGGGCAAGCTGGCGCCGGTCAAGCTGACCTGGTACGACGGCAACATGATCCCCCGCCAGGTCGCCGGAGAACGGGTGCCCGGAAGCGGTGTAATGTTTGTCGGGACCGAAGGTCACATGTTCGCCGATTACGGCCGCTACAGGCTGTACCCGTCTGACAAGTTCAAGAGCTTCAAGCCGCCCAAGCAGACGATCGCCAAGTCGATTGGGCACCACGCCGAGTGGATCCAGGCCTGCAAGAAGGGCACACCCACCACCTGCAACTTCGACTACTCCGGAGCACTGACCGAGACCGTGCTGCTGGGCAACGTCAGCTTCCGGACCGGCAAGGCACTCGAGTGGGACGCCGAGGCACTGGAAGCACCCAACTGCGCCGAGGCCGCTCAGTACATCCGCAAGGACTACCGCAAGGGCTGGGAAGTCGCCTGAAAAGCCAGGGGTCTGACGCCGCCCACAACAAACTCCTGCTCCACCCAACGCGTCCGACTGGCGGGGCCTGACCCCTTTTACCCTCAGCGGTCGCTAACGCGACGGGGTCTGACGCCGCCCACAACAAACTCCTGCTCCACCCAAAGCGTCCGACTGGCGGGGCCTGACCCCTTTTACCTTGAGCGACCGCTGACGCGAAGAAGGGGTCAGGCCCCGCCTGCGGAACGCGGCAGGTGGAGCAGACCTCTCTGCGGGCGGCGTCTGACCCCGGGCATTTGCCGGCGTCTAACCCCCGGCCGGATCCGCTTCGATGTACCTCAGCTGGATCTTCGCACCCGGCAACTTCTTCTGAAGCCCGGCCACCCCCGCCTCGGTGACGTTGGTCCGCGTCACCTTCAGGTCCTTCAGCGACGTCAAACCCTCCAGGTGCACCAGCCCCAGGTCGGTCACCGCCGTCGAACCCAGGTGCAGGAATTCGAGCTTCCCCAACCCCGAAATCGCCGGCAGCCCGACATCGCTGGTCAAAGTATTGTCCAGGTTCAACCAAACCAGGCTCCGCAATTCGCTCAAAGGCTCAAGCCCGGCATCACTGATCTGAACACGCCAGAGGTTGAGCTTCTGCAGGTTGCGCATCGCCCCAAGATGAACCATCCCCGCATCGGAAATCAGGCTGTTTTCGCTGACATCCAGTTCGACCAGCGAGTCGATCGACTTGAGCTGCTCGAGGCCCCTGTCGCCAACCTGCGTCTGTGAAAGCCTCACCTTGCGGAGCTTGGGAAACTGCTTCAGGACACCGGCCGCATCGTCACCGGCCAGCGTACCGGCCAGGTAGATCTCCTCGAGCTCCACCAGCCCCTTCAGTTTCACCAGGCCCTCTTCGCTGACGAACAGGAAGTCCAGCAGCAGAGCCTTCAGGCTGGTCAGCTTGCCGATGTGCTGGAGCCCATCGTCGTCGATCCGCGTCGCGTTGTTCTTGCCCGAAAGCCTCAGGGCCCTCAGCGAAGCCAGGCCGCCCAGGTGAACCAGCCCGGCGTTGCTGATGCCGCAGCCGCGGAGATCCAGGTTGCGGAGCGTTTCGATCGCGCCCAGGGTCTTCAGGCCCGCGTCGGTCACATCGGTCTCGTTGAGTAACACCGATTGCAGGCTGGCCAGCAACGGCAGCGAGACCAGGTCGGCGTCAGTCAACACGACTCCTCGCAGGTTGACCTCCGTCACACGACCATCGCCGCCCCGCTTCAACTTCGCACCCAGTGTCTCGAGTGCCGCCACCGAAGTGGGGTCGTCGGGAAGGACCTGCGGGCCTGCCTCGATCGCCGCCGCGGCCGTGGCAGCTCCAGGGGCCCGAGACTCATCGGTCCCACAGCCGACCGAGAACCCAACACAGAACGTCAGCAGAGCCAAAACGGCCGGAAATCGCACGAACGGGGGTTCCTTGAAGTGACTCACACCTCGGACAGACGCATGCCCGAATCGCCGAATCGATCCAGGTGAATTCCAAACTTGTCCATCAACGACAGGAACAGGCTGCACATCTGCCGATGCGACTTGCCCTGGTAGTCCAGAATCCGCCCGCCCTTCAACTTGCCTCCACCACCACCCAGCAACACCACCGGCAACTGCGACGCGTTGTGACTGCCCGACATCATGCTCGAACAGTACATCATGATCGTGTTATCCAACGCCGTCCGCTCGCCTTCCTTCACCGCGTCGAGCTTGCCGGCGATGTAGGCCATCTGGCCGAACATGAACTGGTTGACCTTCAGGTAATTGGCGTTGTTGCGGTGAGACAACTCGTGATGACCGACCTCGATTCCCAGGTGAGGGAACCGGAGGTAGCTGTGGTCGTTGTTGAGCTTCAGGGTGCAAATGCGAGTCGAGTCGGTCAGGAAGGCCAGCACGACGATGTCGCACATCAGCTTCATGTGTTCGGGTAAGTCCTGTGGGATTCCGTCGGGAGGACGCGGGATGTTGGGCTTCTCGAGCGTCGGACGCCAGCCCTGCAACTCGCCCTTCTCCCCTGCCCGGTCGATCCGGCGTTCGACCTCGCGAACCGAATTCAGGTACTCGTCGAACTTCCGCTGGTCATTGAGGCTGATTCCCGTGCGGAACCGTCGGGCCTCGGCCAGCACCGCGTCCAACACGCTCTGGTCACCACGGCTGATCTTGCTGTTGAACAGGCGATCAAACGCCAGGGCCGGGTAGACCTCAAGCGGAGTCGGATTGGTGGGGGAACTCCAGGAGATGTGCGAGCTGTAGAGCATCGAGTAATCCTTGTGGATCCCCGGATTCGACCTCTCGCAACCCAAAACCAGGCTGCCCACCCTGGTCGAACGGCCGTACCGCTGGGCGATCACCTGGTCGAAGCTGGTCCCCGAACGGATGGCGCCGCCGGAAGCCAGCGGAGCCCCCGAGAGCATGTTGCCGGTCTGAGAACTGTGGATGTTGCCCTTGAGAGCCTGCTCGTTGAACAGCCCGCGGATGAACGTGATCCGCTCACGAAACCCGGCGATCGGAGCCAGGACCTGGCCCAGTTCCATCGTCGATCCGGAACCCTTGGCGTTGAATTGCCCCGAATGGAATCCGTTGCCCGAAAACAGCACCGCCAGCCGCATCGGAGCCTGGCTTCCATCGTTGTCGGACCGCCGAGCCTGCTTCCTGGCGGCCTTGTCGTCACCCCAGACCCGTCGCGATTCCATCCACGGCAACGCCATCGTCACGCCGCCGGCCCCGCACAGGAATGCACGTCGCGAGTATCGATGACTCATCTACCGGGTCCCTTTTGATTTCGCTGATTGCGCTCGGAATGACATGGTCGTCAGACGCTCTAGGGAGTATCGGCCACCCGAGCATCCCGCCCGCGGATGCTTCGGAATTGAGGCGACAGCACGATCATCTCAATTGCCACCGACAGACGATAGCCGTTTTCGGACATCCGGCGGTGGATTTCGTCGAGCAACGGCTGGTCCGAGAGTTGTGTCTGGCGTCCCAGGGCATAGCCCAGCAACTTGCGGTTGAATTGAACCACGAACCCGTCACGTCGCTTCGTCTTCAGATAATTCCTCAAACCCCCCAGCCCCTCGATCGACTCGCCGTCGGGCAGCTTGGTCCGAGTATCGACATCCCGCCCGGCCAGGTCCTTGCTTCTCGACCGGCCGATCGTGTCGAAGCCCTCGAGTGCGAACCCGAACGGATCGATCCGCTTGTGACACCGCGCACAGCTCTCCACCTCGGTGTGCCTGGCCACCAGTTGCCTGACGGTCAGTCCATCGGTCTGAGATTCATCGGAGGGTAACTGAGGCACCTGCTTGGGCGGCCGGGGCAACTTCTCACCCAGCAGCACCTCCGATACCCAGTTGCCTCGCAGGATCGGGCTGGTCCGAGCGGCTCCCGACGGCTTGGCCAGCGTGGCCGAGAGGCCCAACAGCCCTCCGCGGCCCCGGGCTCGCATGCCGGCCACCCGCTTCCAACCGCCTTTGGCTTTGTCGGACTTATCGGCCTTGAAACCGTCGATGCCATAGAACTTTGCCAACCGCGTGTTGACGAACGTGTGATCCGAATCGAGCACCTCGATCAGCGACCGGTCCGCCTGGAAAGCGTCGGCCAGGAACCGGATCGACTCCTCGTACATGTCCGCCTTCAACTCGGAAAACTCCGGGTAGTACTTCTCGCTCTTTTGCGACAGCACGGGGAAGTCGTGGATCTGCAGCCACTGGCATCCGAACTCGGTTGCCAACCGCCTGATCTTCGGGTGACGCTGCATCCGCCGGACCTGGGCCAGCAGCTGCTTGTCCTTCTCCAGCGATCCCGACGCCGCCAGCCGCCTCAGCTCGGCGTCCGGAACCGAGGACCACAGGAAGTAACTCAGCCGAGTCGCCAGTTCGTGGTTGTCGACCGCGGCCGCCTTGGGTCCGTCGGGGACCTGCTCGGATCGATACAGGAACGACGCGGCGACAAATACTCGAGCAATCGCCAGCCGGATCGACTCGTCGTGTGCCATGCCACTGTGCCGCAGCCGTGCATACAACCCACGCAGCCCGGCGGTCTCCTGCTTCCGCAACGGCCGCCGGTAGGCGCGATGGGCCAGCTCGAGGACCGCGTCCAGGTGTCCGGGTTCGGCCTTGTGCAGGTCCTGACGATAGACCGCAGCCTCTTTCAGCGTCAGTCCCTTGATCGGCACCAGGTCCCCGTACTGCGAGTGATTGACACCCTCCATCACCTCCATCAACAACTCCATTGCCGTCACCTTCATCAACGGCCAGTCGCTGACAAACCGCAGCTCGCGCCACAGCCGATCCAGCGTCTTGCGTTCCGAACCACTCAGCAGCAAGCGCGACAGGTGGTGGTCCTCACGATAAAACAGCGTGATCGTCAGCACCTCGTCCACCGGGACGATCTGCATGTAGCACAGCGCCATCGGGAACAACTCGCGGAACTCCGCAAACGCCCGCTCGATCCGCTTGCCACCCGCAGACAGCGTCGGCTTCGTCAACGGCTTCTTCTTCGCCGCGGGTTTCTGCTGGGACTTTCCCTTCGGGGCCGAATTCCTCTTTGGCGTCGCGGCAACCAGCACGGCATTCTGGAACGTCGTCACACGTGTGTCGGAGAACAGGTGAGTCACCTGCGAGAACTTGGTCGTGACCCGGCTGACCTGCAGGCCCGTCTCGACAGCGGCCTTCCCGATCACCAGCCCGATCTGCACCGTGCCATTGCCACCGGTACTCGGCTCGATCACCGCGGTCATCACCAGTTCGCGACCGACCGCCATCTTCTCGGGCAGTCGGAAGCTGATCACCGCGGGAGCCTGTACGCACAGCGAATCGGCCGCCAGCGGCGGGTCGAGTGACTTGGCCGAGGGGTGCTTGCCAAACCGCGCCGGGTCGATGCCAAACGGCCCGCCGTCGGCATCTCCGGCCAGCTTCCGCACGTCTCGCAGCAGCACATCCGGCTGCCCTTTCTTGATCAGCCGGGGCTTCTGGAACACGACAAAGTCACCGTCGCGGCCGTCACCGGCATCGCCGAGGACCAGTGACAGCATCACGCCGTCCTTGGCCGTGTCGGCCTGCTTCTTATCGGGCTTGGGAACCGGAAACACGTGACGCAGTTCCTGGGAAGTCAGCAGCGGATCGAGGCCCGACATCCACAGCCGCGGGCCACCCGTGCGACCGACCAGGCCAACCGGACCAAAGAGCCAAAGCGCCTGCTGCCACCCAGTCACCTCGGCCACCACCGCTTTCAGATCACCGGGCCCCGCCGCTCGCCACCTGGCTCGCACTCGATCCAGCACCAACGACGGCCGCTTGTCCCGCAGAACGTCCCACAGCCGCTGCAGATACCGCGGACTGAGTCCTCTCTGGCGGGCCACCTCGGCAATCGTCGTCTTGCCCTGCGTCAGCCTCTTGCGCTCCTCGAGCGTCGCCTGCATGTACCGCTCGACCGGCAGCTGCCCGGCGATACCCAGCCGCGTGTTGCCGTGGACGTTGACGTTGCCCACCTTGTCGCCGACACCGAGGTCATCGGAGCGGGTGAACCGTCCGTAGAACGCCCGGATCTCGGCCAGCTTCTCGTCGGTCCAGTCGCGACGGGTGTTCTTGATCGAGAACCGGATCCCGTCAGGCAGCAACGTGGCGTGGCTGGCAATCTGTTTGCCGGCGTCCAGGTACTTCCGCAGCAGGGCCGGCGACATCGCCTGCCCGGCTCCGGTGTTGGTGAACCCCTCGCCCGCGGCGTTGTCGCCGGGGAACTCTCGAGCCGGATCCAGGGCGACGCCGGTCAGATCGCGGACCGTGAAGGTGTACTCGGCGTTGCTCAGACGCCGCAGCACCACCGGACCCGGATCACCCGACCGCGCCAATGCCTCCGAATACAAGTAACCGGTGACCCACTCGATGAGCACCTTCCGCTGGGCGGCGCTCGGCTGCAGGGCCTTCTTGGGAGGCATCTCCCCATTCCTGAGCATCTCGATGACACCCTGCCAGGCCCGGGTGCCCAGACGCACATCGGCCAGTTGCACAAACCGCTCGAGATCGAGTTCGCCCACCTTCTTCTTCGTCGAATGACAACCGATGCAAAACTGCTTCAGCAACGGCCGCACGCGGGCCTGGTACGACTTGCCCAGCGAAACAAAGCTCTCGGGAACCGGTTTCGACTCCGCCATGGTCGACGAAGCCAACACCAGGAGAATCAGCAGGCTGGTTGGGATCTGGTGCATATCAGAGGCTGGCTTCCACCGCAGGCGGACCGTCGACGCTCCTCATGGTACACAAAACCCCTCGCCAGATCGTACGATGGTCGCTCGTTCAACATCCCCACAGGTCCCGCTCCATGACCGAACCAATTGCCTACCTCAAGGGCGAATTCGTCCCCGCCTCAGAATGTGTACTGCCGATTTACGATCTGGGCATCGTGATCGGAGCGGCCGTCACCGACTTCTTCCGCACCTTTCACCAGGTCCCCTATCGGCTCGAAGATCACCTGCAGAGGCTCTACCGCAGTTGCCGCTATGCGAGGATCGAGCCGCCGGTGAGTATTGAGGAGAGCCGGGAGATCTCTGAAAAGCTGATCGCCAACAACAGCCAACTCGCACCCGGCGAAGAACTCGGGCTGGTCTTCTACATGACCGCCGGCGAGAACGCCGTGTATGCCGGAGCCGCCGGTATGCCCGAAACGCTCACGCCCAGCTATGTCCAGCACACCTTCCCGATCCGCTTCTCGCTGTTCCGAAACGTGTTCCTCGAAGGAGTCCACTGCGTCACCCCCGCGCCACGTCACTGGCCCCCTCAGTGCCTCTCGTCGAAGATCAAGAACCGCAACCGCCTGCACATGTGGATCGGCGAGCAGGAGGTCAAACAGCTCGACCCCTCGGCCACTCCGCTGTATCTCGACATCAACGGCAATATCACCGAGACGGGTGGTTCGAACTTCGTGATTTACCGCGACGGTCAGGTCGTCTCGCCCCGCCGCGACAACATACTCTGGGGCATCAGCCTGAGGGTGCTCGGCGAAATCCTCGCCGAGATGGGCATCCCGCTCGTCGAAGAGGACCTCCAGAGCTACGACGTGGTCAATGCCGAGGAGGCGTGGATGCCGACCACTCCCTATTGCCTGGGCCCGGTCACACGCTTCAACGGGCTGCCGATCGGAGACGGCCAACCCGGCCCACTCTGGCGAAAGATCATCGACCGCTGGAGCGAAGTGGTCGACAAGGACATCTACGCCGAAGTCACCGCCGACTGAAATTGCCTCGACACCTAGCAGCCTGTTGAAAAGGATGGGACGGGGTCAGACGCCGCCCACAGAAAGTCCCGCTCCACCCAGAACGGCACGCAGGCGGGGCCTGACCCCTTTTCAAACAGCACTCGTTGCAACTCGAA
>CAUZEQ010000193.1:0-9480 GCA_963578885.1 Planctomycetota bacterium
TCGAAGGGACACGGGTCAGTGACCGTGGAGTCGTACAACTGGTCCGGCTGCCCCACCTGATGTTTCTCTCGCTGCAATACGCCCCGGTCACAAGTCACAGTGTCCGCGTCCTCAAGGGGGCTCACCCCGACGCAATGATCGTGCGCTAACCTCACCGCGGGGTTCTTTCGGTTTGCCAACGGCGACCTCTCGACATAGGATGTCGCCGGTCATCAACACCCCCATTCACCGCGACCGGCTGGGGTCGCCTTCGAGTCGAGACGCCTGGTGTCAAGTCGGACCACCCTCTCCTGGAATTCCCGCCACCAGCTCACCCAAACCTACCAGCAATCGACACCAAAGCAGCCTCTGCCACCCCGGCAGGTCCAGGTCCCCTCGGTGCGGTTCTCGGCCAACGGCCTGACCACGCTGCACTGGGACCTGCTGCAGGATGTCTGCGGTTGCCGCGACGCCGAAATCGACTCGATCGGACTCTGGCGACCCAAGGTCTTGGAGTTCGGTGAGGAGCGGGCGATCGAGCTGCTGCGGGACTCCTCGCTGGACGTCTCGAGTGTCTCCTTTGTTGGCGGCTTCACCGGCGGCAACGGGCATGGCTTCCGCGACGCG
The DNA here is from genome assembly GCA_963578885.1 of Planctomycetota bacterium. Taxonomy (GTDB): domain Bacteria; phylum Planctomycetota; class Planctomycetia; order Planctomycetales; family Planctomycetaceae; genus UBA8437. The sequence goes on from CAUZEQ010000193.1 coordinate 607, forward strand.
ATCTGGGACGCTCGAGAGGCGATCCGCTTTGCGGGTGCCGTCGGAGCCGACAGCGTCGTGGTGCTCAGCGGCGGCCGCAGCTCCCATACGCTCAACCACGCCCGCCGCCTGGTGCTCGATGCACTCAGAGAGCTCGCCGATGACGCCGACGAGGCCGGTGTCGACCTGGCCCTGCAGCCGATGCACCCGATGTTCGCCGCCGACTGGACCTTCCTCTCGGGCCTCGACGAAACGATCGACATCCTGGCCATGGCCAGCCATCCCCGCATCAAGCTGGCCTTCGATATCTACCACCTCTGGCAGGAACCGGACCTGCAGGCCCGGCTGCCGGAGCTGGTCCCGCTGCTGGGGATTGTCCAACTCTCCGACTGGCGCGAACCGCCCCGGTCCTGCCAGGACCGCCTGTTGCCCGGCGACGGGATGATCCCCTTGAAGGGGATCATCGAGAGCCTGGTTCGAGGCGGATACCGGGGGCACTTCGACCTGCAGGTATGGTCAGAAGAGACCTGGAACAGTGACTACCTCGAACTGCTGATCCGCGCCCGCCAGCAGTTCGAAGCTCTGTTGCCGCGGATTCCCGTGGCCGCCGTAGAACCGGCTCGCTGATCCCCTCCGACGGATTCCTCGATCCGCTCCGCTGCTGCGACGACTCGGCATCGAGCTGCCAGTTGATCGCCGAGGCCGATCGGCTGGTCGACACTCGCTGTGATGACGGCTAGCATAGCCGCGTGAACCCAGCATGGCCTCTCAATCCCCAACCGCACCCTCCGACTGCCCCACACCGCTCGCCTGGCAGCAAGTGCTGGAGGCCTTCGACGAGCAATCCACGTCATGGGAGCTCGACTCGCAGAGGGGGCCCATCGCCGGCCGGTCGATCGGCAGCGGTCCCGCCCTGGTGTTTCTCAACCCGTTGCTCGGCAACTGGCGTCTGATGGCGCTGTCTGCCTGGTTGCTGCGTGACCAGTTTCACTGCGTGCTGTTCGACGATTCGAGCCTGCTGGCCAGGCGGCCTCGGATCGCACCGGGCAGCGTCGACGACCTGGTCGAGGATCTCTGGAGCGTCCACGAGGAACTCGGCCTGCAGCAGCTGATCCTGCTGGGAACCGGGTTGGGCAGCGGCGTGGGCCTGGCGGCCCTGGGCGAGCACGACGGCCGGATCGCCGCTGCGGTGCTGCAGGGTCCCCTGCTACAAACACACCTGACTTCAGCCGAAGACTGGCTGGCTGTGCTCGGCAGCCACCTGCCCGGTCGACTCAGGCACGTACCCGGCTTCCGCAGCCTGATGGTCCACAACCACAAGCCGTGGTTTCCCCCGTACGACGAAACGCGGCTGGCATTCGCAATCGAGGTCACCGGCGCGGTCCCGCTGCGGACCGCCGCACGTCGCGCCCGCCGACTCGATCGGCTCGACCTCGGCGGTTGCCTCGAACAACTGGCCCAAAGCCGGTCGGTCCCGCCGCTGTTGTTGATCGTCCCCGAATCACTCTACGACCCGTCTCAGCCCAGCCACTCCCCGGCCACCGCAGAAATCACCGCGCGGCTGCCCGCGGTCCGCGTCGAGGCTCTTGCCGGCTGCGGACCTCTGGGCTGCTTGACCCACCCCCACCGACTGACAAAACTAGTGCGATCGTTTCTCGATGAGATCCTCTCGGTACGCCTCCCGTCGCTGAGCGCCTCCGGCGACTGAACACCATGTCCACCGACGACACCTCCCCACCGTCTGCTGCCCCCGCGCCGAACGCCTCTCCCGAGAGCCTCGACGTGATCGCTGTCGGCGCACATCCGGACGATGTCGAGATCGGCTGCGGAGGCACCCTGGCCCGGCTGGTGCAGCAGGGATACCAGGTCGGCATCGTCGACCTGACCGATGGAGAACCGACTCCGGGCAGCCCGTCGCCTGAAGTGCGATTGGCCGAAGCGGCCGAGGCGGCCCGGATCCTGGGTGTCCACCGCGTCACGCTCGACTTTCCCAACCGGCGGCTGTTCGACGGGTTCGAGGTACGAGTCGAACTGGCCAAGATCTTTCGCCGATTCCGGCCCCGGATCGTGATCGGACTCGACGGACCCACTCCGATGGCCTCGCCCGATCACGCCGAGGCCGCGAGGATCATCGACGCCGCGGTGTTCTACTCGAGACTCACGAAATGGGACGAGACCTTCGACGGCCTCGAGGTGCACACCGTCGAGCAGCAGGCCTGGTACTCACTCGCCTTCGCCTCACTCGAACCTCCACCAGGACCCGCTCGGTTTGTCGTGGATATTTCCGAGACACTCGAGATAAAATTGCAGTCGATCCGGGCCTACCAAACCCAGTTCCCACCGGAAAAGGACCGGGTCTTCCGCCTGGTCGAGGGCCGGGCGGCACTGCATGGTGCGATCGCCGGATTCGCGGCCGGTGAACTGCTCAGCGGTGCACGCCCGCTGGGTGTCAAGGACCTCGTCGAATCGCTCTGCCCCCGACCCACCTGAACCCCACAGCGTTTCCCAACAGCCCACGTCCCTTTCGACACGCAACATGCCACGGGTCCACGTCGGTAGCCTGAGCATCACCGGAGACTTCCGGAGCAACAACGAGGATCGGTTCAGCGTCGATCCCGACGGCCGCTTCTTCCTCGTCGCCGACGGCATGGGAGGTCAGTCGGCCGGTGAACAGGCCAGCGAAATGGCGATCGAACTGATCGTCAAACAACTCGTGGCACAACTCGACTTCGACGAGTCCTCCCAGGAAACCGTCATCGAGACGATCGACACGATCGTGGCCTTTGCCAACACCGAGATCATTGCCCTGGCGCAGCTCGAACCCCGCTTCCACAACATGGGGACCACGCTCGTGTTCGTCGTCGCCGCCGCAGGTCAGTTCTATGCCGGAGGCATCGGGGACAGCCGCGTCTACCGGCTCCGCAACGGCGACTTCGAACAACTCACTACAGACCACTCGCTGACCCAGGCCCTCGTCGACGCCCAGACGATCAGCCCCGAGGAGGCCATCACGCACCGTTACCGCAACGTGCTCTACCGCTACCTCGGATCGAAGGAGGGAGGCGAAGGGACCTCGCCGGCGGTCTTCGAACCGGCAACCGGTGACCGCTACCTGCTCTGCACCGATGGGGTCACGGATGGAGTCGATGACCTGACACTCGAGGGGTTGCTCGCCGTTGGCGACGATCCGCAACCGATCGCCGCAGCGGTCGTCGAGGCGGCCGTCGAGGGCGGTTCCAAGGACAACATCACCACCGTCATCCTGCTGCTCGAATAGCCCAGACCCCACACGGGCACCTGAGAACCGCTGCAACCGGCACCACCCCGCCCAGTCCCCAGGTCGCCGCTCTCAAAATCCGCATGCCACCGGTGCAGTCGGTCCCCGCGTGGGTTAGACTGCAAAGATGGAGACACTGGGAGTTATTTCCCGGTTGTAACGAATCACTCGTCGCGGGCCGGCCCGTGACGTGAGTCCCGGCATGCTGAGGAATTCGAGAATGCACCGTATCGCCTCGCTGATCGTCACGTCGCTGCTGTCGCTGGTCCTGGTCACTTCGGCCTTTGCCCAGGCACCGACGAAGTCCAGTTCGAGCCCCAGTGCCACCAAGAAGGCGGCCCCGCCTCGACCCGACTTTCCGCCGCATGCCGTGGTACTCAAGGACTTCACGAAAGTGGTCAGTGCCACCGACGTCACCCGCTCGCTCTTCACGCTCTACCGGCGGAACAAGGACCAGCAGGTCTTCGCCGAGCTCCCCGCGGGCATCGGACCCTCGAAGAAGTACTACATCGCAATGACAGTCGCCAGCGGCGAACGCTTTGCCGGGCTGCAAGCCGGCGAGATGTATGTCTACTTCCGCCGCTACAACAAGAGCCTGGCCCTGATCGAACCCAACGTGGGGATCCGCAGTACCGGCGACCGGCACAGCAAGGCGAGTGTCCCGCGGCTGTTCACCGACCGGGTGGTGATGGAGATCCCCATCGTCACGATCGGCCCCTCGGGGGGTCCGGTGATCGACATCGACGCATTGCTCGTCGGAGGCGCCTCGAGGTTCTTCGGCAGCACGGCCCGCTCGACCACCCCACGACTGTTCTCGATCAAGAAGTGCAAGGCCTTTCGCGACAACGTCGAGCTGGCCTTCGAATTGCCCACCTCCGGCGGACGACTCAAGACCCTGCACTACTCGATCAGCAAGATGGGCTCCTCGCCCGGCTACAAGCCCCGCAAGGCTGACGAGCGGGTGGGGTTCTTCACCACCACCTACCGCGACCTCGGCAAGTACCGCGACGACGAGGTACAGGTCCGCTTCATCAACCGCTGGCATCTCGAAAAAGACGACCCGTCACTGAAGATCAGCCCGCCGAAAAACCCGATCACGTTCTACATCGAACACACCACTCCGGTCCGATACCGACGCTGGGTGGAAAAGGGAGTGCTGTACTGGAACAGGGCCTTCGAAAATGTCGGCATCTCCAACGCGATCCGGGTCGAGTTCCAGAACGCCCGCACCGGGCGGCACATGGAGAAGGACCCCGAGGACGTGAGGTGGAACTTCATCCGCTGGCTCAACAACGACGTCGGCACCGCGATCGGACCCAGCCGGGTCAATCCGCTCACCGGAGAAATCCTCGACGCCGATATCATCCTCACCGACGGTTGGATCCGCCACTACTGGATGCAATTCAACGAATTGCTGCCCAAGGCGGCGATGCAGGGGATGAGCCCCGAAACGCTGGTCTGGTTGGCCGAACACCCCAGCTGGGACCCCAGGATCCGGCTCGCCAACCCCTCGAATCGCGCCGAAATCCGCCGGCAGGTCGCTCGTCAGGCCCTCGCCCCCTACGCCGGTCACCCGCTGGCCCAGGTCGACAACCGCTTCATCGGTGACGATCTGTTCGACGGACTCGTCGGACGCACCAGCCAGGTCAACGGACTCTGCCTGGCAGCCGAGGGCAAGGCCTTCGACCTGGCCCTGATGAAAATGCACATCGACATCCTCGCCTCACTCGATGACGACGACGACGAGAAGAAGAAGGACGCAGACAAGAAGGACGCGGATAAGAAGAAAGCCGCCGACAAGAAGAAAGCTGCTGACAAGAAGAAAGCTGCTGACAAGAAGAAAGCCGCCGACAAGAAGGACAAGCCCGCGGTAGCCAAGAAGAAGCCGGTCACCTTGATCGACGGGATCCCCGAGTGGTTTGTCGGCCCGTTGCTCGCCGAATTGGTCGCGCACGAAGTCGGACACACCCTCGGACTCAGGCACAACTTCAAGTCGAGCAGCATCTATTCGCTCGAGGAGATCAACAACGGATCGCTCAAGGGCAAGAAGGCGTTCGCCGGATCGGTGATGGACTACATCCCGATCAACATGAGTGCACGGATGGGCAAGGACCCGCAGAAGGGCGATCACACGATGATCGACATCGGCCCCTACGACATGTGGGCCATCGAGTACGGCTACACCTTCTCGAGCGACCTCAAGAAGATCCTCTCGAGAGTCGCCGAACCCCAACTGGCCTACGCGACCGACGAGGACACCGGCGGCCCCGATCCGTTGGCCCGCCGCTACGACTTCAGCAAGAACCCGCTCGACTACGCCAAGGCCCAGCTGGAACTGGTGCAGTACCACCGGGGTCGGCTGCTCGAGAAGTTCGTCAAGGACGGTGACAGCTGGTCGAAGGCCCGGCGTGGGTACGAGTTGACTCTGTCGCTGCAGATGCGGTCGATCAGCATGATGGCCAACTGGATCGGCGGAGCCCACGTCAACCGCGACCGTAAGGGCGACAAGGACGGACGGGCACCAATCTCGGTCGTCTCGGCCAAACTGCAGAACGAGGCGTTGAAGTTCGTGATCGAGTCGACCTTCCATGACAAGGCCTATGGACTCTCCACCGAGCTGCTCCGCCACATGACCGTCGACAAGTGGATCGACGGTGCCAACGGGTTCTCGCGGGCGATGAACAGTGAACCGGCCTGGCCGGTCCACGACAAGATCATGGGCGTGCAGGCCTCGACCCTGACCATGCTGATGAATCCCACCACCCTGACTCGGACCTACGACAACGAGTTCCGAGTTCCGGCCGACCAGGCGGCCTTGACCCTGCCCGACTTGCTCAAGGCACTCAGCACCGAGATCTGGTCCGAACTCGGGCAGAAGCCGGCCGAAGGAGCCACGGCCCGCAAGCCGCTGATCTCCAGCCTGCGACGCAACCTGCAGCAGGAACACATCGACCGCCTGATCACGCTCAGCCTGCCAGGCAACGGCTCCGGCGCCGCCTACAAGGCGGTCGCCCTGCTGACCCGGCAGGAACTGGTCGAAATCCGCGACCGGGTCGCCAAGGCGTCCAAGGACTGGGGCAACAAGGCCGATCCTTACACCAGGGCCCACCTCGGACGCATCAACGACCAGCTCACCAAGGTGCTCGACGCCCAGATGATCTACAACGCCAGGGACATCGGCGGCCGCTCGTCGCGGCCCTCGCTGTTCTTCAACCCGACGAACTCGCAGTTCGCACCACCAGCTCGACGCTGACCCGCTCGACCACAAACCGCACCACCCGACACCACCCGACACCACCCGACACCACCCGACACCGCAATGCCCTCGAACCGGCACGGCGGTCTCCCCCTCGCGCTTTGGATCGCACTGGTCACCGCGTCGGCGGCAGCCGCCGGAGTACTGTGGCTCACCGATTGGACCCTGGGCGTCCCGGGTGAGTGGTCCTGGGCACGGATCGCCCACCCCCGCGGCTCACGCTGGGATAGCCTGCTGGGCTTCATCCAGGCCGGCTTGACACTCGGAGGTGTCGGCCTGGTCGCGTGGTTCGGCAGTCGGCTGATGGCTCGAGCGAGCCCACCCCGGGGACTCGCGAGTCTGACTCGTGCCGCGCTGCTGCTGGGGCTGGTCGCCAGCGGGTTCCTCGGCACCCAGCTGCTGCAGCACAGCCTCCCGCCGGGACACGGGATCGGCCGCTCGCCCTGGGTGCTCTACTACCCCGGCAGCTCGGGGTACTACTACGAGGCCCGCAGGGTCACGTCGCTTGAGGACTTCCGCCAGAGCTACCTGGCTGTGCTCGAGGACCCCGACCCGCGTCGCCGCACGCTGCACCTGGGCACTCACCCGCCGGGCCTGTTCCTGGGCCACCTGGCGGTCCGGGAAGCCTGTCGCAGATCTGCCGCAGTCCGGGAAGCGGTGCTGTCGTGGCAGCCCCAGCGAGTGAGACAGGCCCAGGCCACGATCCTGGAAGGAGGTCGCCCGATCCCACCCATCGATACCGCAGCACTCTGGCTAGCCGCGCTCTTGACCCAGCTGGCCGCCGTCGCCACCGCGATCCCGATCTACCTGCTGGTCCGAGTCGACCATCCGCCCAGGACCGCCTGGCGTGCCGCGTCGCTGTGGCTGTTGGTCCCGGCCGTCTCGATCTTCCTGCCCAAGTCCGACTGCCTCTACCCGCTGCTGGCCACCACCTCGCTTTGGCTGTGGTGGTCGGCGATCCGTTACGGGGGCAGCTGGAAAGCGTTTCTGGCCGCAGGCATCTCCTGGATCGGCCTCTGCCTCAGCCTCGCCTTCCTGCCGATCCTCGCACTCGCCGCGGGGCTGGCGGCGTGGATGTCCTGGCAGGGACCCTTCACCCGAAAACAACTCGCGACCTGGTCGATCGCCTCCCTCGCCGGGCTGGCACTCCCCACCCTCGCCTGCTGGCTCACCCTCGAACTCAATCTGCTCTCGATCTGGTCGTCGAACCTCGCCAACCACGCCGCCTTCTACGACCAGCCCGAGCACCCCCGCAGCTACCTGCCCTGGCTCGGAGTCAACCTGATCGAACTCGCCGTCGCACTCGGCATCCCCCTGGCCGGACTCGCCGCAACCGGGCTGGTGCAAAGATGCCGGTCGGGCCAGACCCAGGCCCGCGGTCCCGCCTGGGTCTGCCTGGGGGTCTGGGGACTGCTGTGGCTCTCGGGAAAGAACATGGGCGAGGCCGCTCGGCTGTGGCTGCTGCTGATGCCCCTCGCCTGCTGGCTGGCCGCCTCGACACTCGACTCAATCCGAAACCGCGATTGGGCCCTGATACTGGCACTGCAGGCGGCACTGGGACTGGCCGTCATCCAGAGAGTCAGCGGGTTCGACTTCGCCGGTGGCTGACCGGTCACCGAATCCTACCGGGCACTCACCGGGCACTCACCGGGCACTCACCGGGCACTCACTGGGCACTCATCACGTCGGGACGCAGCCGTTGAGCGTCCCGCAGGTAGACGTGGACGATCTCCGACTGAGACTTCGTGGTGTTGATGTGCAACAGCACGCGTATGCACCGCGGCATACTCTCGGGAACCGGGATCTCCGACGCACACAACAAGGGCACCTGGTGCATTCCCAGCTCGCGGGCCGCCTCGGCCGGAAACGTGGAACTCAAGTCCGCCGTGGTCGTGAAGATCGCCGAAACGACCTCGTCGAAGTCTTCCAGCTGGTTCGCCGAAAGAATCGATTCGAGCAGTTCGCCGGTGGCCGAGAGCACCTCGAGGGCCTCGTCGACTTCCACCGTCGTCGCCCCACGTATCCCTCGAACCACCATCATCTCACCGATCCCGGTTTCCCTCGGTTCCCGCTCCACAACGCCGCCTGACCCGCTGCGCGCTAGAGTCTAGCAGCCACCCCGTAAGCCGCCCACCACATCGCCACCGCACCGCTACGGGACCCCGGTCCACCACGGTCTCACGAGCCGGGCAACAGGGATTGATTCCTCGAGTTGTTCTCGGGTACAAACCCGCCAGAGTACCGGGCCAGTGACAGGCCCGGAGCCGAATCCCACCCCGTAATTGGAGTCGGAAAGGACGCCGCTCCATGTCTCCTGCCCCTGCCCCCACCCCCTACCCCGTACACCAACTGGCCCGACAAC
>CAUZEQ010000194.1:0-9399 GCA_963578885.1 Planctomycetota bacterium
GTCGAAGATCTCGGGTGTTTCCGCGACGTACCATGACCTGGTCGATCGCATCCGCAAGGCAAAGCAGCGATTCCGGGATCGATCCAGTCCGACGGCGGGTCATCCTGAAGCGGCGAGGGTGCGACCGGCTCCGATCGTCGAGAAGCCGTCGAATCTCGGGACCGCGGAATCGAGAAGAAGGCGGCTCGTCGAGTCGATCTGGAGATCAAAGTGGCCCAGGGTGACCCGACCCGAGACGGGTTCCGCACCGGTGAGGCCTCGGATCAGGGGCGATTCCCCCACGGATGATCCGCTTGCGCCCGGTGTGGCAGACGATACGTTCCAGTTGCCCAAGTAGAGTGTGGTCTGGGCGCCTTGAGGCATGCGCGCTGTGATTCCGAGCGCAGCGAGGAATCTTCCGCGGTGTCTGATTCGGACGGTTGAGATCCTTCGCATCGCCGAGGATGGCCGGGCAACGAGCTCAGATCGAACGCAGGGACAGGCATCCGCCGCAGGCGGACCCCGCCAGAGGCGGGGCTCTGGAGCCAGTCCCGGTTTGGGGTGCCGCTGGGGGCTTTCGGGTTGCGATGAGCTATGATCATGGTGACCTGAAGTCGACACCGTTGCGGGTTTAGAAGGAGTGGTCGTGCTGAAGAATCGGCAGATGTGGGCGGTGGTGTGCCTGGGCGTGCTGATGCTGGCCATCGGTGGATGTGGTGGTGGCGAGCCGTCGGGTGATGACTCTCAGACGCAGATATCAGCCGCAAGCGGCGACGACCCCTCGGCGGTCCCGGCGGCGACTGCCAAGCCAACCCGTCGACGCGGCCCGGTGCGGTTGGGTGGTTCTTCCCCGGGCGACAGCACGGCTTTGCCCGAGGCCACCGCAGCCGAAGGTGGTCTGGACGCGGTGATGGATCGTATGAAGCCGTTGCAGATCCTGCTGGGTCAGTGGCGTGGCATCACCCGCAAGGAACAGGCTCTGGTGCCTCAGCAGTGGGTCTGGGATCTCAAGACAAACCCGTCCCAGCCTGCGCTGGTGTTGACCTCTGCTGAGAGTCCCTACTTTCGCGACGGGCGGCTGACGTGGTTGGCCAGCGAAGGGGTCTACGAGTTCAGCGGGACCAACAGCCAGGGGCAGCGGCAGGTGCTGCGTGGCACCTTCTCACAGTCACCCCGCCAGGTCCCCGGCGATGCCGATGACCAGCCGCAGATGACCTTCAAGCTGGAACTGACCGAAACGGTTGCGAGTGGGCAGGCAACCAGTTGGAGGCTGGTGTTCAACCAGCAGGAGAACAACCGGTTGCTGGTCGAGTTGTCCAGGCGTCGTGGTGCAGGGAAATTCCGGTTGCAGGACACGATCGGCAGTCAGCGGGAGGGGACGTCGTTTGCGCTCAGTGACAGCGACTACGGCGAGAAGACCTGTGTGATTTCCCAGGGCCTGGGGACGACGCCGGTCAGCTTCAAGGGCAAGACGTACTGGGTCTGTTGCAGCGGTTGCAAGGCGGCGTTCGAGGAGGAGCCTGAGAAGTGGATTGCTCGATACGAGGCGATCAAGGCGAAGGCGTCGTCACGCTAGAGGGCCTGCGACCGATTGCCGTCTTCGCCCGTTGACCCGTCTCCGAGATCGGCACTATACTCCCGCCGCATTCTGGCTCGTGGCGAGGGAGCGCGACGGGATTTCGCGCGAATGAGATGAGTTCCGAAGCGGTACGCAAGACGATCCCGGTCTCGGAAGTGGATCGGATTCGCGCGGGTCGTGAGATCCTGCGGTCCGCGGCAATCGCGTTGGACGAGACGTCAGAGCGGTTGGAGGCGGGTTTCAGCGATGCGGTGGCGTTGCTGGCGGGGTGCACCGGCCAGGTGATTGTCTGTGGAGTCGGCAAGGCGGGCCGGATCGGCCGCAAGCTGGCCGCCACGCTGTCATCGACGGGCACGCGAGCCGGTTTTCTGCATCCGGTCGAGGCTCTGCACGGGGACATCGGTTGCATTGCCGAAAATGACGTGGCGTTGCTGTTGTCCAACAGCGGAGAATCGGCCGAGGTGACGGCGGTGCTGCCGTTGCTCTCGGAGCGAAGCATCCCGATCGTGGCGATCACGTCGATTCGGGGTAGTACTCTGGGCCGGGCTGCCGACGTGGTGGTGGCGATCGGGACGCACCGCGAGGCAGGTGGCGAGGGATTGGCTCCGACGACCAGCACGACGGTGATGATGGCCGTCGGTGATGCCCTGGCCCTGGTGGCCAGCCGCGACCGCCAGTTCACTCGAAACGAATTCGCCCGCTGCCATCCCGCCGGAAGTCTCGGCCGCCGACTCGCCTCGGTCGTCGACGTGATGAGGACGGCGGCACAATTGAGGGTGACGGGGGAGCGGGCGACTGTTCGCGAGGTGCTGTCGTCGGAGGCACGGCCGGGTCGACGCACCGGAGCGGTGCTGGTGGTCGATGAAAACGGTGTGCTGGTCGGCATCTTCACCGACAGCGACCTGGCCCGGCTGCTCGAACAGCGCCAGGACCAGCAGCTAGATCAGCCGATTTCCGAGGTGATGACCGTCGATCCGCTACGAGTGGGCCACGACGATACGCTCGAGCGGGCCGTCGAATTACTGACCCGGCACAAGATCAGCGAATTGCCCGTGGTCGGTCCCGCGGGCGAGCCGATCGGGCTGGTCGACATCACCGACGTGATCGGGTTGGCTCCCCAGGATGGGGCTGCGGGTTGAGTGGCGAGGTTCGAATGATCGGGACGTGCGGTGGCTGCGGTGGCTGCGGTGTTGGTCGGGAGGTGAAGCGGCGTTGAGCAGGACTCGTCGGTTAGCTTGGACTCTGGTAAGCGGGTTGTTGTTGAGCAGCCTGGTGGGAGCCTACGTCGGGTTGATTTCGCCATGGCTGGAGGTGCCACGTCGGGCCAGGCCGTCCTCGAGTGCGGCGGCCGATCTTCCCTCGGGGCCACCTCCTGAGAACGCGATCATTGCAGGTCGGTACCTGCCCGAGTGGGCATTGTCGGCCCGCTGGCAGGGCAGGTGGGGGCAGACGTATTTCTTTGCGGGGCGTCAGGAGGCGATCGAGGAGGACGCGATGGTGCGGTTTGCTCCCTTTGCACTCGTTCATCTCCCGGCTCCCGACGCAGGTGCTCAGCCCAAGACGTCTCAACGCGAGCCCGTGGTGATCCTGGCCGATTCGGCGGTCGTCCACTTTCCCGACTCGGTCGATCTGGATGACCCCGATCCCCGCCTGGCGGTCGGCTGTCGGTTCGATGGTGCGGTCGAGGTGCGTGGTGCGGACGGGTTGACGATCCGCGGCGGGAACTTCCTGTTCGATCGCGAAGCGATGCTGGTCGCCAGCAACGACCCGGTCCAGCTGGCGTGGTCGGGGCACAGCGGTCGAGCCGATGGTGTCGAGTTGCAACTGGGTGATCCTGGGGGCGACTCTGCGGCGAGTGCGCCGTCGGGTTTGCCATCGGGTCCGGTGCGAGCGGTCCGTCTGCTGAGTCACGTCGAACTCAAGATGGCTCCGCCGCATCGCAGTGAGGGTGTCGCCCTGACGGCCCCGTCGCGGCCGTGGCGAATCGAGTGCGAGGGGCCGATGGTGGTTGATCCGGTGAGCCTGGTGGCGACGTTTTCGGATTCGGTCGAGGTGCATCGTCCGGCGGAGGCAAACAGCTGGGACAGCTTGAAGTGCCAGCAGCTTGAGTTGCGGTTCCGTCGTCGAGTCGGGGGGCCGCGGGGACGGACGGGACCGGCGGGGGGCCAGGCATTGGAATTTGTCAGGCTCGAGGCAGCCGGTGCTCCGGTCCAGGTCGGATCCTCGGCCCACGACCTCGAAGCACGAGCCGATTGGCTGGCCTACCGGGCGGATCGCGGCACGATCGAGTTACAGGGTAACGTGACGGCACGGTGGCAACGTGGCCGCCTGGTCTCTCAGCACGTGCTGTTGTCTCGAGGCTCCGACGGTCGGATCGAGCGAGCCGTGTGCCGGGGCGCGGGGACGATGAGCTGGCAGCAGCCGGGCACACCACCGGTGCCGGTCCGGGCAGACTGGTCAAAGAGAATGACGCTTTCGCCGGAGCCGGGTACCGATCAGGACCTAGTGGTGCTCGAAGGCAAGCCGCTGATTCGCTACCGGGCCCAGTCGGTACTCGGGGCCGAGTCGATCCGGATCTGGTTGGCTCGTGAAGGCGGCTCGTCGGGTCCTGGAACACCAGGCCGCTCGGCCCGGATCACCCGACTGATCGCTCGTGAGGAGGTCGGAGTGCTCACACCCACGGCCTTCGTCAAGACCTCATTGCTGGACGTGACATTCGAGTCGATCAAGTCGAGGAAGGAGCTACGAGCTGGAGTCCGGCGGCCTGGCGCCACGTCGCTGTTGCCGAAGCGGCCTCACCGCTTGCCGCCCGGCGAAGTGGCCAACCGTGTGCAGATTCGGGCCGAGTCGATTCGCGGTCGGTTGGGTGTGCCGCGGGATGGGGGCGAGTGGGTGGTGCGGGAGGTGGTGACGGAGGGTCGTGTGCGGATGAGTCGCCCGCCACGAGGAATGGATGAGGCGGTCGAGGTAACCGGTGAGCGGTTGCGGCTTGTGGAAACGGCTGATGACGGGCACGGGGTGTCGATCGTCGGACGCCCTGCGCGGCTGCGGTTGGGGCGACGGGAGATGAGTGGGTCGACGATCAAGCTGGACAGCACCAGTGGTCGAGGGTCCATCGACGGCAGCGGCACTCTGAAGATGCCCGCCGATCGATTGCTCTCGGGCGACCCCGCCCCGCCAGGGACTCACCTGCAGGTTCGCTGGGACGAGAAACTCGTGCTCGACGGCAGGACATTCTCGTTCCTGGGCGACGTGAAGTCCGAGCTGGCCGACAGCCGGGTCGACTGCGAGCAGCTCGACGTGACGCTCGACCGAGCCCCGGACCTCTCGATCGATGGCCGGGGCAGGTACGACGTTGAGTTGCAGACGCTGAGGTTTCGACACTCGGTCCGGCTGACCCGGTACGTGTTTGAGCAGGTGTCTGAGTCGACGGTGCAGCCGTCCAGGGTGGGCGCTCCCCGGCGGCGTCTTGCGGAGGTGCTCAAGGCACGGATGGCCAACCTGCTGGTCGACATGACCACCCGCGACACCTCAGCCGACGGTCCGGGCTGGATCCAGTCGTGGCAACGAGGCCGACGGCGGCACGGGCCCCTGGCTCCCACCGCACTCGCTCGGGCCAACCTGCCGCTGGAACTCGACGAGGCCGACTGGCAGTACCTGCGGATCGACTTCGCCAAGTCGTCGCGGGCGAATATCGACCTGGGCTTTGCCACGTTCGACGACCAGGTCCAGGTTATCACCGGACATGTCTCTCGGCCCGGTGACATCGTCGACCCCGATCGACTGGGTCGAGACGCCGGCTGGATGCAGTGCGATTCTCTGCAGGTGACCCGGGAGGCGGTGGTGGGCCGGGCGACTGATGCTCGAGAGGGTCACCCGGCTGCGGAATCGAACGTGGTTCCGGTGGAGGGATCAGTGGCCGCTGGGCCACGACGCTCGTTGACAATGCTGGCTCGAGGCGATGCGACGGGTGCCGGGCGGATGTCGGGGCAGTCGTGGTATGGCCGAGCCGAGACGATCAGTTTCAACGAGGCATCGGGTTGGGTGGTGTTGAGTTCACTGGGGTCTCAGACAGCGACGCTCTGGCGGCGGAAGGCCGAGAGTGGTCCGTATTCGCGAGTCGATGCTCAACGGCTGCTGATGAGTCTCACGACCGGAGAAGTCGTGCTGGATCGTGCGTCCGCGACGCAGCTGGTGCCCGAGGGCCGCTGAGGGACCTCGGTCGCCGTGTTCTTCAACGGGCTGTTAAGGGACTGGCTCACCCGCCCGTGGCGGGGGTGCCTGTCCCGTTCTCTCACTCGCTGTTGGCAACCGGGACAGGCACCCCGCCACGGGCGGGCGAGCCAGTCCCTGGACCTCGTGGCTGTTCTTCAATCCGCCGCAGGCGGGCTAGGCCGGAAAGATGCTCCGGTGGACCTGTTCGAGTTGCCGCGTGACGAAATCGACGACGGGGTCCGCGACGATGTCGAAGTAGTCCCAGCAGTGGCCCAGCCCGTGGGACTCGAATTCGGTTGTGACGGGGATCCCCGAGGAGTGCAGTTTGCCGGCCAGCCGTTCGACCCCCTCGTACCAGTCTCGGTCGTCGCTGTCGCAGGCGAGCAATTGGTGAACGGGCCAGGCGAGCGGGTTGATGTGCAGGGGGACGGTCTGCTGGCGAGCGTCTTCGGGGCTGGCATACCAGTCATCCAGTGGCAGGCCCAGGCCGTGCAGCTTGTGGAAGTCGATCGCCGGAGCGACCGCGGCCACGACGGGGTAGTCGCGGGAGTGGCGGTAGGCCAGGCCGAGAGCGGCCTGGCCTCCCAGACTGACACCCGCGACGGCCAAGCCGCGTGGCACCGTCTCCCACTCGCACTGCAACCAACTCACCACGTCCCGGTGCAGCCACTCCAATGGGGTACGATCGCCGATGGGGTCCGAAGCGTCCAGCCACCAGCCGGCCCCGGCAACCGGACAGGCGGCCCGCAGTCCAGAGTGTTCCAGTGAAGCGGTCCAGGCGGTGCTGTTGGCGAGTGTCTTGCCCGAGTGGCCCGGGAGAAACAGCAGGCCGAACTCGGGTCGAGGTGTCGACGGCTCGAAGAGCTCGACCGCACCGCCGGGGACCTCGCGGAGACTCCAGGACATCGAGGCGGGTGGTCCCTGGCCGAAAAGAACGTGTGGTCGAAACGGATCAGCAAGCGGATCCGCACGGGATCGGGGCTGGGGCGGGGTTCGAGCAGGAATTGATTGTAGCGAGTTGGCAGGCCGGGGTGGCGACGTCTAGGATGGGCCCGATTCAGGGGAGCGGACCACAGTGAAGGTACTGATCGAGGCCGAGGAGATCCGCGAGGCGGTTTTGGGGCTGGGCGAGACGCTGGCCAGGGATTACTCCGGGAAGAAACTGACGGTCGTCGGAGTGCTGACCGGCAGCGTGATGCTGCTGGCCGACCTGGTCCGAGCGATGAATCTCCCGTTGAGGATTTCACTGATCCGAGCTTCGAGCTACCGCGGGACCGCGACGCGGCCCGGCGAGTTGGAAATCGACGAGCAGTTGCTCGACGACGTGGCCGGTCGTGACGTTGTGCTGATCGACGACATCTTCGACTCCGGCCACACGCTCGACTCGCTGCTGAAAATACTCAGCGATCACAAGCCCGCCAGCCTCCGCTCGGCCGTGCTGCTGTGGAAGACCGGTCGGCAGGAGGTCGAATTGGAGCCCGATTACCATTGCTTTCGGATCCCCGACGTCTTCGTCGTCGGCTATGGACTCGACTACAACGGCGAATACCGCTACCTGCCGCACATCGCCGGCCTCGATGACTCGGACCTGCAGCCAGAGCCCGATCCGGGTTCGAAGTGAGACTCGGTCGCAGCATGAGACTCGTTGTCAATTTCGGGAAACTGAGGCCCAAGCCCCGCGGCGCGCTTTACCGGCGCGGTACGCGCGTTCTAGAATCCCGCCGTGAGTTTCCGAGAGTTTCCGAATGTTTCCGATACAGCTGAGGTAGGGAGGCACTGAGATGCAAGGCAACACCGAGGTCATCGACGCGCTCAACGGTGGACTGACCATCGAACTGACCGCGATCAACCAGTACTTCGTCCAGTCCAAGATGTGCCAGAACTGGGGCCTGATGAGGCTCGGGGCCAAGCACTTCGAGGAGTCGATCGGCGAGATGAAGCACGCCGAGATGCTGATCGATCGGATCATCTTCCTCGAAGGGACTCCGGAGATCTCACGCTACGACGTGATTCGCGTCGGCAATGACGTCAAGGAACAGTTCGAGAACGATCTGGAACTGGAGACCAGGGGAGTCAATGCCTACAACGAGGCGATCACGCTGTGCATCGGGGCCAGCGATGGAGGCAGTCGTGAGCTGATGGAGCGGATCCTGGTCGACTCCGAAGAACACGTCGACTGGCTCGAGGCTCAGCTGGACCTGATCGGGACGCTCGGGATCGAGAACTACCTCGTCACACAGGTGGGTGAAGAGGAAGAGGCCGGCTAGGCGGCCTGGAGCGGACTGGGGGGCGGGCTACTCGTCGAGCAGACGCCGGATCACCGGGTGGCAGCAGGTGCAGCCGGTCCCGGCTCGAGTCTCGTCCATCACCGCTCGCAACGTCTCGACTTCACCCGCCTCACTGGCCAGCCGGATGTCACCGGCCGTGACGTTCAGGCAATGGCAGACCACTCGCCCGTCGGCCAATTCCGGGAGAATTGGCAGGGGGTGAAGTGCCAGCTGTTCGGTGGTGGCGATGACGGTGGCCATGCGTCGATACGTGCTGTAACGGAGAGTGGGCCGCGACCAAGTTGAGATTAAGTCTCAACTCATTCGAGTCTACGAAGTGGGTGACCAAAGTCAAGTCACCGGGATACGGAGCGCTGTGGTCGCCGGTGTCCGGGCGTCTCGGATCGTCTCGGGCTGTCTCGACAAGACATCAGATCCCGGCATGTTGACAGTAAAAAAAAGCCGTTCTAAGATGACAATGCGGGCCCATCTCTTTCTTCTCTCACATCCCCACAGATGGCCAGGACGGACATGTCGGAGCACCGGCGAGGGTGTTTGCGTTGCGTCGCGAGTGAATGGGTGGCGCGGCTGGTTTTCGGTGTCGTCGTGGTAGTTTTGTGCGGTGTTTTCGCCGCACCGTGCCGAGCGGCTCATCCGGACGACCCCAAGATCAAGGCGTCGATCGAGAAGGGTGTGGCGTACCTGAGGTCGAAGGCGGCCAATCAGTACGGTGGTTACAACGCGTTGTGCATCTACGCGATGCTCAAGGCGAAGGCCAAGCCGAGCGATCCGGCGATCGCGGCGGTCCTGCTGAAGATCATTCGCAAGGTGTCGGCATCGGGTGAGTACAGGCCACCGGAGCACCATGTGTACGAGGCGGGAGTTGACCTGATGGCTCTCGAGGCGGCTGATCCCGCGAAGTACAAGAGCCACATCGTGGCGATCACCAAGTACCTGCTCGGGGAGCAGTTGCCCAGCGGCAGTTGGGACTATCCGGCCAAGAACAACAACGGCGACACATCGATCACCCAGTACGCGGTGCTGGGTCTGTGGGCAGCCAAGCGGGCGGGTGTCGACGTTCCCATGGATGCCTGGAACCGTGCTGCCGACTGGTACATCAAGACGCAGCTCAAGGGCCAGGGCGGCGGGGCATTTGCCTATCACCCCGCAGCCAGCGTGGCGGGGGATCTGGACAAGAACCCCAGCCACAGCATGACGGCGGCTGGTGCGGGCAGCCTGATGGTCACCCGGCTGTTCCTGCATCCCAACGCGAAGGGCCTGGGAGGTCCTGCTAAGAAGAAGACGCCCCAGGCGAGGGCCACGGGGGCACCGAAGTTTGGAGTCCTGCAGTCGATCGAT
>CAUZEQ010000195.1:0-9325 GCA_963578885.1 Planctomycetota bacterium
CTTGGACGTGTCTGGGACACCGTTTCAACCACACGGGACCACCTCGGCCGAGTTCAACTCGGGTCAACACTGCGAATCGGGAGTTGATTCTGTGTTGCCGACCCCCGTGATCGCGTCACACGATTCCGGAGGCAAACGGGACGAGGGAGTCGCAATCCTTTGCTGGGCCGTGAGTTACAGAAATCTAAACTTATCAGGGATTCAATCCGTGGTCGGAACCGGGCCGGTTGAGTGTTCCAGTGGTACCGATTGTAGTGCCGCAGTGCCCTGGGTGATCACGTGGTGGTGATCGACCGGCAGGTCACGAAAATGTCGCGTCGTGCCGTCGGTCCAGCGGACGGTGAGCCGTTTGATGCGGGTTGCGGCTCCGAGCCCGATGTTCTGTTCGACCGGGCCGGTGCCCATGAACCCGCTGGACGGTCCGTTCAACGGGCCAGCCATCGAGCCAGGCGGCCTGTCCCAATTGTGTGCCGTCCTGGACAATCCCCGCGATGGTGTGTTCGCTGAGGACCTGTCGCTTGTGTCCATCGGCGGTCGTGCCGATCGAAGTCAGCAGGATCCGGGCGGTCCAGCCGCTGGGCCGGTCGGGGTCCTCGGTGATCTGCAGGACCCTGGGCGCGGAGCGGGCCGAGTCTGAGAAGCCGCTGTGGATTCCTGTCAGGGCCTCGGGCGGTCAGGCTGTCGGCTTGCTCGTGGGGATCACGTGCCCGGGACAATTCGACGACATCACCGTGCCGGCGTTCGGTGACCGGCGCCGCGCCGAGTCCGAGGGCCTTGAGATCGGGGGTGGCAAGAGCGGCGAGTCGATCGAGGTCGCGGTCATTGAGTGCTTCAAGAAACGCGGGCCCGAAGCGGCGTTCGATTTCGAATGTGGTGTGTTCGGCTCGCCAGATGTCCAGTTGAGGTGCTTTGTCGAGCACGACCGACGCGGGCGGTGTGGTCGTTTCGATCGAGGCCGGCTGGTGGCGGAGTGCCGAAACCAGCCACGCGGCATCTCCGAGCAGGACGAGGAGTCCCACGACGGCGAGGCCTCGCTGCAACGGATTCATGCCTGGGGCCTGGTCCCGAACAGGGTGCTGAGAATGCGCGGGAACTGTATCAACTGTCGGTCCGTGACAAAACAGCGATCGCGGTCGATGGCCCGGTCTCCTCAGCCGGCGAGGAAGTCGCTGCCGAGGCTCAGCAGCGAGTTCTTGACATCGACTCGACGTGTGATGTCGTCGCCCACCGCCCTTCCGGCGGCGCGGATGCGGTCGTAGACCTCGGCGATGACCTGCTGGACTTCCGGGGTAAATCCTTCGCCCGGCTTCCCGAGCCCCTGTGCGAAGTCGTTGGGTCCGATGCTGAAGTAGTCGATCCCCTCGACCGCGAGGATCTCGTCGAGGTTGTCGATCACTCCGGCGTCTTCGAGCAACGCGCCGACCAGCATGTTCTCGTTCGTCTCACGGTACCACTGGACCTTGTCGCCGAGTTCGTGGTCGTAGTCACACCCTCGATTGCCTCCGAAGGACCGTTCCCCGATCGGCCCGAAGTAGCAGGCCCGCACCAGTTGCTCGGCATCGGCTCGGCAGGCGATGTGCGGGCCGAGGATGCCCTGGATGCCACGGTCGAGGTACTGCAGGATTGTCGACGATTCGATGTTGGGCACTCGAGCGATCGGGGTGACTCCGCAGAGTTCTGCCGCCCGGCAGTGTTCCTCGATGTCGGCCAGCCCGAATGGGCCGTGTTCTCCGTCGAGCCAGACGAAGTCGAAGTCGAGTCGGCCGAGGACTTCGATGACGTGTGTCGAGGGGAAGCAGAGCGAGAAGCCGGTGGCGGTGCGTCCGTCGCGGATGGCCTGCTTGACCCGGTTGACGCGTGGCATGAGCTTGTCTCCGAGGATGACGTCCAAGCCGGCGGAGCGAGATGCGGCCGGAAGGGGTTGATGGCGGCATTCTAGCTCGACGGGCCGAAGCGAGCCAACTCGAGGCGTCGCGACGGTTGCCCGGCGGACTGCCGCGGGTTTAGGATGCGACGACCGCGACGTGTACGTGACGCTGATTCACCCGGGAGACACCACGATGACTTCTCGCCGAATGATGCTCGGTCTGCTGTTCGCCGCCGCCTTCTGCCTGGTCTCTGCACCGGGCGACCGCACCCAACAGGCCGCTGCGGCCAAGCAGCCCAAGAAGGGCAAGCAGGGCAAGAAAACCAAGCGGGCGACGCTCTACGTTCGCTACCAGCATGGCGACGAGGTGTCCTACGGGATTCTCGAGGGCAAGACGATCCTCAAGATCGACGGTGACCTGTTCGGCAAGTGGAAGAAGTCTGGCAAGAAGGTCGACCTGGACAAAGTCAAGCTGCTGGTTCCCGCGAAACCGACGCAGGTGTTTGCCTTGGCGGGCAACTACAAGAGTCACCTGGGAGACGAGGACAAGACGACCACGACGATCACGACGGTGACCACGATCGCCCAGGACAACAAGAGCGGCAAGACGACAACCACCTCGGACACCAAGTCGGAGATTCGTCGCAGCGGCGTGATCCCGCCGAAGTTCCAGATCCCTCAGCCGTTCTTCAAGACGATCAGCTGCCTGCTGCCTCACGGAGGCACCATCATCCTGCCCAGGGATGCCGAGACGGTGCACTACGAGGCGGAACTGGTGATCGTGATCGGCAAAGTGACCCGCAATGTCTCGAAGAAGGACGCTCTGAAGCACGTGTTTGGTGTCACCTGCGGCAACGACGTGAGTGCTCGAGTCTGGCAGAGGAACGATGTGCAGTGGTGGCGGGCCAAGGCGTCGGACACCTTCGGCCCCTGCGGCCCGGCGATTGCCACCGGGCTGGACTACGACAACCTGCAACTGACTCTCAGGCTCAACGGCGAGGTGCGACAGGACGAGAGCACCAAGTACTTCATCAACGACATCGCCTCGATGGTCAGCTTCCTCAGTCGCCACGTCACCCTGCATCCCGGCGACCTGATCTTCACCGGCACTCCGGGCAAGACCGACGCGATGAAGCCCGGCGACGTGGTCGAGGTGGAACTCTCGGGCGTCGGCATCCTGCGAAACAAGGTCGCCGCTGAGAAGTAATCGAATTCCGTTGGGGCCGCGTCGGCGACGACTCCCGATTCGGGTATCCTGTTCGACGGACGATCCCACCTGGCTCTTCTGGAGACTCCACCATGGCTCGCTCGTTCGTCGTGTTCACCCTGCTGTGTTCGATGGTTTCGCCGATGCTGGCGGCCGACGGCCCGTCGTTCTTTCGCCGGAACCAGGGTGCTGCGGGTGACGACTTCGCGTTGCCCGAGCAATTCGCGGCCAAGGAGCAGCTGGTGTGGCGGCAGGAGGTGTCCGGGGGCATTTCGACCCCGTGCGTGCATGGCGAGTTGGTGGTGCTGACGACCTGGGACAAGGCGCGCAAGCAGTTGGCGACAGTGGCCCTGGACCGCAGCAGTGGCAAGCTGTTGTGGACGATGGTGTTGAAGACAAAGCGGATCGAGAAGACTCATTCCACCGGCAGCCCGGCCGTCTCGACTCCGGCCTGTGACGGCAAGCGGATTTACGTGTTCTTCGGCAGTTTCGGCCTGGTCACCTACGACCTGGACGGTAAGGAGCTGTGGCGGAAGCCGATGGGGCCGTTCCAGGACGAGTTCGGAGCCAGCAGTTCGCCGGTGCTGGTCGACGACCTGCTGGTGCTCAGCGAGGACCACGACGTCAACTGTTTCCTGATCGCGATCAACCCGGCCAACGGCAAGACGGTGTGGAAGACGCCTCGCCAGGGCCAGACCCGCAGCTACTCGACTCCGATCGTCTGGAAGAGCGACCAGGAGCGGGTGCTGGTGGTGGCCGGTGCGTTGAAGATGACGGCGTATGAGATCAAGACGGGCAAGCCGCTGTGGTGGGTCCGCGGTTTGTCGCGGATCGTCGATACCACTCCGGTGACCACCCCTTCTCGGCTCTACATCGCCTCGTGGACACCCGGCGGGGATCTCTCGGAGCGGATTTCGATGGAGCCATTCTCCGAGGCGTTGGCCAAGCTCGACAAGGACAAGAACAAGAAGATCGCCAAGACCGAGTTGCCCGAGGGGAGCCCGGTCGGGGCGCGGTTCTTCCGCATCGATCTCGACCAGGACAAGGAACTCGATGCCGCCGAGTGGAAGCATCACGCGAATGTCTTCAAGAACGCTCAGAATGTCGCGATGTCGGTACGTCCCGGTGGTCGGGGTGACGTGACCGAGACTCATGTCGATTGGCTTTCGCGAGAGGGCCTGCCCGTGGTGCCCAGTCCGGCCGTCTACCGCGGATTGTTGTACATGATCAAGAACGGTGGCATCCTGACCAGCCTGGATGCCCGCACGGGCAAGCGGACGCGACGCGGACGGATCCCTGGCCGAGGCAGCTACTATGCTTCGCTGGTGGCCGGTGACGGCAAGATCTACGCCTGCAACGAAGCGGGAGTGATGTCGATCATCAAGGCCGGCAAGACCTGGTCGGTGATCGGGAAGCACGACTTCGGCGAGAAGATCCTGGCCACGCCGGTGGTCACCAACGGCCGGATGTTCATTCGTACCGAGAGTGCGGTGTACTGCTTCGGCCGGAACTGATCTTGCGGGGCTGAGGCTAGAACGAGCCGAGCAGTGCTCCATCTCGCCGGTTGCAGAGGTTGCGGTAGATGGTGGCGTTGATGTTTTCGTTGAGGAAGCGGACCGAGGTGTCCCCGAAGAGGAAGTTGGCGCCTCCGGAGTGAAAACTGCCGAAGCCGCCGACCGCCAGGGGATCCTTGAGGTCGATTTGCACCGCGGCAGGGGCTGCTCGTCGCGCGGAGAATCCGAACGGCAGATTCCCGGACTGGTTGATCAAGGTGGCTCCATTTCTGAGTGTGCTGCGGGTGCCCGAGGCCCAGCCCAGCCCACCGGCTGTTTCGCGGGTCTCGCCCACGAAGAGTGTGTGCGAGCTGCCGTCGGGGATCTGATGGTAAGTGACGCTGCTGTTGAGAAACAGCACGCCGTTCTGGTCGACGTCAATCGGACCGTCCTTGTAGGTCCCGGGGGTGTTGGGCCCGGCGTCAGCTGCCGGTGCGACGAGGAATCCGTCGTGATGCACACCGGCGTAGCCAGCGGTGCCGACCAGGACTGTAGCCGTCGCCGGGCCAAACTCACCGGCCACCGGACGACCTGGGGCACTGGCGGGGGGTGCGACAGCTTGCAGGGTCATCGTCGGCGGGAGGATCGACGAGGGGCACCTCAGCAGTTCAAGTGGCTGCGCCCGAGCGTCGATGTTCTCCTTGGCGTAGATGCTCTTGCCGAAGTCGATGTGCCGAAACACGTTGCCCTCGTCAATGAACGGCAGCACCTGCACCACCCAGCTCATGTGATATCCCTGGGCCGTGCTCTGGATCGGCCCGGTCTTGTCGATCGATCCCGGTGGCAGGCAGCGGTGAGCCATCTCGTAGTTCTGCAGCGCGACACCAATCTGCATCAGGTTGTTCTTGCAGGCAGCGCGGCGAGCGGCCTCGCGCGCCTGCTGCACGGCCGGCAACAGCAATGCGATCAGGATGGCGATGATCGCGATCACGACCAGGAGCTCGATCAGGGTGAAACCGGGACGACGACGAGGGGATGCTGCGGTCATGTTCGTGGGGCTCCGTGTGAGCTCGTGTTCAGGGTGATCAGGATATGTTGGCATGGGGTTGAGGTCGGTCATGGCGAGTCCTGCCTGGGGTTCTGCGTGGGGCCAACGGTTCGTGTGGCGTAGCCGTGGGCGGGTGTGTGAGCGAATCCGGGTTCGAGTCGGACATGAGATTCGAGCCGTCGGATCCCGGGGTTGTTCTTCGACGTGACCACCCGGCTGACGACCTCAACGGGCCCAAACCCTTCGAGTTCGACGTTCCAGGTGTCCTGGGCGAAGTCCTTCTCGGCCAATCGTTTCAGGGCACGCTCGGCACCGGCCCGCGCCAGCCAGTCGGCTTGGGCCTGCAGTTCAAACTGCCGGGATTGCTTGTGCTGGATGATCGCGAGTCGGAACAGGGAGCCGGCCATGCCGAGAATCAGCAGCACAACGATCAGCACAACCAGCAGCACGGCGCCGCGGGGGTGGTCTCGCCCGGGAGTCTGTACGGGGCGTTTCATGGCGTCACCTCCGCTCCCAGCACAGCACTCACGCGAACCGGCCAGGCGTCTCGGGGGTGTGGCCGCGACTCGGTTTGCGGCGTTGTCGTGATACTGACCAGCCGTCGTGTGCGTGAGCCCGGCTGTGCGGGGCCCAGGACAATCGAGAAGTAATCGGTGGGCACTCGATAGGTCTCGATCCGGACCGGCGAGTCGTCGGCCGTGCGGCGCAGACCCTGCTGGACTCGACTCCAGGTCACCGTCACACGACCGCCTGCGTGCAGTTTGAGCAGCGGATGTCCTGGGGTTGTGGTGTCGAGCGTGGCGTCGTCTGCAGAGTGGACGTCCTGTCGGAACTGGCGAGCGAGGCGGTGCCCGGCCTGGGCCGCCACGAGCGAGTCACCACCGGTCCGCTCCGAACGCATCAGCAATGCGATCGTCAGGGTCCCGAGTGTGACCATCACCGACATCACAGCGATCACGACGAGCATTTCGATCAGAGAGTACCCACGGCGTGAGCGATTCACCTGGAGCCCTCCTGGTCGGCCGGAAGCCACCCGGCGAGTCGCACCGGGCGAGCGGCTTGACCGCCGGAGCCGATCCAGTTGACGGTGACTGTGGCTCTTCGCCGAGCGTCGTCGTCGCGGATCTCGAAGTCGAGTGTCATCTCGGGCAACCACTTCTGCGTGTCCCATCCCCTTCGGACGTTGGCTTCGGCGAGTTGCTGGGATTCTCCGGCGACGAGTCGTTCGAGGCAGTTGGCGGCGAGTTGGGTGGCGAGTTGTCTCTGTGCTGCGGAGCGGCGGACCTGGTTGCTTTGCAGCAGCAGCGGGCCGACCAGCACGATGACGGTCGTCAGCAGGATGCCGGCCACCAGCATCTCGATCAGCATCGCGCCTCGGCGGCCGCGGGGGGCACTGCGGCGGGTTGTGAGGTCGACGTGGTGCATCAGGCCTGCTCCGAAAGCAGCTTGATGAGCGGGTAGAAGAGGCCGATGCAGATGAGGCCCACCACCAGCGCCAGGGCTCCGATCACGACCGGTCGGACGACCTGGAAGCTGAGCACCACCCGACGGTGCAGGCGTCGCTGGGCCGAGTCGGCCATCAGTTGCAGTGCCCAGGGCAGGTTGTTCAGTCGTTGTGAGCACTCGAGCACAGCTTGCTCACGGTCATTGATCAGTCGTTCCTGCCGCAGAGCCGCCCAGCCGTTGCCTCCGGCCACAACCGCCTCGCGGACCCGCTCGAGGCGGATCGCCACCTCGGGCCACTGCGCCGCGTCGACCTGGATCTCGAGGGCCTGGTCGAGAGTACGGTTGCCCGAGAGTGCCAGCGCGAGGCTGCGGAAGATCGAGGTCGAGTGCAGTCGCGGCCAGAGGCGGGTCAGCCACGGGAGCCTCAGGTTCTCCAGGCCCCAGAACCAGCTGATGCCAAACGCCATCAGCAGCAGGCAGGGCAGCGAAACGATGGGTGCGGCGAGCAGCAGGTGCGAGGCCATTACGTCGGAGGAACTGATCAGGTTGGCGGTGACGGCAGGCAGTTCGACGTCGAAGCCTTCGAAGATCTTTTTCAACTTGGGGACGATGAAGGTCAGCTGGAACAGGCAGATGCAGATCGTCACGCTTAGCACGGCGGCCCCGTAGATGAAGAAGGTCGAGATGTCCGAGACGGTTCCCACCTGCCGGATCGACTGGGATTGCGTGACGGCGGACCGCTCGAGCGCCTCGGCCAAACACCCCGATTCGTGTCCGACTCGTACGGCGATCACGGTGGCTCGAGGCAACAGGCCGGGGCAGTCTTCCAGGGCATCGGCCAGCGCGACCCCATCGCGCAACCGGTCGGCCAGGTGCCGGATGCGGTTCCGGAAGCGGGAGGGTTTGAACAGGCCGATGAATCGCCAGATCGAGAATGCCTGTGCCCCATCCAGCGACTCGGCGTAGCTGTCCAGCAGCTGGGTCAGAGACTGTTTTCGTTTCACGGCGATGGCCAGCAGCCACAGCAGGTGTCCCTGTTTGGAGCGCCTGGCACTGGCCCGACCCTCGGTCAGCAGAAACGGCACCACGCAGATCGGGATGGCCAGAGGAGCCACGAACAGCAACGGCAAACCGACCAGGCACCAGGCAACCAGGTGCAGCAGCCCGAGTCCTTCTTCGAGTTCCAGCCGGCACGAGGGAGTCAGCTCGAGCCGCGCCTTGATGCTCAGCCGCAGCGCCATCACCGCCGCCCAGCCGATGACCGCCAGCAGGAACAGCATCATCGAATCAGCCACCATAGAGGGGATCGACCTTGCGGGGGCTGCCTGGGCATGCAGGCCCCAGCCGACGATCGCGATCATGCCGCCGAGAGAGACGAGCAGCATGGCCAGGGCGACCAGCGACAGCAGCATTCGTGCGACGACCAGCAGCCGTGGCCGTTGACACTTGCGCAGCCGGCCGGAGACGATCAGCAGCGCAACGCCGCTCAGCGGTATCAGCAGGATCGTGAACATCGCATAGGCGAGTGTGATGTCGGCGTTCACGGTGTGGCTCGAAACAGGAGGAAGATCAGTCGGTCGGTGCGACGGGGGTTCTGGGATGGGGACTGGTTGAAGCGGATACGAATCATGAGAGCGCGTTGAGCAGTTTGGCCATCGGCATCAACAGCGCGATGGCGATGAGTCCGACAATCAGGGCCACTCCGAGCACGGCCATGGGTTCGACCAGGACCCGGATCAGTCCCGACTGCACGCGGGCCTGAGCGGCACAGATGTCACCGGTGGCGCGGAGCACTTCAGAGAAGGCGTCGTCCCGGCCTTCCCATTCGAAGACGTGCGTGATTTCGGGGACCATCCTGTGGGTCGACGCGGCCTGGCTCAGCGAGTGTCCCGCCGCGACGTCGGTGGCCATGCGGCTGGTGGTCTGGCTGATGTAGGCGTCCCCGGTCCCGCTGCCGGCCAACCGCAACGCTTCGGGCAGTGGCACGCGATGATCGAGGCCGATCGCCAGCAGGTGGCAGAAGCGTGAGACGGCACTGAGCCGGACCATGCGACCCATCGCCGGGACGTAGTAGAGCCACTTGCGCTGTAGCGGTCCGGCCAGGCGGCCGATCAGGATCCAGGCCAGGACCAGCACGAGCAGCAGCACCGGGAGAATCGCCAGCCGCCAGCCACCGAGCGCCCTGGCGAGCCACAGTACCCCCAGCGTCAACTCGGGAATCTGCATGCCGAAATCGCGGAAGATCTTCTCAAAGGGCGGCACCA
>CAUZEQ010000196.1:0-9310 GCA_963578885.1 Planctomycetota bacterium
GCAACGAGTGCTGGTTGAAAAGGGGTCAGGCCCCGCCTGCGTGCCGTTCTGGGTGGAGCGAGACTTTCTGTGGGCGGCGTCTGACCCCGTCCCATCCCCGAACTTGTGTTCTTCACCAGGCTGCTACCCGGCAATCGCCTCGAGCACCCGCTGTCCCATCTCAAGCGTCCCCACGCTGGGGGCACCCGCGGCGATGTCGACGGTTCGGTGCCCGGCATCGAGCACCACCGCGACGGCAGCCTCGAGCGCCAACGCCTCGGTTTCCAACCCCAGCGAATGCCTCAACAGCATCCCGCCCGCCAGGATGGTCGCCAACGGATTGGCGATCCCCTCTCCGGCAATATCCGGAGCACTGCCGTGGATCGGTTCGTAGAGACCGGGTCCGGATTCGCCGAGGGAGGCCGAGGGCAACAGGCCCAGTGAGCCGGGCAGCATCGAGCCTTCATCGGTCAGGATGTCGCCGAACATATTCCCGGTCACAACCACGTCGAAGTCCCCGGGCCGGCTGATCAGGTGCATCGCCATCGCGTCGACCAGCACCACGTCGTATTCGAGATCCGCAAACTCAGAACTGACAACCCGCTCGGCCACCTGCCGCCACAGCCTCGAGACCTCCAGCACGTTCGCCTTGTCCACGCTCGTCAAATGGCCGCTTCGTCCTCGAGCCGCCTCGCCCGCCAGCCGTACCACCCGCTCGATCTCGGACGTCTGGTACACCATCTCGCTGTAGGCCGCCTCGCCTCCGGGACTCTCGCGACGACCCGAGTCTCCAAAGTAGATCCCCCCGGTCAACTCGCGGACGAACAGGATGTCGACCCCTTCGATGATCTCGCGTTTCAGGGGCGAGGTGTCCAGGAGTTGTGGTTGAGCGATGATGGGTCGGAGGTTGGCAAACAGGTCGAGTTCTTTTCTCAGGCTCAGCAGCCCCTGCTCGGGGCGGGTCTCGGCCGAGGGGTCGTCCCACTTCGGGCCTCCGACGGCTCCCAGCAGGATCGCATCACTGTTGCGGCACATCTCGAGAGTCGGCTCGGGCAGCGGAGTCCCCGACTCGTCGATGGCACACCCGCCGATCATCCCGGTCTCGAAGCTGAAGTCGTGCTCGAATCGGCTGGCAATCGCCTCGAGCACACTCTGCCCCACCGAAACCACTTCTGGACCAATCCCGTCTCCGGGCAGCAACACGATCCTGGCACTGGTCATCTTGGCAGGCGGTTCCGTGAGGTTTTCGAAGCGTCGCGGCCGATGGGCTCGAAGTCGACTGTAACGGTGGATCCTGTCGGTCGCCAGCGGCGGGCCTCAGGGACTGGCTCCGGAGCCCTTGGTCCGCCGCGGACGGGTGCATTCTGTAGGTCAGGCTATCTGCCTGACTCGAATAACAACCAGTCTACAGTCACTCGATCAGCTCCAAGCGACTCCGCGACGGACACTGGTGGTTTGAATGTCAGGCAAGAGCCTGACTCGAATAACAACCAGTCTGCAGTCGCTCGATCAGCTCCAAGCGACTCCGCGACGGGCACTGGTGGTTTGAATGTCAGGCAAGAGCCTGACCTACAGGCGTGCCGAGTCCTCAGCGGCGGCTGGCTGTCCCCAATTCGGAAACCGACATCGAGCACCGGGACAGGCACCCTCGCCTGTGGTCCGCCTGCGGCGGAAGCCAGTCCCTGAGGCAACTAGCGAACAGCAGCCAGGTAGGCCAGCAGGTCGGCCATCATCTCGACACTCACCTGCTTCTCCAGGCCCTCGGGCATAAACGACAACCCGGTGCTGCTGAGCTCCTCGATGTCGACCCTCAGCACCGTTACCACCGTCCCGTCGCTGCGCTGCAGCGTGATGCTGTTGGCCGTCTCGGCAGTGATCATACCCGTCACGATCCGACCGTCGGTGGTGGCCATGACATAGCTGAGAAACTTCGGCTTCACCTCGCGGTTGGGATCGAGCACGTTGAGCATCACCGCATCGAGACCTCGGTCGGCGATCCCGGCCAATTCCGCTCCCACCTCCTTGCCATGACCCTCAAGCCGATGGCACACCGCACAGATCTTGCGAAACACCTTCCGCCCACCCGCGATGTCACCCTCGAGCTTCAACGCCGCCTGGTACTTCTTGATCACGTCCTGCCGTGCGGCCTGGCCGCCGTCGGGAAACAGCCGCTGCACCTGCTTGCGGATCGACGCGTCACCGGACACCCTGAGCAACCTCACGCGGGCCGGATCGAGATCCGCTCGAGATATCTCGTCGTCCTCGACCGCCCCCAACAGCCTGCGGGTTGAAGCGGCTCGAGAAAACAGCGTCTCGGCAGCTCGTCGCCTGAGGCTGGGGCTGAGGCTCTTCCAGCGAGACAGCAACAACTCGGCCACCGCCGGATCATCGAATCGACCCAGGGTCTCCAGCACCGCTTCCTGCACAGGCTGCGACTCGCTGATCGTCAGCAACCCCTCGAACAGCTTGCGATCCCCTTGGAACCCGCCCAGCCCGAGGGTCCTCACCGCCTGGGCCCGCTTCGCTGAGGGCTGTTTGCGATCGGGTGCCAGTTTGCGAGCATCGGTGAGCAAGCCCTCGAGCAGTCGACGGGCCTGGCCACCTCCGGCACCCGCCAACTGCCGCTTGGCCGCACCGGTTCGTTTCGAGAGTAGCCCGGCCACCACCGCCTGGCCCAGTGACTTCTCATCAGCCGGCAATCCAGCCACCCCAGCGATCACCGCGGCCACGTCACCCGACCGGTCCGCAGCACCGATCTGACCGGCCAGTTCCACCAGGACCGCTCGACCCGGACCCGTTGCACGATACGCCGTGTCCCCCAGCAACTGCCCGAAGACCTCTCCGGCTCCCCGCGCCAACGAACTCAACACCGCCAACCTCACCCACCGATCGCCCCCGTCACGTTTCGCCAGCCGGGCCAGGGCCCCCCGGGCCGATGCCGCATCGATTTCGCCCAGCGAAAACGCCAGCTGGTAGCGAACCTGCAGCTGGGGGTCTGAGTCCATCGAGGCCAGCTTCAGTCTCAACGCCTCCGACCGATCCACCAACCGCTCCGAGAGCCGCAACGCCTGGATCCGAACCTCCGGATCCTTGTCCTGGAGTGCCCCCAGCACCAGGTCGGCCGTCAACGCGTTGGCGCCGGCCAACGCCCACAGTGCGTGGACTCGACCCACCGGCAGGCGGCCCGCCCGAGCCAGACGCCTCAAGAACAAAACCGCTCCGGGGTCCTGGCGTTCGTAGATCAATCGCGAAGCCGTATCGCGGTGCCAACCATTGCGATGATCGAGCAACGCAACCAGTTCTGCGGTGCCGAGTTGTCCCAGTCGGGGCGTTGGCCTGAGTGTCTTGCCGACGGGGACCACTCGGTAGATTCGGCCCATCTTCATTCCGCTGGTCACGTCCATGTGCTTCAGGATCACGTCGGCCAGAAACGCAGCCCCCTCGATCAACTCGCGTGACATGTCGATCACGTACAGCGTGCCGTCGGGCGCATTGGCCAACTGCACCGGCCGAAACCAAACCGACTTTGAAGCGACGAACTCGGCTCCCTGGTCGGCCCGCCGGGCCACCTGCGACACTCCGTCGTTTTCCAGCCGTGCCCGGAACACCAGGTTGTTGGAAACCTCACCGATCAACAGGTTGCCACGATAGGCCGCCGGCCAGGCGTCACCCCGGTACACCGTCACGCCGGTTGCACCGGTGAAGAACCCGCCGGGCTTGCCCCCCTCGTCGGAACCGGGGATCAGGCCCTTGCTCCGCAGCCGGGTCCGCAGCTTCCGCCACGGCTCGATCGGACTCTTGCGGAACAGCCGGGTCTGCTTGCCGGTGGGCACGATGTTGACCGCCGGAGCCGGACCGGCCAGAAACTTGTTCCGCGCCAGGTAGCGGTCGTCGTAGATCAGCATCTGGGCCGGGACACTGTTCTGGCAGACGAACTTGCGGCCCCAGTCGTCCATGCTCATGCCGTGCTGACCGCCACCGCTGGCCAATTCGAACGTCTCTGAACGCGGATCAAACAGGAAGCCGCGACCGCGGACCGAGACAGCGGCCGCCGCCGGGGCACCCGCGCGGCGGACCGTGCCACCGGCGAGGTTGGTCGAGACGTGGTAGCGATTGTCCAGGCCCCAGCGAAACGAGTTCAGCATCGCCTCGCCCGCCTTGTCCCGAGCGAACCCGGTGAAGACCACTCGACGCACATCGGCAACACCGTCGCCGTTGGTGTCCTTCAGATACAGGATGTGCGGCACGCTGCCGACAAACACTCCACCCTTCCAGCAGGCGACCGCCGTGGGCGAATCGACCCCGTCGGCAAAGATCCGGCTGCGGTCAAAGACCCCGTTCCCGTCACTGTCCTCCAGCAACCTCACCCGCCCCTTGCCCCGAAACGACGTGTTGGCGTACTGGTTGTATTCGGGCATCTCGCACACATAGACCCGACCGTTCTCGTCAAACGCCATCGCCACCGGGTCCTCGACCAACGGCTCGGCGGCAACCACTTCGATGCGGAAACCGGGTCGAGCCACCAGCTGGGCGACCGCCTCCAGGGGACGCGTCGCCGGGCTTCTCGGCAACTCGTTGCCATAATCGCGATCCACACCATCGGGCTTCTTCGCTGCCGCAGCGGGCTCTCGAGGAGCTCCGGCTTCGGTGACCGGCAATGCGGTCACGATCAGCCAAGCCAACACAACCAGCAGTGGACCGGACGCGACCGGAACCGAGGACATCTTCATGGCGGCACACCGTTTGAGACCTGTGACCCTCGCATTCTCGTCGCGGCCAACGGTCGCCGCAAGCTAGCGGCGGGCCTGCCGAGGCGACTCGCCGGGTCGTTGGTCGACCAATCGGGGAGTCACCAGCACGATCAGTTCTCGACGCCCCGCAGCCACCGGCGGCACACTCGATTGACTGGCATGATCACCCAGCAACCGTTCGAGCAATCCCGGCCGTCGAGAGCTCGGTACGTTCCCGGAGGACCGCCGCGATACGTCGTCGCGGAACACTCGACCCAGAAACACCGTGTCGCCCTGTCTCAGCAGGACGCGGGTCAACCGGGCCGGCAACTCCTCGGCGTCTCCCGCCACAGCCGAAGTCTTCCAGAGAGTGACATCCAGCTCGATGGCCCCCTCGGCCACAACCCGAGGCGTGATCTCCACTCGCGCCGACGGGTGTGAGCTGGTCTCCAATCGAGCGATCTCGCCATCGACGACCCGGAGCCTGGGACGGGTGAGAACCTGCATCACGACCATGCGGCCCAGCCGCTCGAGGAATTCCGGGACGGGTTGATCGAGAATTCCTCCGGTGGAATGCCCGGGCCCTTCCGACGAATCCGTTGACTGAACCTTCTCACCGATCCCGGCGGGGGACTCGCTGTTGAGCTGGACCGACAGAATCACCACCTCGAGGATCACCTCGCGAACTTCGCCCGCAGCACGTTCCGGCGATCGACCAGGCACAGCCTTATCGATGCGGCCAGTCGACGGCGGACTCACCTCCTGCTCCTGCAGTCGACGGGCCTCGGCCAGTGACATCACACTGACCCGAAATCCTTCGAGCCGTGCCGCACAGCCGGCGGCCGGCAACAGGACCTCGAGAGCCTCTTCGAGCGTGACCTGTTCGAGAGGCTCGATCGAAACGATCGAGTTGGCCGCGGCGGTGGTGTCGAATTTCCAGTCGCAGAGTGCTTCGAGCCGCTCAAGCACATCGGCCAGCGGGACCCTCCGGGCCCGGATCGTGAAGTGCGGGGGCTGATCTCTGTCGGCGGTGACGTCGAGGACCGGCTGCAGCCGCCCGATCGCTTCACGTAGAATCGCCGTCTCCTGTGACTCCCGCTCGATCGTCCCGGCCAGGCTCTTCAGTCGCGTCTCGATTGAAGCGAGCCGCTGATCGTCCCTCCGATCGGCCAGCGTGGTCCTGATCGTCTCGAGCAGCCGCAGGTCACCGGGTCGGCGATCCAGTTCGGCCCGCAAACGGCTCTCGGCTTCCACCAACTGCTGCCGGTTGGCAGCGACCGCGTCATCACCACGACGCGCGTGCTCATCGAGCCGTTTCTCGAGCTCACCGAGTTGCACGTCGAGTCGCTGCCAGGGTTTCACCAGGCGGTGATCGAGCGGTTTGATGCCATCGCGGGACGCCGCAACTGCGGTGTCGTGATCCGCCTGTTCAAGGTGGATCGTGGTGGCACGGGGGTCGATGAGCGCGATCACCAGCAGTACGGTGATCACAACCGCGGCTGTGGCCAGCGCACCGCCGGCGGCTCGCAAGGATCGGTTCATCAGACCCGGTCGCTCGTGTAGGGTCGGTCGATTGGGCAGACGCGCATCGCGTCCCCAATGAGAATATCGACCGGCCGGAACAACTGACTGCTGTCATTTCCGGAAAAATTGCTACAACCCGACCTGCTACTTCACGGGATCAGGTCGGGCGGGACCGCTTGGGGCCGCTATCAGCCGCCGGTGGGCGCGGCCGCCGCGACGCTCAACTGGTTAATCACCTTGCGGACCCCCGGCTCCATGCGAACCATGGCAGCAGCCATCCGTTGGGCGGCCGCCGTCGGCACCTCGCCGGACAACGTCAACTCGCCCGGCTTGCCCACGGCAACCGTCACGCCCTTGAACTGGGGGCGGCTTGTCAGCAACGAGGAGAAGCGGGTGTCGAGCGACGTCTTGATCGTGGTCATCGAGCGGGACTGGAAGGTGAACGCCACGCGGTGACTGGGACGGACTCGCCTGGTGCGAGTCGTCCGCGACGCCTGGTTGGGCATCGAAAATCGTCCACTTCCCCCGCGTCCACCACCGAACGTGTTCATCCCGGTGCCACCACCGCGAGACTGCTGCTGGCCGGCGAACTGGCTGCCGACGAATCGGCCCTGGTTCTGGCTGCCACCAACGAAGCCCGTTCCAAAGTTCTGCAGGGTCGGCTGGGCACCGGTGGCCTGGTTCAGGTTGGTGCCACCGGGGGCCGTTCCCGTGGGGCTCGTCGAGGCTCCGGCTGCAGCGGTGCCGGCCGTGGTCGCGTTGCGAGTCGACTGGGTGGTCTGGGTCTGGCCAGCCTGCCCCTGGGCCATGACCGAGGATTCACCGAGCCACATCACCAACCCAGCCAAGCAAACACAGACAATGATCCGACGCATGATGCCTCTCCACGCAGAACGAAATCACGCGAATCATAGCACACTCACGCCGTGCCGGCTCGGTCTTTCGAGCAATCTCGGATCCCAGACCGATCATCTCGCCGATCGGACTTCCCTGCGTCTACTCGTCACCACCAGCAGTTTCGAGCGGATGGGCCGATCTTGCCGATCTTGCCGATCCCGATCTTGCCGATCTTGCCGATGTTGCCGGTTTTGCGGGCGTGGGTGACTGGTTCCAACCGACCACCGAGGGCCTCCTGATCGTCGCACCCGCGGGAATCTCCACCGCACCGACCGGGGTCACGGCACCCGAGTCCGTCGCCGCGCGGGAGATCAGGTGAGCCACCGTTGCCATCCGCCGCGCCTCGTCCGTCTGGTCCTTGTCGACCTGTGCCTGGGACGCCTTCAGGTAGTCGTCGACGCGAGAGTCGATACGAGAGTTGCGTTGAGCCGGATCGCCCGCTGCGGCTATATCGATCCGCTGGACCTCCCACTGGGCCACCAACGCCGAGGGTGTCGGCCGATCGAGCGGCCAACTGAGCTGCTCGCGGCGTACCGCTCGGTCCACCTTAGAAGCCAGGCGGATGGCCTGCGAAAAGTCCTGACTCGCAGCAGCAGCCTCGGCCGCACGCATCATCTCCTCATGGGAGTTCGAAGCCTGCGGGGCGAGAGGTGTACCACTGGCCCAATCACTTGGGCCGGCTGCGGGGATCATGGGTGAGTGGGACGCTGATGGCCCATCGAGAGGGTGGGCTGGTGCCAGGGTGTGTCTTGCTGGAGTGTTCGAGTTGGCGTCGAGGGGATGGGGAGTTGCTCGGGTAGAGGGGATCTGAGTGTCCCGCAGAATCGGCTTCGCGGGGACTGGAGCTGCGAAGCGACGCGGTCTATTGGTCTCGAGGGTTCGGCCCTCCGGGACCCCGTCGAAATCGGGAGCACTGGCTGCTGCCGGGCCCTCGACAAGCGTCGGCCCAGTCAGTGTGTACTTCTTGACCGGCCTCTTCTGTTTCAGCTTCGCGAGCCGAGCTTCGAGTTCAGGCGAGAGTCCTCGCCGAGATGCCTGCTTCGAGGATTCCGGCTGGGAGGGGAATCTGTTGACCGAGGCCGGTGTCACGCCGTGCCTGCGTGAGATCTGGCCGATCGAGTCGGACGAGACGGTTGGCGTGGGCCGGTGTTTCGTGTCGTTCGCCGCGAAGATCCTGGTCGAGTCGCTCTTCTCCTCGGTTCCTTCGAGTTTCACGTAGGACATGTCCGAGAAGACGGTCGGAACGTCCTTTCCGGCCAGGCGAACTCTCAACGCGCCTTCGGTCTTGTGATACCCGGGCCGAGTGTAGGGAACGAAGATATTGTAGGCGGGTCCGAACTGGGTCTTGACCAGGAAGGCATTCCAGGCCCCCTTGGTGAAGTCGAACGTATGCACCGGCTTCCCATGGTCCTTGCGCGGCCCGAAATTGTCGAAGACGTGGATACGGACGTCTCCGTTGACGGCGATGGGTCGAGCGGTTTCGCGATCGAGAAAGAAGACCTGGCCACCGAATCCTCGAGACGGTCGCCCTTCCCAGGTCCCGTCGGCCGGCTGCCACAGGCAGACGCACCGCACGGCCGGGTTCCCCTTGTCGGCCCATCTCATGTCGTTGTCCACACCCCACAGCCTGGTAATCGAGTTGGGCAGTGTAGGCGTGAGCTTCGAGAGGCTACCGGACTGGCAACCGGACAAGATGGCCACGGCCAGCACCAGGCCGCCGGACAACGTGATACGCAGAGGTGACGATTTCATGAGAGGGGGGCCTGCAGCGTTGGGAGGGACACAGTCGTGTTGGCAGCGAAGTCACTCTGGGGTGCGGGCCGCACAGGCGACCTGGATCGAGAGATCAAAGAGAACCGACGTCAGGGAAGCAGGGAATTGAAGAACCGCTTGATCGGAGAAGGCTTGGGCAGTTCGATCGGCACACTGGCCTCAAAGCCGTCGATCGTCTCGGGCAGGGCGAAGATCCTGGCATCGTGGTCAGCTTCATCGATGGTCGTCATCGACGCCGGGGAGACGCGGCGGTCGTCTGAGAGACCCGCGGCCTGGCCGGAGTCACCGCCGGGCGGCCTGGGGACTTCTTTCTCACCGGGCTTTTCAGCTGGCTTCTCACCCGGCTTCTCACCCGGCTTCTCACCCGGCTTCTCACCTGGCTTCCTGGCCGGCTGGGGGTCTTTCGA
>CAUZEQ010000197.1:0-9245 GCA_963578885.1 Planctomycetota bacterium
CAGGTGCCCAGGGTCAATCGTCCTGCGGAGACGGGGATCGACAGCGAGCAACCCAGCAGCGAGTTCTTGACATGAGCCGGCATGTCGTCGGGACCCTCGAGGGTGTGCCGGTAGGGGAAGTCCTCGGGCGCGATCGCGTTGAGCGACGCCTCGAGGTCAATTGGCACGTCGGGGTCGGCGTTTTCGTTGATCGAGAGTGATGCGGAGGTGTGCTGGATGAAGACGTGCAAGACACCGCAGTCGGTCTCGGCCAACTCGGGCATCGCGCCGAGTACCTCACCGGTCACCAGGTGCCAGCCTCGCGACATCGGTGCCAGTTGCAGATTCTGTTGAGACCAGGTCATCGGTCGAAGGTCCCCGTCTGCCCGCGCCATCGCAGGTAGTGATCGGCCAGCACGATGGCCACCATCGCCTCGGCCATCGGCACGAACCTCGGCAACAAGCACGGATCGTGTCGGCCTCGAGTCTGGATGGTGGTCGCCTGGCCGTCTGAGGTGACGGTTTGCTGTTCTATTGGCAGGCTGCTGGTCGGCTTGACCGCCGCTCTGAGCACCAGCGGCTGACCGGTGGTGATGCCGCCCAGCATCCCGCCGTGCCGGTTGCTGGTGGTGGTGATCGCCCCGGTCTCGGGATCGGTCGTAAACAGGTCGTTGTGCTCGCTGCCTCGCATCGAGGCACATCCGAAGCCGACGCCGTACTCGACCCCCAGCACCGCCGGCAGGCTCAGCAACGCTTTGCCCAGGTCCGCCTTGATCTTGTCGAAGACCGGTTCTCCCAGCCCCGCCGGCACACCCGTCGCCACCACCTCGGCCACGCCCCCCACCGAATCGCCCTGCTTGCGGACCGATTCGATCAGCGAGACCATCCGCGAGGCCGCCTCGTGGTCGGGACAACGCACCAGGTTCGGCTCACCGTCGGCAAGCGTCTCGACCGCCGCCGGATCGACTGCCGCCGGATCGGGCACCTCGGCACGAATCTCACCCACCTGCACCACGTACCCGCACACCACCCCGCCGAACGCTTCTCTCAGCAGTGTCTTGGCCACCACGCCGGCGGCGACCCGAACCGAGGTCTCGCGGGCACTCGATCGCCCGCCGCCGCGGTAGTCGCGGAAGCCGTACTTGGCATCGAAGCTGTAGTCGGCGTGGCCGGGCCGGTACTTGTCCTTGATGTCGGTGTAGTCGCGGCTGCGCTGATCGGTGTTGCGGATCAGGATCGCCAGGCTGGTGCCGGTGGTACGACCTTCGAAGACTCCCGAGAGGATCTCGGGTTCGTCGGCTTCGCTTCGCTGAGACACAATGTGACTCTGACCCGGCCGCCGCCGAGCCAGGTCGGCACGCAGGTCGTCGACCTCCAGCGGCAACCCCGGCGGGACCCCGTCGATGATCACGACGTTGCCCGGCCCGTGGCTCTCGCCCGCGGTCGTTATGCGGAATGCCTGTCCAAACGAATTTCCGGCCATGGGCCGATTGTAATCAACGCCTCCACGCACCGGGCCGCCGACGGCGACCTACGTCCCGGCACGCCCCGATCCGGAGAGCGGAAGCTGCAACAACCGGTACAACCCCTCCAGCCGCGTCACCTCCTCGGCCTGCTCCTTGGGATCCAGCCCGCGTCGGTAGGCCTCCAGAGGCGACCAGCTCGTCTTGGCCGCACACGATCGCAATACCGCCAGCAACGGATCGTCATCGGCCTCGATCAATCCAACCAGCTTCAACAGCACCTTGCGGCGATCGGCCGGCTTCAGACCTCGCAGCAACGCCGCGGCTCCCCCGCGCGTCTCCAGGCTGCGGCACGACATCGGGTACCCCGTCGGAAACGCCTCGACGGCATCGAATCGCCACACCACCTCGCCACCACCGCGGATCGTGCCGTTGGTCTCAACCACCTCACCGGGCAACTTCAACGACACGTCGAAATGCCGGGTGGTTCCGAAGATCGCCACCGGAAACGGAATGCGGTAGACACCCCAGATCCGAGTCGTCAAGCGGTCCCGATGGGCCTCGTACGCTTCCTCGGACTTGAACCGCTGCTTGATCACCACCTCCCAGGCCGCTTCCAGAGGTGTCTTCTTTGCCGGCTCATCCCCCTCGAGCGGCTCGTCGAGATCCTCATCGGCCGACTGCTCCGGGGTGACAATCTCGAGCCAGACCAGGATCTCCTCGATCGCCTCCTCCGACAGCGGCTTGTCCGAAGTGTCGCGGACATGCTGCTTCAACAGCTTGCGGGCGAACGGGATCACGAACTGCTCGTCGGAGTTCTCGGGAAACTTCTTCAGCAACCGACCGCGTGCATCGGCGATCTTCAGGCCGTATCGATCCATGAGCACGATCAATCGAACCTGGATCTCCTCTTCGCTGTGCCCGCGTCGCGCGATCGCCAGTTGCAGGTCGTAATCGAGCAGATCGGCGGCGAATGCGGCTGCGGTGGTGCGAGCCCACTTCTCGAGCGGTCCGAACCGGTACCTCTTTTTGAAGCGACGCTCGAATGTAGCGATGGTCAGGTCGATGCTCAGCTTGACCAGCTCATCGCGAGCGTGTCGGCGGTCGTCGAGTTGGACGACGTCGGTCAGAGTCTCGAGCCAGACGTGCTCGACGACCAGTCCCAGGTCGCGGCGGCGGTAGCTGCGGACGAGCCGACCCTGGCGATCGAGCCCTTCGGCAGGCAGTACGAAGTGATCGGGGATCTCGGCGACGTTGGCAAACCGACCCCAGCCGGCGAAGTGCTCCTCGAGCGAACCGTTGGCCTCCTTCGGCTCGTTGTCGTCGCCGACCAACGGTTTCATCTGCCGAATCGCCGTCTCGTGGGTCGGCTTGCCGACCACGCGGGTCTGCTTCCAGCCGTCGTGTTTCGAGATGGCATCGGGAACACCCGATGCGGGTTGGCAGATGGCTCGATCGATCACCCCGTCGCTGCCGATCCGCGTCTCGATCTTGTACGACTCGGATGTGCATCCACCGGTGGCGGTGACTGCCAGCAGCAATGCGAAGATGTTACCGCGTGCCCTTGCCATGACATGATCGTGGCCGACTTGGGCGATGCATGCAACGAGAATCGGTCGTTGGCGCCGGGGTCAGACGCGAGAAGGGACGGGGTCTGACGCCGCCGATGGTGGACGTCAGTCCGCCATCGGCGGGGCCTGACCCCTTTGTGCAGCAAGCCTCTTTGCGAAGAAGGGGTCAGGCCCGGATATTCTCCGCCTGCCGGCGTCGAATATCCGCGTCAGACCCCTGGCTCTCGCGCGTCAGACCCCCGGCCTTCAGGCGTCTGACCCTCTGGCAGTCCTTGACGAACATCGACCTCACCAGAACAATCGCTCTCCGTCAACGCCCTTCCGACTCCAGGACCTCCCGATGTTCCAGCAACTCCAGGCCGCAGCACCCGATGCCATTCTCGGCCTCAACGAGGCCTTTGCCAACGACACGACCGACGGCAAGATCAATCTCACGACCGGTGTCTACAAGGACGCCAGCGGAACCACCCCGGTACTGGCATGCGTCAAGGAGGCCGAGCGTCGGTTGGTCGAGACCGAGGCGACCAAGGGCTACCTGGGCATCGACGGGATGAAGGAGTTCGGTGACGCGGCCCGCGGACTGCTGTTCGGAGCCGACCACGAAATCACCACCTCGGGCCGCACCGCGACCATCCAGGCACCCGGCGGAACCGGTGCGCTCAGAGTCGCGGCGGAGTTCCTGGCCACGGCGTTTCCCGAAGCGAAGATCTGGTGCAGCCGGCCCACTTGGGCCAACCACCCCGGCATCTTCTCGGCCGCCGGGCTTCAGGTGGCCGAGTACGATTACTACGACGCGGCCACAGGAACACTCGACGCCCAGGCCCTGATCGACTCGTTGGCCAACATCCCCGCCGGTGACATCGTCTGCCTGCACGCCTGCTGCCACAACCCGACCGGCGTCGATCCGACGCCCGAGCAATGGCAAGAGCTGAGCCGGGTGGTTTCCGAAGGAGGGCTGCTGCCGCTGGTCGACTTTGCCTACCAGGGCTTCGGCGATGGACTCGAATCGGACGCCGCCGGGCTGCGCGCCCTGGCAGGCCCCGACTGCCGGCTGCTGGTTGCCAGCAGCTTTTCGAAGAACTTCGGACTCTATCGCGAACGGGTCGGAGCACTCTCGGTTGTGACCGGCGACCCCGACACCGCCGCGGTCGTGCTCAGCCGCCTCAAGCAGACCATCCGGGTCAACTACTCGAATCCCCCCTCCCACGGAGCCGCCATCGTGACGACGATCCTGGGGGATGAGGAGTTGCGAGCCGGATGGGAAACCGAACTCGGGGCGATGCGGGCGCGGATCAACGACACGAGACAGGCACTGGCCGATGGGCTGGCCGAGACCGCTGCCGGGCACGACTTCAGCTCGATCACCCGACAACGCGGCATGTTCAGCTTCTCGGGACTCTCGCCCGAACAGGTCGATCGGCTCAGGAACGAATTCGGCGTCTACATGGTTCGCAACGGCCGGATCAACGTCGCCGGAGTCACCCCCGAGAACGTCGGCCGGCTCTGCGAGTCGATTGCTGCCGTCTTGTAACCCGGGGTCAGACCCCCGTTGCTTCGGCCCGCCAAAACCTCGACAATGGAAACCCGCAACACGTCCCGCCCCTTAGACGTCGATCCGCATGTTTCGTAGCACCCGTGTTCGCTCGATCCACTCGATCCACTCGATCCGGCAGGCTGCGATGCTGGCAATTGCCCTGTCGGTGGTGGCGGTTGGCACAGGAGCCGAGAGGCGGCCGCTGGAGTCGGGCCGTGCCATCGGTCAGCCGGTGCCGTCGTTCTACGTGCGGGCGGTGACCGGTCCGCTCAGAAACAAGTCGGTCTGCTACGTCTGCCGCAACGGTTCGCGGCCTTGCGTGATGGTGCTGTTCCGCAAGACGTCCCGGTCACTCGCTCAGTTGCTCAAGGCCATCGACAAGGTGGTCGATCAGAACCGTGCCGAGGGTCTCAAGGGGTTCGGAGTGCTGCTTTCACCGGATCCGGGCCGAGCGATCTCGCGGCTGCAGACCATGGCCTTCAACCAGAAGGTCAGCCTGCCGCTGTCGGTGGCCACCGACGTGGTCGGCTCACCCAGTTGCCAGAACCTACATCCCCAGGCGGAGGTCACCGTGGTACTGTACCGTCGCCAGAAGGTGGTCCGCCGTTTCGGCTTCCGCGCCAAGGAACTCGATGCGGCTGGCACGAGCCGGGTGCTGGCCGGCATCAAGCGGTTGCTGGACGAGTCGTGACCCAGGCATGATCGACTCGTTGAAAGCATCGGCTGACCCCGCTCCAGCACCCCGTCGAGCGTCGATGGGAGTGCTGTTCCTGACGGTCTTCGTCGACCTGGTCGGGTTCTCGATCATCTTCCCGCTGTTCCCCGAGATGCTCGACCATTACGTCGAGCGTGACGGAGCCGAGAGCCTGATCGGTAGCCTGGCTGCGTGGCTGGGAGAATTCACCAGCCACCCCGACCCGGACCGTCAGCGGCTGTACACCACCGCGCTATTTGGCGGGATCCTCGGCTCGATCTACTCGGCCCTGCAGTTCGTCTTCGCCCCGATCTGGGGCCG
Organism: Planctomycetota bacterium; assembly: GCA_963578885.1. GTDB lineage: Bacteria > Planctomycetota > Planctomycetia > Planctomycetales > Planctomycetaceae > UBA8437. The sequence continues at coordinate 5,563 of CAUZEQ010000197.1, forward strand.
GCTCTCGGACCGCACCGGTCGGCGACCGATCCTGTTGATTTCGATCAGCGGCCTGGCGCTGGCCTACCTGGTGTGGGTCTTCGCCGGCAGTTTCGAATTGCTGCTGCTCTCGCGAGTGGTCGCCGGGATCATGGGCGGCAACATCTCGGTGGCGACCGCGGCGGTGGCCGACATCACCGGTGAGAAGGACCGGGCCAAGGGGATGGGGATGATCGGAGCCGCCTTCGGCCTGGGCTTCATTCTGGGTCCGGCCATCGGCGGAATGCTCTCCGGCATCGATCTCACCGACGCCGGCTTCCCCGGTCTCAACCGCTTCTCGGCTCCCGCCCTGGCCGCCCTGGGCCTCTCGGTCTGGAACCTGGTCTGGGTCAAGTTCCGCTTGCCCGAAACGCTGCCGCCCGAGCGACGTGCCAGCAGTACCGCTCACGCCCGCTCGTTCAACCCCCTCCGGCTGCTCTCCGGACACAACCTCCCCGAGGGCGTCTCGGGCACTAACCTGGTGTTCTTCCTGTACCAGACGGCGTTCGCGGGCATGGAATTCACGCTGGTGTTCCTGGCCAAGGAGCGGCTGGGCTACAAGCCTCACCAGATGATGTGGATCTTCATCTACGTCGGTCTGCTGATCGCGCTGGTGCAGGGTGGAGTCGTGCGGCGGCTGGCTCCGAGGCTGGGCGAGCGTCGGCTGATCCGCATCGGGTTGGCCATGCTGGTTCCGGGGCTGCTGATCGTCGGCTGGGCCCCATCGGTCTTCCCGTTCTATGGCGGCCTGGCCTTGTTGGCCATCGGCAGCGCGTTGGTCTCCCCGTGTCTCTCGGCACTGGTCTCGCTCTATACCCCCTCGGACCGGCAGGGCGAGGTGCTGGGCGTGTTCCGCTCGGTGGGAGCGCTCTCGCGAGCCATCGCCCCGATCATCGCCGGGCTGGTCTTCTGGAAGTTCGGCTCGCAGTGGCCCTACTACGGCAGCGCGCTGGTGATGCTGGCCCCGCTGCTGCTCTCGGCACGCCTGCCCTCACCGCGCGACGACTGACGCCCTCGTACCCGCAGACCCAGACCACTCTAGCGGTTCACGAACCACCAGCAGATCCAGCACAACGCCGGGAACAGCACGAACATCAGCACGATGGTCGTCCAGGTACTTCGGCGAGAATCGGGCCAGCGACCCATCTTGTCATCGATTCCCTAGCCCGTGACGTCCGGGTCGGTCTCGGGCGTCAGCGGATGGGCCGGATCGAACCACTCGTCCTTGAACACGATCCGCTTGCGGTGCTTCATCGCCAGGTTGGCCGTCAGGGCCATGATCGCATCGGCCATCGCCACCACGCCCCCACAACGCAACGTGTTGTCGTTGGGCTGCTCGTTGCGAATGCAGTGGCAGAAGTGCTCCATCTCCTCGGTGTAACCCCGGCTGATCGCCGTGCCCAACGCACTCGAAGCGACCGCCGCGGCTGAACTGGGAGCCAGGCTCGCACTGGCGTCCATCACCGGGCCGCCCTTGCCTCCGATCACGTGCAATCGCTGCTCGGGACCACCGCCACCCGTCGACGGGCTCCCCTCCTTGTACAGCAACGCCTCCTGTTCCTGCTTGACCACCATCGTCCCCCGGCTACCCAGCAACGTCTCGCCGAAACTCTCGAGACGATTCGTGTTCAGCGACGAATAGGTCACGATCACCACGTCGTCGGGGTTGTCCTTTGCATGGTAGTTCTTGCCGGGGAACTCGAACGTCACGTACACGTGGTCGTCGATTTCCCGGTCATCGGACTGCTTGTCGGTCGACCCGACGTTCTTCACACCGTAGAAGTTCTTGCCGCCATATCCCTGCACGGCCAGGGGGTGCACCTTGCCCAGGAAGATGCTGCAGGCGTCCAGCTGGTGCGAGCCCAACTCGGCCATCAGCCCGCCGCCGGTCCGGTTGTACAGACGCCAGTTGACCAGTTCGTTCATCGACTTGTAGTCGTAGTCGGCGATCGTGCCGTCCAGAGCCGTCTGGTCCGCCTTGGGGATCGGCTTCCTCCAGCTGTCGCGGCCCGGAAAGCTGTTGTTGCGATGCCACTGGGCCCGGATGTGGCGGATATCGCCCAGCAGGCCCTGCTTGACCAGGAAGTTGGCGTTGTCGTACAGCACGCTGTAGTGCCGCTGGTGCCCGACGGCCAGGAATCGGCCGCTCTGGCCGGCCACCTCGATCATCTCCTTGCACTCGCCGATCGAATGAGCCATCAGCTTTTCGCTCAGCACGTGCTTGCCCGCCTTCATGGCTTCGATCGCGATCGGGGCGTGGTGCGAGAGCGGCACGGAAATCACGACGGCTTCGACGTTGGGATCGGCGATCAGCTGCTTGTGATCCTCGTACACCGTGATCTTGCTGGCCTTGCTGCGGCCGAGCTTCTTGTTGAGCCCGATGCGGCGGGCGTTGCCATCGCCGGTGAAGGCCCGCTGACGGTTGGTCGGTCGCAGGTCGGCGATCGCCACGATGTCCATGTAGGCGGGAGGATGCTCGGTCAGCAGCACGCTGCCCTCATCACCGGTGCCGATGAAGCCCACGCGAACCGGGTCGCCCTTCAGAGCGTCGTAGCCGAAGTAGATCGACCCCAGCCCGGCCGTCGCACCCGCGGCCCCCTTGATGAAGCTCCGCCGCGAGAGCGCCACGGCGTCCTCGAAAACCGGGTCCCCTCCGCGGGTCGCCGACAAGGCCTCGTTGAAATTGTCCTTGCCCCGCTGAACTTCTTCAGGTGTCAGTTGCATCTCATCTCCCTCACTCTGCTTCCGACTCGGTGCCGTTGTCCGGTTCGCTCTCTTCTGCGACACCCGCCTCCGGGCCGTCTCCAATATCGGTCTCTTGGGGATCCGACTCAACAGCCGTTGCCGTCGCTTCGTCTGGCAACTGTGTTTGTGTCTCCGTCTCAAGAGTCAGCTCGTCTTCTTCGGATTTCCGCCACTTCAGCGGCATCCGGCCCGCCAGCGCGTCCAAGCCGAACCACCTACCGCTGGGCACCGATGCCAGGGCCAGCAGGGCGATCATTTCGATCAGGTTCTTGTTCACCCATAGGCTGTGCTCGGGTCCGGGGGCCGTCGGCACACCCGGCCAGGGTGGCATCACCAGGTAGAACGAGAACAGCAGAGCCGCCCCGGCCACCGCCGCCATGCGGCTGCACAACCCGGCGATCAGCAGCACTCCGATCACCGCCAGGGCCCACATCGTCAACGTGTCGATCTGCTGGATGCGAGTCGCGGGCATCGGCACCGGTCCGCGTGCCCGCTGCTGTGGCGTGAGCAGTTTTTCGGCCGCATCGACCAGGTCGCGTTCCAGGGCCTTGATCGGACCGACCAGCGAGGCCCGGATCTCGGCCGTGCTGCCGTGACCGGGCAGGCCCGAGAGCCGAGCATGCTGCTGCTGAAAATCGGTCGCCGCCTGCGCCAGGCTCGTCTCGTACCGCTTCAACTGTCGGCCGTACAACTCGATCTGCCCCAACCGCGTCTCGAGTTTCTGCTTTGTCTGCCGATCCTTGATCTCCAGACCCGCCCGCTCGGGGTCACCCAAAAGCGAAGCCCGCATGCGTTCCTTGAAGCTCAATCGCGCGTTGCGGGCAAAAACAATCCGGACCGCCTGCTGGTACCGCCTGGCCACCTCGTTCGCCTCGCGACGATCCTCCGACGGGTTCTCCTCAACGGTGACCAGCTTCAAC
>CAUZEQ010000198.1:0-9191 GCA_963578885.1 Planctomycetota bacterium
CGGCGGCGACTTCGGGCGTGACCAACAGCAGTTCGTCGACGTAGCCGGTGTTGTTGAAGATGCCAGCCAGGGAGTAGTAGTCGGAGGTGGGGATCGGGTCGAACTTGTGGTCGTGGCACCGGGCACATGAGACCGTCATTGCCAGGAAGCCTCGCGTGACGGTGTCGACACGATCGTCGAGTGTTTCGGACTTGGCGATGGCGACTCCGTCGGGTGTCCCACCGTCGTCCTGGTACATCATTCCCAATGCCAGCAGCCCGACGGCGATGACCCCGTCGCTGCGAAGCGGCTCCTCCAGCAGGTCACCGGCCAGTTGATGGACGACGAACTGGTCGTAGGGCATGTCGAGGTTGAAGGCACCCACGACCCAGTCGCGGTACCTCCAGGCGTGCGGCAGCGGACGATAGTAGAACTCGGTTCTGAGTTGATCATCGGCGTAGCGGACCACGTCGAGCCAGTGTCTGCCCCAGCGCTGACCGTAGGCCGGGCTGGCCAGCAGGCGGTCGACCAGCCGTGACCAGGCCCCCGGCCGCGTGTCGGAGAGGAAGAGCTGGAGATCGTGCGGTGTTGGGGGCAGGCCGGTGAGATCGAGCGAGAGGCGGCGGATCAGTGCTCGCGGCGTGGCTGAAGAAACCGGCTGCAGGCGTCGCGATTCGAGCCGGGCCAGCACGAAGCGGTCGACGGCATTGCGGGGCCAGTCAAGCTGGCGGACGGGCGGTTGTTGGGGGCGGACCAGGGGCTGGAAGGCCCAGTGGGTCTTGGCCTGGGTCCAGTCGATCTGGTGTGCGGTGGTACTGGGCCTGGTGGTTGTTCGCGGGTCCGGGGCGCCTCGGGAGATCCACTGCCGGATGAGTTCGATGTCGGATTTTGCCATCACGCCATCGGGTGGCATGGCGAGATCTTCGTCGGTGTATTCCACCGCCCGCATCAGCCGACTCTCGTCGGGCTTGCCGGCCACGATGGCCTGGCCCGAGTCGCCACCTTTTTGCCATCCTGGCCGCGAATCCAGCCGCAGGCCTCCTTCGAGCGGGTCGGCCTGGCTCGAATGGCAGGCATAACAGTGCTTGACCAGCAGCGGCCGGATCTTCGATTCGAAGAACGCCAGGTCGCCGGCAGCGGTCGGTTCCGAGGCGAGCGACCCGGCAGCGGTCGCAACCACGATCAGCAGCACGTGCAGGCGGGTGGTGAAGCGGCTGCTGGGCATGGACGTGCGACTCGGGGTGGGTTCGTGGTGCCGGACCGAGGATACACCATGCCGGCGTGTCTCAGAAAGATGAGCACGCGCTGAGCGGTGTTGGTGAGCATCGCTGGCGACGGGTAGGATGCGGGTCAGGAGTCGGGAAACACGAGTTGTGACGCGGATCGGGAGGAGTACGATGTCTCGCCGGGTTTTTGTGTTGGCGGTGTTGTCGTTGTTCGCGGTGTTGGCGTGTCCGGTGCTGATGCGGGAAGGTGGACAGGCGATGGGCGATGAGAAGGCTGGTCGAGAGATCCGTGCCGCGGCGATTTCGTTCGTCCCGACCAAGTTCGACCTCAAGGGCAATTCCGACAGACTCGAGCAGATGTACCGCCAGGCCGCGGCCGGTGGGGCCAAGATCGCGGTGGCTCCGGAGGGCATTCTCGAGGGCTACGTGGTCAACCAGATCATCGCCGGCGAGGCGTCCGCCGAGGAGATGAAACGGGTTGCTGTCACGATGGATTCGCCGACGATCAAGCGGTTCCGTAAGCTGGCTTCTGAGTTGAAGATGTGCCTGGTATTCGGGTTTGCCGAGCGGATTGACGACGACGTGTTCAACTGTGCCGTGTTCATCGACCACGACGGCAAGATATGTGGCCGTTATCACAAGATGCAGTTTGCCGAGGGATACCATCCCAGTTGGTGGTACAACCGGCTGGGGCGGCGCAGTCGGGCGTTCAACACTCCCCTGGGCCGTTGTGGCATCCTGATCTGCAACGACCGCTGGAACCCTCGGTTGGCGGAGATTCCGGCCCTGGATGGTGCCCAGTTCCTGATCATTCCTTCGTTCGGTTCTCGCTCAGCGGCCCAGGACCAGGCGGTACTCTCACGCGGCCGTGAGAACCGGGTGCCGGTGATCGAGGCGAACGTGGGCGTGACGCTGTTGGTCAACGACGGCAAGATCACCGCCGTGGATCGCAACGAGGTGGGAATCACCTACGGGACGATCACTATCGGCCCCAAGGTCAAACGCGACCGCAAGAAGCGTGACGCGGTCGAGCGTGCGTTCCTGGAGTGGCGGCAGACCGAGATGGTCCGTCGCTACAAGCGAACGCAACAGCGGCTGAAGAAGAAGAAGGCCCAGTGATCCGCCGGGCCTCTCAGTCGGCCCGGGCGCACATCACCCAGATCGGGGTGCCCCCGGTCTTGTAGATCTTGATCGGCTTCAGCTCACCGGTCTTCTTGTTGATCCGGTAGGTGTGCAGATCGTTGGAGCGTTGTCCGGCGGCGAAGAAGAACTTGCCCTGCAGGTCGATGCAGGTGGCTCGGGGGTGGTACCCGGTCGGGTAGTGGCCCACGATCTTCATGTCACCGGTCTTGCTGTCGATCGCTACCGCACACAGCGTGTCGTCGGGCTTCTCGCCTTCCCCCAACTTTGTGGTGCAGCGGTTGGAGACGTAGGCGAAGCGACCATTGGGCGTGATCTGGATGTCGGCCGCGTGGCTGGATCCCTTGAGTCCCGGTGGGAGTGTCGAGAGCGTGGCCTTGCGGGTCAGTCGCCCGGTCTTCTTGTCGTAGGCCCACTTCGTGATGCCTCCGCCGTTCTCGTTCGACGTGTATCCAAAGGGCAGCTTGGGGTGGTGCTTGTAGTGTCGCGGTTCGTGGTAACGGTGTTCGGTGTCGGGCCCATCGACAAACGGAGGGTCGTTGGGCACCAGAGTGCCCGCCTTGGTGTCGAGCACGAACTGGTAGAGCCTGTTGGGCGAAGTGTGGGGTACGTAGACGTACTTGCCGCTGAGATCGAGTTCGATGCAGTGGGCGGTCTTTGCGGTCTTGATGTGGGCGAGCAGTTTCGAGGTGGCGACGCCCTTGACGACGCTGTACATGGTGACGTCACCGGCACCGTAGTGAGCCGCCAGCAGGAATCGTCCGCTGGGGTCGACCTGGATGTAGGGAGGCCGCGAGGTGATCTTGGCGGTATCGAGCAGCTTGAGCGTTCCGTTGTCCCGGCGGCGGAATGTGGCGACTCCCGCGGCGTTGCCCGGCAGACCGGTCACCGAGGCGTAGATGAACTTCTTGTCGGGCGAGAAGGCCATCGCACCGCCGCTACCGGGCAGGTCGACGGAGAACTTTTCGGTGAGCTTCCCGCTGCCGCCATCGATCTTGTAGGCGACGATCGTCTTGTCGGCCGTCGAGGCGAGGTACAGCAGTTGCTCGGCAGTGGCGGTGGACGGTGCGGTGGAAGTCATGGCGAGGGCCAGCAGGGTCAGGGTCAGGGGGCGCATCAGGAAAACTCCAGGGTGTTTGGCATGGTTAAGTCGACGCACATTGCACCGTGCCGAGTAGCGCGACGCAAGCGGCGAGGCCCTTGGCACTGCGGCCGGTCGACTAGGAAATCACCCCGTGGAGGACCTCGCCGCCGACGTCGGTCAGTTGGCGAAGGCGTCCGGCGTGGAGGTATCTCAGCTCCTCGTCGTCGAGGCCCATCAGGTCGAGAATCGTGGCGTGGACGTTTCGGATCGGGATCTGTTCCTCGGCGGCCCGCAACCCGAACTCGTCTGTCGCTCCTACCCGGGCTCCTCCCCGCACATTACCTCCGGCCATCCACATCACCAGGGCCCACGAGTTGTGTTCTCGACCGGGGCTGCCTCCCAGGGCTCCGTTGACAAAAGGTGTGCGTCCCATCTCTGAGGCCCAGACGACGAGCGTTTCTTCGAGCAGGCCTCGCTGTTGGAGGTCCGAGAGCAGTGCGGCCACCGGGCGGTCGACTTCCTTGCTGTGCCGGATCATCCGCCCCTTGACGTCACCGTGGTCGTCCCAGCTGTAGGCGTTGTTCTGCACGCCGTGGATCAGCATCGTGTAGCGGACTCCGTGCTCGACCATCCGACGAGCCAGCAGGCACTGGCGTCCGAAGGCGGCGGTCGAAGGGTTGTCGAGACCGTAGAGCCGCTGGATGTGTGCGGGTTCGCGTGAGAGGTCGACGACGCCTGGAGCCCGGGCCTGCATGCGGAAGGCCAATTCGTAGGCGTTGATCCTGGCTTCAAGTTCGCCGACGTCGCGGCGTTGCTGGAGATGACGCCGGTTGAGGAAGCCGAGCAGGTCCAGTTCCTCGCGCTGCCGGGGTCGAGACAGGCCCTTGGGGCTGGCGAGGTTGAGGATCGGAGTGCCGGTGGGACGCAGCAGCGTGCCCTGGTAGGCCGCGGGCAGGTAGCCGTTGGCCCACACGGCCGCTCCGTTCATCGGGGCACCCCGTGGGTCCTGGATCACGACGTAGCCGGGCATGTCCTGGTTGCCGGTGCCCAGGCCGTAGGTCATCCACGACCCGACCGAGGGGCTGCCGGGGAACTGGCTGCCGGTGGTCACGTGCAGCGTCGAGGGCCCGTGGTTCTGGTTGTCGGTCTTGATGCCGTGGATGAAGGCCAGGCGATCCGAGTGTCCGGCCAGGTGAGGGAACAACTCGGAGAAGTGATGCCCGCTGTCGCCATGTTGCTTGAACTTGAACGGGCTGCCGACGACCGAGTGGGGAAAGGTGAGTCGTCCCTGGAGTTCGCCGGTGAGGTCGGGGATGCGGTTGAGCGGTTTGCCGTGCAGCGTGTTGAGCAGCGGCTTGTAGTCGAAGGAATCGACCTGGCTGACTCCCCCCTGCATGAACAGGAAGATGCAGTGCTTGGCACGGCGGGGCATGTGCGGCGAGCGGCCTGCCAGCGGATTGGCCAGGTCACCCTCGGCCCGAGCCATCTCGGCGGTCATCCCGGCCAGGGCGAGTGCGCCCAGGCCGTTCCAGGATCGCGAGAGGAAGTCGCGGCGTGAGCCGAAGGGCAGGAGGGGTGCGGGTGTGGGTGTGTGTGTTTTTTTGTTAAACATCTTCGAATATCAGTCGATGTAGACGAATTCGTTGCTGTTGAGCAGGACACGGCAGAGGCCGACCAGCGGATCGGAGGCGGCGGTTTTCAGGAAGCGGCCCAGTCGAGTGGTCTCTTCGCGAGACGGTTCTCGTCCGTAGGCGACCTGGAATGCGAACTCGAGCTGTTTCGACAAGTCGTCACCAGCGTGTTTGCGGATGCGGGCGGCGAAGTGCCGGGCCTCCTGGTTGACAAAACGCCCGTTGTACATCGCCAGTGCCTGCAGCGGAGTGATCGAGGCGCGACGCTTGGGGCGAGACTGCTCGCAGACCAGGGCGTCGAAGGCCTGCATGAAGGGCATGCTCAGAGACCGTTGCTGGTAGATGTAGATACTGCGTTTGCGGCTGCGATGGTCGTCGTGAGTGAACCACTTGCTCGAGTTCCACTTGACCCTCTCGCCCACGTCGTCAGGCAGCATCGGAAAGATCGGCAACCCGAACTGTTCCGGATTCAGGCGTCCGCTGGCGGCCAGTACGCTGTCGCGGACTGCCTCGGCCTCGAGCCGTCGCCGCCGGAACCGCCACAGCAGCCGGTTGCCGGGGTCGGCGACCGCAGCCTTGGGGTTTTGTGCCTGCGAGGACTGCCGGTAGGTGGCCGAGAGCACCATCAGGCGATGCATCGTCTTGAGGCTCCAGCCGTTGTCGGTGAAGTGACGTGCCATCCAGTCGATCAGGGACTCGTGGCTGGGACCGATCCGCAGAGCCCCGAAGTCGCTGGGAGTGGCGACCAGCCCCTGTCCGAAATGCCAGTGCCAGAGGCGGTTGACCATCACGCGGGCCGTCAACGGGTTCTGCTTGCTGGCGATCCACTTGGCCAGGGCCATGCGACGGCTGCGGGTGGGCCATCGTTTGAACGGGTCGAGCCGAATGGGGGCGGGTTTCTGGTGGCCGGTGACACAACTGAGGAACCCTGGCACGACCACGTCGCCGGGGTTGTTGTATTCACCGCGGAGCATCACACGGGAGGTCGGCACCCCGGGTTCGTAGGGGGGGCCGAAGGCGTGCCGCAGCGACATCGCCACCGGCTGCAGCCGCTTGATGTCGGCGGGGATTGCGCGGCTGCGGATCGAGAGCATGCGAAAGCGGAGACGCTCCGCGTCGGTGATCTGAGTGACGGCCGGGTCGTTGACCAGAGTGGCCAGGGGCTGTTTCTTGCGAGCGGAAGGATAGACGGCGGTGCTGAGGAACTGCCCTGCTCCGCCGATCTCCAGGCCATAGCCTTCACCCTGATGCGTGGCCGAGAAGACCGTGACGATGGTGCCCTGCTGGTCGGCGAGGAAACGGGCCGAGCCGAGGCCGCTCTTGAGGCCACCTTTGAGAAATGATGCGTCAAAGAACACTGCCGCGGCCTTGCGCGAGCCCAGCGTGGCGAGCCGCGGTTTGAGCGCCTGGGAGTCCTGCGAGAGGACCAGGCCGCTGACGCGGTCGGTCCACTTGGCGATACGCGAGTCGGGCTTGGGGTTGGGAGTGGCCGGATCGGCGTCGAGGTCGGAGGCGTCGAGCCAGAGCCGGAGACCGGTTGAGGGGGGAGCGGCATTGGTGGCGGTGGAGCGGTCGTACTTGTGGCCGATCCATGCGTGAAGCTTCAAGCGTTCGGCGGGTGTCAGCGGGTGGTCGTAGATCAGGATGTCGCCGAAGGCTCCCTGGTGACCGGCCTTGCGAGGGGTGCCGCTGCCGCTTGTGTGTTGGCCGAGCGTGATGTGGGTCGGACCCGACAGGTCTGCGAACCAGTGGCCGTGGTTGGCACCCGAGAGCGAATCGACTTGGCTGGCGGGACGCGCGTCGGTTTCAAAGTGCCAGGCCGAGCCGTTGCTGCTGACCAGGACGGTGTGGCGGTCCCCGTCGGCGACCGGGGCGCTGTCGAAAAAGTAGTTGTTGCCCAGGTCGCCACCCATCGACTGCAGGGCGAAACCGGCGGGGGGAGCGAGTCGTTTGGTGAGCTCGGCCGACAGCGCGGCGAGTTCCTGCTTGTTCGTGCCGGTCTCCTTTTCGAGTGCCGCCAGGGTCCGGGTGACCCAGGCCTGCTCACCCTTGCGATAGAACTTGGCTGGCAGCGAGCCACCGATCTGGAAGCCGTCGCCCCGCATCGGTGCCGGAATGGAAACCGTCGCGAAGAAGGCCTTCATGCGATAGAAGTCCTCGATCGGGATCGGGTCGTGCTTGTGGTCGTGGCATTTCGCACATCCGACCGTCAGGCCCAGGAACACCGAGCCGACCGTGGCGGTGATTTCGCTGAGCATCTCGTGACGCGTCTCGTCGCCACGCGGTTCGGTAAACGGGGCCAGTCGCAGAAACGTCATCGCCACCACCCGCTCGGGGTTCGGCAGTGGCAATTCGCCAGCACCCAGCACCTCGGCAAACTCGTCTCCGGCCAGTTGTTCCTTGATGAACAGGTCGTAGGCCTTGTCGCGGTTGAGGCTGTCGATGACGTAGTCGCGGTACCTCCAGGCGTGCGGCAGGTCGGGGTCGCCCTCGTAGCCTGCGGTATCGGCGTAGCGTGCCAGATCGAGCCAGAAGCGGGCCCAGCGCTCGCCGTGGCGGGGGTCCTTGAGCAGTTGATCGACGACGGTTTCGTAGGCCTTTGGGGACGTGTCGTCGAGAAACGCCCGCCGCTGTGCCGGCGTGGGGGGCAGGCCGATGAGGTCGAAGTAGATGCGGCGGAGCAGGACGTCACGAGACGCCTCGGCCGCCGGACTCAGGCTGGAACTCTCGAGTCGCGACAGAATGTAGCGATCGATCGGAGTCCGTGCCCACGATGCGTTCTTGACCGCCGGGGGCACGGGGGTGCCGACCGGCGTGTAGGGCCAGGCCTGCTGGGCGGCCACCGGCGCGGCGACGCCCAGCAACAGCAGCACGGCCAAGGGAAACCAGTTGATCCGCATCATGTGATGCTTCGCAGGGAAATATTGGAGGTGCTCAGACTACCAGTCCCGATTGTCTCTCGTAGAATGCGGTGAGATCAATCTTGGCTTGGTTGATTTCTCTGCAGCCGATGACCGGGACAGCACGAGGAGGAGGCGATGCGATACGGAGACTGCCGCTGGGTCGATATCGACGTGATGGACAAGGACGGCGTGGTGGTGGTCTGCCCGATCGCGGCCCTGGAGCAGCATGGCCATCACCTGCCGCTCTTGACAGACACGTACCTGGCGACCGAGGTGGCCGAACGGGTCGAGGCCCTGGTCTCGGACAAGGTGCTGTTGACGCCCACGCTGTGGGTCGGAGCCTCCGACCACCACCTCGACTTCCCCGGCACCGTCTCGTTGCCCAACACGCTCTACATCGAAGTGATCAAGAACGTGGTGCGATGCTTCGTGCGGGCCGGTTTTCGCCGCATCCTGCTGCTCAACGGCCACGGCGGCAACATCGCTCCGGGAACCGTGGCGATCACCGAATTAGCGAACGAGTGCGAGACGGTCGACGGCCTGCTGCTGGCGTTGTCGAGTTACTGGGAACTGGCCGGTTTCAACTCGCAGTCGACTTCACTGGAAACGCCGATGGTCTCACATGCCTGCGAGTACGAGACTTCGATGATGCTGGTCGTCAACGCCGAGACGGTGCATCCGGACGAGGCCCGGGGTGGTGAGCCGGTCATCGACACGCCGTTTTATCACTCCGAACTCGGCGGCCGCGTGACCGTGGCCGGACGTTTTCACCGGTTGTCGGCGACCGGTGCGATGGGGTCTCCCGAGCTGGCGACTCCGGAGAAGGGCGAGGAATTGCTGGAGCGGGGTGCGTCGGAGGTGGCGAAGTTCATCGAGGAATTCCTGGAATGGGATCATCGCGTCGTCCTGAAGCCGTAATTGGCCTCGTGCTTGTCCTGTTGTGTGCCGGCGGTGCGTCCGCAGCGCCTCCGTTTGCAGCCGCCGAGGGTCTGTTCGATCCGGCCCAACCGCGGACGCTGGGTCTTGCGAGGCTGAAGTTCTCCGAGACGGTGCTCTACGCGGCGACCGAGACCACTCATCGCTTCTGTCATCACCCGAACCTGGTGCGACGAGGCAACACGGTGTGGTGCATGTGGTCCAACGGCAGGATTGGCGAGGACGAGCCGGGCCAGCGGATTCTGTATTCCACCGCCCGCATCGGGGCACTCGGTCGGTGGAGCGAGCCTCG
>CAUZEQ010000199.1:0-9191 GCA_963578885.1 Planctomycetota bacterium
CCATTGCGGCGTCCGTGACAGGTGGCACACAAGGTGGTCAACGTGGGAGCCACGTCCCTGACGAATGAGACTTTCTCCTTGCCCGTGGCCTTGACGATCTTGACCGTGGTCGGCTTCGGGGTCCCCTTGGGGGTCCCGCCAGCTGCCGACTTCAGGCTCCGTAACGGAGTGTTCGCGCCGGCGCCGTCGAACTTGGCTCCCTGGGCGACCCAGGTTGCGATCGTGGTGATCTGCGCGCGGGTCAACGCTGCACCGCTCTTGGGCATCCGCTGGGCCTGGTTCGTGGCGGCGATCCGCTGCACCAGCAGGCTGGCACTCGCCTTGCCCGCTCGCACGGCCGGACCGTTCCGACCGCCTCGAGACAATCCGGCAAACGTATCCAGCCTCAGACGACCCGAAGCACGAGTGCCGTGACAGGTGCCGCAGCGGGCGACCAGGATCGGTGCGACGTCTTTGACAAAGCTGATCGGCTTGGCCGACTTATCAGAATTACTCGGCGGCTTGTTGCCTCGCTTGATCGCCAACTGCCGCTTCTGCAATGTCAGGAACTTCACCAGCCCCGCGACCGAGCGATCGGTCGGCTTCAGCTTGGCTGCTTTGATCACCTTCTTGATCGCCGCCTCGGCCTCACCCAGCAACTTCTCCGCCTCGTCCAGCTTCTTGCGACGGATCAGGGCCGAGGCCCGTGTGATCGTTCGCCGAGCGGCAGTCAGTTCGCGTCGCTGAGCGGCAGTCGGTGCGGCGGTGACCGACTCGGTCGCAACCGTCACCAGCATCGCCGCGGCCAGAACATAAGCCCGCAAACCGGTCGTAAGTCTCGCCGTCATGGCGCCCAAACCCCATTTGCCCTGTTGACCACCAGCAGCGGCACGCCTGGCCCCGGTCCCATCGACCCGGGCAGCCGCCCGAGCGTCCCCGCCGGTCATTTCAGTATAAGCGATCCACGAGGTCGGTAAAGACCGCCGCCGGACCGACTGCTACTGATATCGACCACCGACGGGCATCTCGTTGAGCCCACCGGTGGAGCTATGCTAGCATCACAGGATAACCGCAGCCCACCGCAGCCCACCGCCAGCTGTTTCTCCCAGTTTCATCCGTCAGCGTATTCTCTGACATGTCCGAACCGCTCTCCCCTGCCCTGCTCGAAAAGCTCGACGCGCTGCTGGCCACTCTCGCCGGCTACGGACGGGTCGCGGTGGCGTTTTCGGCCGGGGTCGACAGCACCGTGGTGGCCCGTGCCGCCCACGAAGCCTGTGGCCAGGACGCCGTGGCCGTGACCGCCGTCAGCGCCAGCCTCGCCAGCGGAGAACGGGAACAGGCCCAAGACCTCGCACGGCAGATCGGCATCCGACACGTCGTCATCGAAACCGACGAGTTCGACAACCCCGACTACCTCAAGAACGAACCCAATCGCTGCTACTTCTGCAAAAACGAACTCTACAACCAGCTGCAACTGCGACTGACCGATCTCGGTGTCGATGTCATGGCCAACGGAGCCAACGTCGACGACCAGGGCGATCACCGCCCCGGAATGGTCGCCGCCGATGAACACGACGTCCGCAGCCCGCTGCTAGAGGTCGGAATCAACAAGCAGGACGTTCGCGACCTGGCACGGCACTGGGACCTGCCGGTCTGGGACAAGCCCGCCATGCCCTGCCTCTCGAGTCGAATCGCCTACGGCGTGGCGGTGACCACCGAGAGAGTCAGGCGGGTCGATGCGGCCGAGAGTTTTCTGCGGCAGGAGTTCGGGCTGGTCGAGTTTCGGGTGAGACACGAGGCGAACGAGCTGGCCCGGATCGAGGTCCCTGTCGAAGAACTGCCCAGGATCCTCGACCCGAAAAACCGCCAGGCCATCACCGCCCGGCTCCGCGAACTGGGCTTCGCCTTCGTGACAATCGACCTCGACGGCTTCCGCTCCGGAAGCCTCAACTCGGTCATCCCCGTCGACGACCTGCAGCTGCTGGGCGACTGACGCCCGCCGCTACACGAGCCCCGGCACCGGAAAGTCGCCGCAGAAGTCGGAAATCTCGCCGCGGACCCTCTCGCCCACCGACGCGTCATCGGCGGCAGCGAGCACCTCGAGAATCCAGCCCCCCACCCGCTGCATCTCCCCGGTGCCCATCCCTCGAGTCGTCAACGCCGCGGTGCCGATCCGTACACCGCTGGGATCCAGCGGTTTTCTCTGGTCAAACGGAATCATGTTCTTGTTGACCGTGATCCCGGCCGCCTCGAGCGCCTCCTCGGCAATCTTCCCGGTCAGGCCGATCGCTGTCACGTCGGCCAGCATCAGGTGGTTGTCCGTCCCACCACTTGCCAGCAGGATGCCGCCCGAGAGAAGAGTCTCGGCCAGTGCCTGGGCGTTGTCGATGACCGCCTGGGCATAATCACGAAACGACGGCTCCAAGGCCTCGCCCAGGCAAACCGCCTTGCCGGCGATGATGTGACACAATGGTCCTCCCTGCATGCCCGGAAAGACCGTCCGGTCCAGCTTCCGGGCATTGTCCTCGCGAGTCAGCACGAACCCGCCCCGCGGTCCCCGTAGCGTCTTGTGCGAGGTCGAGGTCACGTAGTCGGCCACCTCGACCGGGTTGTTGTGCAGCCCGGCGGCGACCAGTCCGGCGTAATGGGCCATATCGACCATCAGCAGCGCACCCACCTCGCGAGCAATCTCGGCGAACTTCGGGTGGTCGATCTCACGCGGATATGCACTCGCTCCGGCCACAATCATCTTCGGCTTCAGTTCGCGAGCCATCGAGGCGACCTGGTCGAAGTCGATCCGATGGTCGTCCTCGCGGACGCCGTAGTGAGCCACCTGGTAGAGCTGGCCCGAGAAGTTCAGGTGCATGCCGTGAGTCAGGTGGCCGCCGTGGGCGAGGTCCATCGCCAGGTAGCTGTCGCCGGGGTCGAGTTCGGTGAGGTAGACCGACATGTTGGCCTGGCTGCCCGAGTGCAGCTGCACGTTGGCGTGCTCGGCCCCGAACAACTCGCAGGCCCGCTGCCGCGCCAGGCTCTCGATGGCGTCGATGTGCTCGCATCCGCCGTAGTACCTGCGACCGGGATACCCCTCGGCGTACTTGTTGGTCAGCACGCTGCCGGCCGCTTCGAGCACCGCAGCACTGGTGTAGTTTTCCGAGGCGATCAATTCGAGCCCGTCAACCTGCCGGACCCCCTCCGCCTCGATCGCCTCCCACACCGCAGCATCCACTTGCTTCAGATCACTCATCGCAGGCCGGACTCCCTTCCTCGACAACCCGCCCCCCGGGTCGACTCGATCAACTTGAATTGCCACGTCCGATCTGCGAGCCTCATCTCGCTGCCCGACTCAACGGCACCAGACGCCTCGGCCCTCTCACTCGAGACCGACCGTTTATAGACCTCGACACGCCGTTTTGCCACTATCTCTTTTGCTCCACCCAACTCCGTCTCTCTCATCCCTCTCATCCCTCTCATCCCTCTTGGCCCGTGCCCGACACCTCGCCAGACCCGGCTCCGGATCCGCTGAGCGGTTCGCCTTGCCTGCAGGGTGAACAGGTCGCCTTCACCGGGGTCCTGGCCTCGATGACGCACCGCGAGGCGATGGACCTGGTCGCCCGGAACGGCGGCACGTCCAGCGGGCACGTTCACCGCAATACGACCATGCTGGTTGTGGGTGAAGAGGGCTGGCCGCTGGAGGCCAACGGGCAGCCGTCGGTCAAATGGCAGGACGCCAACGAGCTGACTCGAGAAGGGCTGCCGCTGCGGACGATCAGCGAATCGGAGTGGCTGCACCTGCTGGGTCTCGATGAGTCGCGAACCGAAATCCACAAGGCCTACACACCGGCGATGCTCAGCCAGCTGCTGGGTGTCACCGTGCACCTGATCCGTCGCTGGGAACGAGCCGGGCTGATCACTCCGCTCCGCAAGGTGCACCGCCTGCCGTACTTCTCGTTCCGCGACGTCGCCAGCGCCCGACGACTCAGTGAACTGCTCGCCGATGGAGTCCCTCGAGACGAGATCGAGAGGAGCCTGGGGCAGCTGGCTCCGCTGTTCCAGAACGGCAACCGCTCGCTCGACCAGCTCGAAATGCTCGCCCGCGACGCTCGCATCGTCTTCCGCGACAAGCGAGGCCTGATCGAGCCGGCCAGTGGACAGAGACTGCTGGGGTTCGACGACGAAGACGATCCGGCCAAGCTCGAGACCGCAGACGAGGGGTTCCGCAGCCCGCTGCCAATCATCGGCTGGTCACCCGAAGGACCGCACAAGGCCTGGGGGTTCCGTGACTGGTTCGACCAGGGACGGCAGCTGCTCGAGGAGGACTCGGCCGAGGAATCGATCGAGGCGTTTCGGATGTGCCTGATGGAGCATCCCGACGAGGAGGAAGCCCACTTCCACCTCGCCGAGGCACTGTACCGCTGCGGCCGCACCCGCGCGGCACTGGAACGCTACCACGCCGCGGTCGAACGCGATCACGACTACATCGAGGCCTGGACGCAACTGGGTTGCCTGCACGCGGAGCTGGGCGAGTTCGAGCAGGCGCTGGACGCCTTCGAGGTGGCACTGAAGGTCCACCCGGACTTCCCCGATGCCCACTGGCACAAGGGCGAGATCCTGCACCGGCTCGGTCGCACCATGGAGGCCGTCCCGCACTGGGAACGCTACCTGACGTTTGACGTCCGCGGCCCCTGGGCCGAAACCGCACGCCAGAGACTCGACCAACTGGTCATCTCAGCCGACGACGCCTAGTGCGCGTCATCGCCAGGCGATTCGGCCGCACCCTGGCTCGCCTTCAGCTTGACGTCGTCATCCAGTGCCGACACCGTGTCAACTCCCAGCCAGAAAAACAGCATCAGCGGAACGAACAGGCTGAACAGCACCGCCAGCATGAGGCCGATCGTCTTGCCCACGTTCTTGTCGGTCGCCTCGAATTCCGCCACTTCCTCGGCGCTGAAAGTCGGTTCGGGCACAGTCGTTTCAGCTGCGTCGGTCATCGTCGTCTCGCTCGGTCCCAGAGTGCTGAGGTGCCTCGGGCACGGCGGCGATTCTGAACCATCCCGCGGCCGATGTCGAGGTCACTGTGCCCGATCCGCCAGCAGCCGCTCCAACAGGTTGTCGCCGGGATACGGATGCCCCCGATGCTGTCGGAACGCCTCGCCGTAGGCCACGCCGATCTCGTTTCCGCGAGCCGTCCCCCATCGCCGACAGCTCTCGAGGTACTCGTCCATCCCGTGCTGCTTCAGCAGCCACGCCCGCTGCGACTCGTGGCACGCAAGCATCTCCAGCTTCCGCTCAAATGCCGCACTGACATCGACGATCATCCCCGCCGGCAGAGACTCACCAAACCAGTCGACCCCCTCGATCGCATCGACGTAGTACAGGTGAGGGATCGCGTCGATCGGCTCGGCAGGTGACTCGGCGCCGGTTGCGTAGTTGGGAATCGAAGCATTGAAGCAGGCGTCGCGGACCAGCAGGCTGGTCATCTCGTGATCGGGCATGTAATCGACCGGGGGAGCCGTCAGCACCAGGTCGGGTCGGACCTGCCTGAGACACTCGGTCACGCGTTGACGCGACTTGTTGTCGAAGACGATCGAGAGGTCCCGGAACTCCAGGCAATGGCACACGGCTCCCAGTAACTGTGCCGCCCGAATCGCCTCGGCCCGCCGCACCTCCGAGATCGCCTCGGCCGACAGCTGTGCACTGCCGCAATCGCCGGGGGTCATCGTCGCCACGTGAACCGAAACGCCCCGCTCGGCCAACCTCAGCAGCGTGCCGGCACACTGGAACTCGATGTCATCGGGGTGAGCATGAATCGCCAGGACCGTCGTCATCGTCGGACACCCTTTGCCAAGCCGAATCAGTCGCCCGCGACGATCTCCGATGGCGCGTCCACCGCGCCGGCGCTGTACTGGTTCACCTTGTTGTACAACGTCTTGAGCGCGATCCCGAGTTCCTCGGCCGCCTTCGGCTTGTCACCGGAATGTTTTTCGAGCACGCCGAGAACGAATTGCTGCTCGATCTCCCGCATCGTCATTGCCTGGCTGGGCATCGCAAACGTCGAAACCGCTACCGCTCCGGGGCGACTGGTTGCCAAATGCACAGGGAGATGCTCGACGGCGATCTCTCGGTCCCCGGCCATGATCACCGCGTGCTCGATCGCGTTGGCCAATTCGCGGACGTTGCCCGGCCAGTCATGAGTCGCCAGCCCGGCCAGCACCTCCGCCGACAACTGCTCGTCATCAGCCAGCGGCCGCTTCCGGGCCCGGGCCAGGAGCACGGCGGCCAGCAGAGGCAGGTCGCCTCGGCGATCTCGCAGAGGCGGAAGAGGGATCTCGAACGTGTTGACCCGAAAATACAGGTCCTCGCGGAACGTGCCCGCTGCGACCATGCCCGACAAGTCCCCGTTGGTCGCACAGACGATCCGCACGTCGACATGGATCGGTTCGTTCTCACCCACCCGACGAATCTCGCCCGACTCGAGAAACCTCAACAGCTTGACCTGCATCGAACGGCTCAGTTCGCCGAGTTCATCGAGGAACAGAGTTCCGCCATGAGCGACCTCGAACAGGCCGGTCCGCGACCGATCGGCACCGGTGAAGGACCCCTTGCGGTGACCGAAGAACTCGCTCTCGACCAGGTGCTCGGGCAACGCCCCGCAGTTGACCGGCACGAAAGGCATCGCAGAACGTGGACTCAATTCGTGCAACCGCCGTGCGACCAGTTCCTTGCCGGTCCCCGTCTCGCCCAGCACCAGCACGCTGGAATCGGTCGGAGCCACTCGCTCGATCAGCGTCGCCACGTGGCACATCGCCTGGGTCTCGCCCACCAGCTCCGTCGACCCCTCGATCGCCTTCAACCGGGTCTCCAGGGCCTGCGTCTTGCGACTCTGCTGCCGCCACGACGCCGCCCGGGCCAGCGCCTGCTGGATGTCCAACAGCTTGCACGGCTTGTTCAGAAAGTCGTTGGCGCGATGACGGACCGCCTTGATCGCCTGCTGCATGTCGCCGTGACCGGTGTGGATGATCACGAACGTATCCGGAGCCGACCCCTTGATGTGGTCGGTGACCTCCCAGCCCGAGATCCCCGGCATCTTCAGGTCGACGATCGCCGCGTCGAAGTGCTGGTCGGCCAGCACCTCCAGCGCCGCCTCGCCGTCCTCGCAGACGGTCACGTCGTGACCCATCCGAGGCAACTCGATTCGCATCACCTCGCGGATCGGCGCCTCGTCATCGACAAACAGGACCCGCAACGGTGTCACCGCACCGCGATCGCCCTGCTGCTCTACAGCGTCCCTGCTGTCCACGCCTTCGCCCACTCCCTGGTTCCGTCGAGGCGGCTGCTCGAGGTCCACCGTGACCCCGTCCGCGGACCCCTCTCTTATCAGAATTCTCCGTCCGCCTCAATTGCCTTTCCACCAGGACTCGCCCCGGACCCCTACGACGACCCCTGCGAAGACACTGTACCCAACCACTCAGAATCGAGCTGCCCGGTACGCCGAGGCAGCTGCAGGCGGAACTGGCTGCCCTGCCCCACACCGCCGCTGCTCGCCTCGATCGTCCCACCGTGGTCGCTGATGATCCTGTGACTGATCGATAGCCCCAGCCCGGTTCCCTGGCCCGTCGACTTGGTCGTGAAGAACGGCTCGAAGAGATTCTCGATCGTATCGGCCGCCATCCCGCAGCCGTCGTCGGCAAAACTCAAGGTCACCAGGTCCGCCTGGCTCACAAGCTCGATGTCCAGGTGACCACCCTCACCGGTCGACTCCAACGCGTTGGCGACCAGGTTGAGAACCACCTGCTTGATCTGGGGACCGTTGATCTCCAACTGACACGTACCGCTGGCGGAAAACGTGATCACGCGATCCCGGAATCGGCTCATGTGACCCACCAACGCCAACACCTCGTTGACCAGCTTGACCAGGTCGTGAGGTTCCCGGGAGGTGTCCTGGCCGCGTGAAAAGTCGAGCAGGCGGGCGGTGATCTCCTGACAACGAAACGCCTCGCGGCCAATCATCTCCGCGTACTGACGAATCACCGTCTGCTCGTCAGGAGCCGCCTGGCCCAGCAACGCCTCGAGCCGCTCCTGGAGACTCTCGCCGGCCATCGCGATCGCCGCCAGAGGGTTGTTGATCTCGTGAGCCACCCCCGCGGCCAGGAAGCCGACCCCCGCCAGGCGTTCCGAGCGAACCAGCTGACGCGAACGGTCGCGGACCTGGTCGTCGAGGTCGTCGCGGATGTCGCGGAAACGTTCAGTCATCTGGTTGAACGACTCGGCCAACTCGGCCATCTCGTCCCGGGTCGACAACTCGACCCGGTAATCCAGGTCCCCCTGGGCGACCCGTCGTGCCCCCTCGTGCAGAGCCCGGATCGGCTGAAAGACCCAGCGATACCCGGCGTGGACAAAGGCCACGAACAGCAGCACCGCGGAGATGGTCGAACCGACCAGCCAGCGAGTCCGAGACGCCAACGCTCCCTCCGCCTCACGCAATCGACCACGCAAACCCGCTCGCGGATCCGGCAGCGACCGAGCGGTCCGCAACCCGGCAGCCATCATCACTCCCAATCCGACCCGTTCCTCGGCCCCCAACCGCCCCGCCCCGGCCAGTGTCTGACTGATCTCCGACAGTTGCCTGTCCAGTTGCGCCAGCAGTTGACGTGAGACTGCTCGGCTGGATCGGTTCTCAGGCGATCGCTCGAGCCGGCCCCAACGCGAACGGTATTCCGAGAGTGCCTCGGTCGCACCACGGTGACGATCGATCAGGTCCTGGCGTGAGATCGCTGTTCGCTGGTCCAGCAACGGAGTGGCCAAAGCCGCGAGCTCCGCCTCGAGCCGCTCGCGGTCAGGAGCCTCGAATACGCTGAAGCTCAACTCGCGGACCGCCTGGCGGTACGACCACAGCCCGCCCAGGCCGCTGATCGACAGCGTAACCATCATCACCAGTACCAGCGCAAGTCCGACGATCAGCTTGCGCCGAATCGATCGGACCAGGACCATCGTGACCTCCATGTCCACCGGCGGCGAGCAGCGTTGACCGGCGAGTCTATCATCCGCTCCAAGTCGACGACAAGAGGATGCCCGATGCGGCGAAGCGGCGGAACGGTCTTGCCGTATCGTCCACTCCGAAATTACACTCCCGACCCGACTGACCCCCCCCCCCCCCCCCCCCCCCCCCCCCCCCACCCCCCCCCCACCAACCACAAGTTACAAAACAAGAGGGG
>CAUZEQ010000200.1:0-9102 GCA_963578885.1 Planctomycetota bacterium
CCTTGTCTTTCGTCAAGGGCACGCTCTACATCGCGATGGCCGGCCCCCACCAGCTGTGGTCTCACAAGCTCGGATCAAGCCGGATTGGCGTCTTTGCCGGTTCCGGGCGTGAGGACATCACCGACGGGTCACTCAAGCAGTGCGCCCTGGCCCAGCCCTCGTCACTGGCCACCGACGGCCGCTACCTGTTCGTGGCCGACAGCGAGGGTTCGGCGATCCGCCAGGTCGACACCTCACCGGGCGGCTTGGTCAAGACCGTCGTCGGAGCCCACGACCTGTTCCGTGGCCGGGCTCTGTTCGAGTTCGGCGACATCGACGGAGTGGGTGACAAGGCCCGCCTGCAACACCCGCTCGGCGTCACGTTCCACAAGGGAACGCTCTACGTCGCCGACAGCTACAACCACAAGATCAAGAAGATCGACCTGAAGACCCGCAAGTCGACGACCTTTTTGGGCAATGGCAAGCGTGGTGACACGGTCGACCCTCCGCGGTTTGCCGAGCCCGGTGGTGTCACGATCGGCGGCGATACGCTCTACATCGCCGACACCAACAACCACCGCATCTGCGCGGTCGACCTGAAGACCGGCACGTTTCGGGAACTGAAGGTCGCCGGCCTGAAGCCTCCCGCCAAGCCGGCCGCGGACAACAGCGACTTCGCCGAGAAGGCCAGGACGATTACGCTCGGCAACCAGACGATCCAGGCCGGCAAGTCGCTCTCGATCGACATCCCACTCGCCATCCCCACCGGCTTCAAGCTCAACCCCAGGGCCTCGATCATCTACCGTGCCCTGGGCAACAAGGGGCAGGAAGTGGTCGCCGCAGATGCGCTGGGCAAGCGGCGCAAGGCGAAGCCCGCAGGAGACTCCGCCGCCACCGCCTCTCTGGCTCTGACCGGCGCGCCGGGCAAGGCGACCATCGACGTGGCCGTTTCCTACCAGGTCTGCCGCGACGGCAAGGGCGGGTTGTGCAAGCTGATGACCTCGCGATGGAAGATTCCTCTGACGGCAACTTCCGATAGCAAGACCACCTCGGTCAAGCTACCCGCAGCAGGCCGACGCACCAGAAAGCAGAAGGCCGCGGACAAGAAAACGGGCCGCTAGCAGCCCCGTCGACGGGTTTGACGCGGTCGGGGACACCAACTACGATCGGTGGTTCGCCTCCGTTTTTGCACCCGTCCAGAGTTTGCTCTGGGGAGAAGGCTGTCGTGGTTGATATCGTCGTCAAGGACATCCTGGAAGCCGGCATTCACTACGGTCACCGGACCAGCCGGTGGAATCCGAAGATGCGGCCCTACATCTATGGCCGCCGCAACCTGATTCACATCATCGATGTGAAGGAGACGATCCGCGGCCTGATGCGGGCCAAGAGATACCTCAAGCAGGTCGCCGCCAACGGGAGCCTCGTGCTGTTTGTCGGCACCAAGCGGCAGGCGTTCGGTCCGATCTCGGAAGTCGCCGAATCCTGCGGCATGCCCTACGTCAACGAACGCTGGCTGGGCGGCACTCTGACCAACTACCGCACGATCCGCAGCCGCCTGCAGCGGCTCGAGGAACTTGAGGCGTTGGAGGAGAGTGGCGAGATGGCGTCGTATTCGAAGAAACGCCAGAGTTCGCTGACCCGCGAACGAAAAAAGATTCACCGCAACCTCGCAGGCATCCGCGACATGGAGCGGCTTCCCGAAGCCCTGGTGGTCGTCGACCCCGGCCGCGAATACAACTGCGTTCGCGAAGCACGCATCCTGGGAATCAACGTGGTCGCCCTGATCGATACCGATTCCAATCCGGATACCGTCGACCTGCCGATCCCCGGCAACGACGACAGCATCCGCTCGATCCGACTCATCCTCGAACACCTCGCCAGCTCGATTACCGAAGGCCGATCGCTGGTGCCCGAGGAGAAGCCGGTTCCGAAGAAAGACGAACCCAAGGCGGTGCCGACGCGATAGCGGCCTCCGGGGCTGTCTCCCCGCGCCCCACCAATCTGACCCGGCCGAACTCGGGTGGAATCGTTCGAGACCCCTGCGATCTTTCGGTCGTCCCCTATACGCTGACTTCACGCTTCGGAGACTCTCGATGGCAGACATCACTGCCGCTCAGGTTAAGGTGCTCAGGCAACTGACCGACCTGCCCATGATGGAGTGCAAGCACGCACTGGTGGCCGCCGACGGGGACCAGGAGAAGGCGATCGAGATCCTCAAGGAGCAGAACCAGAAGGTGATGCTCAAGCGGGCCGACAACGCCACCTCCGAAGGACGCATCGCCATCGCCGTCGCCGATGATGGCTCGTCGGGTGCCATGATCGAACTGCAGTGCGAATCGGCACCCGTGGCCAATAACGACGAGTTCCAGACCCTGGCACAGAACTGTGCCACTCAACTGCTGGAAGGACCCGGAGCCGACAGCCCCGACGCTCTGCTCGACCAACCCTCGCCCGATGACTCGTCGCGGACGCTCCGCGAGTCCTACGAGGAGGTGATCAGCAAGATCCGCGAGAAGGTCGTGCTGGCCAAGGTGGCCCGGATCGACGGGCCCGTCGACGGCTACGTCCACCACGACGGCAAGACCGGTGTCCTGTTCCAGGCCGTCGGCGATGCCGGCCGCGCCGCGGTGCTCCGGGACGTCGCCATGCACATCGCCGCCATGAATTCCTCGACCGTCAACGCCGAAGATCTCGATGCCGAAGCCGTCGATGCGGAACGAGAGAGACTCTCCGAAGAAGCTCGAGCGACCGGCAAGCCGGAGAACATCATCGAGAAGATCGTCGAGGGACGGATGAAGGTCTTCTACCAGGAACAGGGTGTGCTCAACGCACAGCAGTTCGTCAAGGAGGAGTCGAAGACCGTCAGCCAGGTGCTCGCCGAAAGCGGCCTGACCGCCGGGAGCTTCACACGCTGGGTGCTCGGCAACTAGCACCACACTCGACTCCCCCGATCAGATCTCTTCGACCTCGGGGGCCGAACACGATGCCCGACCAAACTCCCACCGGTGCCTCCTCACCCGCCGCAGCCGCCTACGGACGCGTGCTGTTGAAGATGAGCGGCGAGAGCTTTTGCCGCAGTGGTGAGTCGGGGATCAGCATGGTCGAGGTCGCCTCGATCTCGGAACAGATCCGGCGGGTCGTCGAAACCGGTGTGCAGCTGGCGATCGTCTGCGGAGGTGGCAACATCCTGCGAGGCAAGAACTTCGCCGAAGTCAGCCAGTCGATCAACGCTCCCACCGCTCACTACATGGGTATGCTCGCCACCGTCATCAACGGGCTGGCCCTGCAGGATGCGTTGGAGAACGCTGGAGTCCCCACGCGGCTGCAGTCGGCGATCCGCATGGAAGGGGTCGCCGAACCCTTCATCCGCAGACGCTGCCTCAGGCATCTCGAAAAAGGCCGTGTCGTCATACTCGCCGCGGGGACCGGCAGCCCGTTTGTGACAACCGATACCGCCGCGGCACTGCGGGCGCGAGAAATCGAAGCCGATGTCGTGCTCAAGGCAACTCGAGTCGATGGCATCTATGCCGAGGACCCCGAGAAGAACCCGCACGCGGTGCTCTACAGCGAGATCACCTACCAGGACGTGCTCCGACAGGGACTCGAAGTCATGGACGCACAGGCCATTCACCACTGCATGGAACACCGGCTGCCGATTGTCGTCTTCAACTACCGCAAGACCGGCAACATCGAACGGGTCATCGCCGGAGAACGCATCGGCACCCGGGTGATCCCCACGCCCGACGAGTGAACTCGAACGCCTTGAATGAGCGACTCCATCGGATATCTTTGACCCGACCACCCTTCGCAGATCAGACGACGGACGGCAATCATGGACCAGGACGAGATTCTGCTCGATTGTGAAGACCGCATGGACAAGGCGGTCGGAGTCTACCAGGGACAACTGCAGGGACTCAGGACCGGACGGGCTACCCCGGCACTGGTCGATTCGCTGAGAGTCGAAGCCTATGGGGCTCCGACACCACTCAAACAACTCGCCGCCATCAGCGTCCCCGAGCCGCAGCAGATCGTGATCCGGCCGTTCGACCCCGGAGTCATCAGCGACATCGTCAAGGCGATCCAGGCCAGCGAACTGGGTCTCTCGCCCAACTCCGATGGCCGACTGATCCGACTCAACATCCCCGCACTCTCAACCGAACGACGACGGCAGCTGGTTTCGAGAGTCAAGGAGCTGGCCGAAGAGGCCCGCGTGGCGATCCGAAACGTACGCCGAGATGCCAACAAGCACGCCGAAGCAGGCGAAAAACAGAAACAGTTCTCCGAAGACGACCGCGACCTGGCCAAGGACGAGATCCAGGAACTGACCAAGAAGGCCGAAGGAAAGGTCAATCAGCTGGCGTCGAACAAGGAGACCGAGGTGATGGGCGAGTAGCGGGTCACGCCGTCACACCGGATCCTCACCACCTGGATGCCACGGGTGGCAGCGGCAGATCCGCTTCACACCCCGCCAGGCTCCCCGGATCGGTCCGTACTTCTGGACCGCCCCGATCATGTACTGGCTGCAGGTGGGTTGAAATCGGCATTGGCGGCCGATCACCGGACTCAACGTCCACTGGTACACCCTCACCACGCCGATCATCGACCACGACAGCACCCGGCCGGGGACTTCCACCCAGTTCCGAATCCACTGGCTCATCGACCGGCCCCCTCAGCCAGCTTCTGTGCCAATTGGCCCGCCAGCTTCAACAGGCTGGCCTTGAAGTCCTCGAGCGTCGGCAGTTCGCCCTGCCGGGGAATCAGCACCAGGTCGAGTCCTTCGGGCAGATCGGCCTGCTGCAATCGGAAGGCTTCGCGGAGCAACCTCTTCAGGCGACCTCGGCAAACGGCGTTGCCATGCTTCTTCGAAACGCTGAGCCCGAATCGCGTCCCACGACTCTCGAGACCCACATCGGCAAAGACAAGCAACCGCCCGTCGCCGGCCCGGCACCCAGCGGCGTAGATCCGATCGAAGTCACGCTGGCGACGCAGGCGACGCCAGGCGGGAAGACGCTGGTTGGGAACAAGACTGGTCATGAATCCAGGTTCGAGGTCAGATTCGGCTGCGGTGGACCTTTCAATCGTCTCCCCGATTCTCCTCCTCGTCCACCGGCACCTGCAAGGGCCACATCGGGTCTGGAGGCGATTCACCGTGCGGCAGTCCGTCCTGCACCCGACGTCTCAACCGCCCGCCCATCATCAGCACCAGGGCCACGGCCGCCAGGCCCAGCAGGCCGACGACCAGGATCGCCACGATCACCAGCACCGAACTGACCTCCCGGGCCAACTCGGCCGGAACCGAACCCCCCTGCGGACCCGTCGCCGACCCGGTTGCCAAACTGGATGCCGCCCACATGACCCATCCGGTCACGATGCACCCCACAGTCGCTTGCGTGGAGACCCGTTCGAGGCGGCGTCCGAGTCGGCCAGCTGCTGGTACAACTCGCGCTGTTGGTCGGAAAGCTCACCGGGTGCGACGATCTGCACAAGCACCAGCTGGTCACCGGGCGTCCCGGTCTTCTGGTTGCTGACGCCCTTCCCCTTGAGTCTCAGTCTTCGGCCTCCCGAGGTGCCCGGCGGGATGGTCAGCATCACGGGTCCCTCGTCGAGAGTCGGCACCTCGATCCGTGCTCCGAGCACGGCTTCGACCGGAGTCACCGGCACTTCGATCAGCAGGTTGTCACCGTCGCGTCGAAACCACGGATGGCGTGCCACGTCGACACTCACCAGCACGTCACCGGCCGGACCACCCGGGACGGTTCCCCCCTGTCCCTTGAGCCTGAGTACCTCGCCGCTGCTGATCCCCGGCGGGATCTTGATCGTGATCCTCTCGATCCGCCCCCCCTCACCGTCTGGTCGAATCGGCAGCTCGTGACCACCTCCGCGCGCCGCCACCTGGAAGGGGATCTGGATCTGAGCCCTGATGTCGGCTCCGCGTCGGGGTCGAGCCGGTTCCCTCGAAGTCGCCCGTCCGCCGCCGAAGAGGTCACCGAATTCGAAGCCGCCGCCGAAGAGGTTCGAAAAGTCGAATCCGCCGGGCGTCTCGCCGGGCGAAAACCCCCCCGCCCCGGCTCCGGCAGCCCGAGCCTGCTTGTAAGCCGGACCGAAACGGTCGTACTGGGCTCGCGTCTCCTCGTCACCCAGGGCAGCGTACGCCTCCTGGACCTCCTTGAACTGCTCGGCCGCCCGGGCGTCGTCGGAGTTCTTGTCGGGGTGGAACTTCAGCGAGAGCGACTTGTAGGCGGAGTGGATTTCATCGGAGGACGCTGAGCGAGAGATCCCCAGCACCTGGTAGTAGTCACGGTCTGTCATGGGAGTCGTTCTGTGCCATTCTCGGTCGATCGGTATCGATCTGTATCGGTACAGATCGATCTGGGTCCACGTCCCCCGTCTGTGCGTCACTTCCAGAAACGGGGGACGAGACCTATTCTGCTGGGACGATGTGGCGATTCGCAATCCAGAATCTCGTCTCGCGACCCCTCAGGTCGCTACTCGCGCTGGCCGGACTGTCTGTGGCCATCGCCGGAATGGTCGGATTGTTCTCGGTTGCCGAGGGCATCGACCGCATGGTCAAGGACACCTTTGGCCGGATCCCCGGCCTGGCGATCATGCAGGCCGGGGCCCCTTTGCCCCTGTTTTCGCGAATTCCGGCGAGCTGGGCCGAGGAGGTTGCCGAGATCGACGGGGTGGGGGTGGTCAACCCCGAGGTCTGGTCGCGGGTCAACCTGATCGAGGGCGAACGGGTGATCGCCCCACCCCGGTTCCTGTTCGGGACCAGCATCGCCGAGCGACAGAAACTCAAGAAGGACGTCTACCGGGACGCACTGGTCGAGGGCCGTTTCCTCGACCAGACCGACCGACACCAACTCCACACGGTGATCAGCCGTCAGATCGCCGAGGAGCACGAGGTCGGTATCGGAGACCAACTGTCGATCAACGGCGACGAGTTCACGATTGTCGGCATCTACCACTGCGGACAGTTGATGCTGGATATCTCGATCATCGTCGACATCGACGTGGTCCGTCGCCTGACCCGTTTCGAACCCAACAGCGCCTCCGCGTTCTATGTCGAACCGGACGGGACGGTCGAAAACGAGGTATTGGCCGAGCGGATTCGCGAGAAGTTCCGGGGCCGCGAGATCACCTCCGGCGGAAACATCGTCGGCGCGATGGCCACCGGGAACCCCCTGATCGACCTGCTGCTGGCCATCCAGAACTGGCTCGCCGGGGCTACGCCGGCCGCGGAGTCGCGGGCTGTCGACGCAAAGGCCGAGCCGATCGAGGTGCGGACATCCGATGACTGGGCCGAACGACTCGACGAGTTCAGCGCGGACCTGGACGTGTTCCTGGGCGTGATGACCAGCATCGGGGTCCTGATCGCGGTGCTGTCGATTATCAATACGATGTTGATGAGCGTCACCGAGCGGATCATCGATTTCGGGATTCTCAAGGCCAACGGCTGGAGCCGCCGCGACGTGATGATGCTGATCACCTGTGAGAGTGCCGTGCTGGGTGTGACCGGCGGAGTGATCGGGTGCACAGTGGGACTGGTGGGGACCGAGTTCATCAACACCACCTGGCCCGATCGAATCCAGCTGTATGCCAGCCCCGGGCTGCTGATCTTTGCCCTGTTCTTCAGTGCGATGTTGGGAATCACCTCGGGCCTCTACCCGGCCTTCTGGGCCATGCGGCTCTCGCCCATGGAGGCCATCCGCCGTGGGTAAGCGACCGCTGGAGACCCGATGACGCAGACCTCGCCGGTTTACTCGATCGAGATCGAGGATCTGACCAAGGAGTTCACGATCGGTCCGACGACGGTCCGGGCCCTGCGGGGTGTCACCGCGCGGATCGTTGACGGCAGTTTCCAATTCGTGCTGGGACCCTCGGGCAGCGGCAAGAGCACGCTGCTGTACCTGCTGGGAGCGCTCGATCGGCCCAGCGGGGGCTCGATCACCATCGACGGACGCCTGATCAACGAGTTGTCTCGAGAGGAGCAGGACGAGTTCCGCCGCACCGAGGTGGGGTTTGTCTTCCAGAGCTTCAACCTGCTGGGCAACCTGACGGCGCTGGACAACGTGCTGGCCCCCTTTCTGCCGATCGGGGTCAGCGGCGAGTTGCGGCAGCGGGCCGAGGATCTGCTGGTACACGTCGGGCTCGGTGACCGGCAACGGCACCGACCTGCGGAACTTTCCGGCGGAGAACAGCAGCGGGTGGCGATCGCCCGCGCGCTCTTGAAACGGCCCAAGCTGGTACTCGCCGATGAACCGACCGGAGAACTCGATCACCGGACCGGTGCCGAGGTGATGGGCTACCTGCGGGACCTCCGAGATGAACTCGGCACCACCGTCGTCGTGGTGACTCACGACGAGAGCTACATCGAGCCGGGCGACGCGACGTTGCGGCTGCGGGACGGGCAGGTGGTCAGCGACTGAAAACTCGCCGACCCCAAACTGCTCAGGATAACGCCGCCTCGATTCGCGCGGTCGCTGCCGAGGGATCCATCGGGTGACCCTCCCAGATGACCGTTCCTGTTTTGTCGAGCAGGTAGGCCGACGGGTAGGCCATCACCGAGTACCGCTCGCAGACGGTGCCTCCCGTGTCGTGCAGCACGGTAAACGGAATGCCTTTGTCGGATACGTGCTGTTCGACCGCATCGAGAGTGTCGACGGCTCCGTTGTCGATTTCAATGATGACCAGGCCCTGCTCGGACCACTTCTCATGCCAACTGACCAGTTGGGGCACCATCGCCTGGCAGCCCCCTCAGCGCAGGAAACTGAATTCCAGCCACACCACGCTGCCGGCCAGTCCCGAGATTGTCAGTGGGGCGTCGGCGTTGAGCCACGTGCCACCGGCTTCCAGCGACGGAGGCGTCTCGCCCAGGAAGCTGCCGAAGGCCGAGCCACCCGACCCCATCGGAAAGCTCCCGTCACAGCCAGCCAGGCTGCCGACTCCACCGATCATCCCCGCCAACGCCACCCTGCGTGTCATGCCGCTCATCAGCTCACTCCTTCGCCCGTCTTGGGGATCATTGACCCCGATTCTATGGCCACACATCCCTACCCGACAACAGCTTTCCCCACCGGGCGCCGCTGCTTGTCCCCCCCCGAACCGACTGCTACCGTTAAT
>CAUZEQ010000201.1:0-9056 GCA_963578885.1 Planctomycetota bacterium
AGGGTGACCTCGATGGCTCGGACTCCGGCCTCGACGAGCTTGCGAGCGACCAGGCAGCCTCGGCCGAAACGGGTGTCGCCATAGAGGTCGATGGTGGAGCGGGATTCGTCGTCGATCTGGAAGGCCTTGAGCTGGTCGGAGTTCATCATGGCCAGGGCACGGTCGACCATCAGTTGGTGTTGGGTGCCCCGGGTGGCGGCCAGGCGGCCCAGGCTGAAGGTCTGGCTGACGACCTTCAGGCCCCGCAGCCGACGGAGCTGCCGCTTGTCCTTGATCTGCGAGGCAATGTTTCTGAGCCTCTTCCCGGGGTTGTAGATCTTGTAGGCGTCGTACTGGGCCCCGAGGAATCCGCCTCGAGCCGGCCGGGGTCCGCCACCCAGCGAGACGTGTTGAGGGATCTCGATCGTCTTGTCCCAGCGTTCCTTGGCGAGGATTGCTCCGAGTGAGGGGTGAGTCAGCGTGCGGTCGGGGCGGTAGCCGGTCTTGATCAGGTAGACCCCACGCTGATGATCGCCCTCGCGAGAGACCAGCGAGCGGATGACCGAGAGCTCGTTGATGATCCCGGCGGTCAGAGGGTAGTCGGACGCGATCCTGAGCCCCTTCAGGCGGGTCTTGATCGCGGTGGTTTCACCGCCGATTTTCTGACCGGGGTGAGGGTCCCAGGTCTCGAGCTGGCTGGGTCCGCCGGCCAGGAAGAGCGTGATCAGCGAAGTGGGCCGAGCGGGGCCTCGCTGCCGGGCAGCCACGGCATCCAGAGCGGGCAGTGCGAAGCCGACCCCGAGTCCCGTGAGGGTCTGCTGGAGCCAGTGACGGCGGTCGAGCGATGGGCCGGTCAACATCAGGCTAGTGGTTCCAGGAGAATTCGGGTGAGTTGAACAGGGTCCAGAAGATGTCCTCGACGGCCATTTCGCGACGGCGGCCTCGCGTGTCGGCCAGCCACCCGCCCATGACCGCCTGTTCCCGGGCCGAGGGGTTTCGCCCCAGGCAGACCTCGAAGCAGCTCTTCAGGCACAAAGCGTCGTTTCCCTGGGTGGCCCGGGCGATGGAGGTGGTGGCCCCGAATGCTCCGGCCTTGATCAAGTCGCGAGCCAACTGCCCGTTCATTCTCAACAGCGCCTGGGGGATCGTGCCGGTCTGTTCGGACAGTTCTTCGTCTCCCAGGTCCCCATAGTCCTGGACGAAGTCCTGTTCGCCGAAGAACCGCAGGGCGCGGGTGAAGAGGTGTGAGTGCCGGTCGATGGTCTTGATCGAAGCGGCCTGGAGCATGGCGCCGACGACCTGTTCGGGTCGCAGGCGGATCAGCGGAAACACGGCCCAGGCCTCCTCGTGTCGACGGAGTTCCTCGGGAGACAGCTCGCTGGTTTGGGAATCGTTGGACACGTGGGGTCGAGAGTCGAGGCGGAAGGGGGGGCTGGCGGCGATGGCGTGGATCAGCCACTTGAGTTCACGACGATGTGAGCGGAAGTCTTCGGCGAGCAGGTCGAGTGCCCTGGTGGCGGGGTCGTCGGGGTCGGGCAGGTCGTCGACCGGGGAGGAGAAGGGGCGACCGAACATCTGGCCCCAGACGCGATTGACGATCGCCCGATCGAATCTCTGATTCCGCGTGTCGGTCAACCACTTGGCCAGTCGCCGCCTGGGTGTGCCTTCTGTGGGCAGCCACTCGCGGCCGAAGGGCACCTGCGGCTCGACCACTCGGGACGTGCCGTTTTCGTGATCGGTCACTTCGAACTGGGCCTTCAGGTTGTCGTCGACTCCCAGCGGAGAAAAGCGAGCCGGAGCATAGAAGGCGGCCAGGCCTTCGAAGTGGGCCTGCTTCCAGCGGGGGTCGAAGAAATGGTCGTGGCACTGGGCACAGTCGATGCGCTGACCGAGGAAGGCTCGAATCGTCCGCCCGGCGAGCACCTCTTCGTCGATCTCGTCGTCGATCTGGGCAATCGTGATGAAGTTGGTAGCCGGCTCGCCGGTCGGCAGTCCCCGCGCGGTGACCAGGCGAGTGACGATCTGGTCCCAGGGTCGGTTGGCGGCCAACTGCTCGGACAGCCACGCATGGAACCGGTCTCGGCGAAAGGCCAGGAACGGACCTTTCTCGGATCCGACCAGTGCTCGGCCGAGTCGTTCGGAGAAGTAGGTTGCGTAGCGGCTGTCATCCAGCAGTCTCTGGGTCCACCGTTCGAGTCGTCTTTCTCCACTGTCGGCCTCGAATTGCCTGAGCTCTTCGAGCGAGGGCACGGTGCCGTGCAGTGCGAGTGAGAGTCGTCGCAGGACGGTGGTTTCCTTGGCGGGGGCCGCCGGCGTGATCTGTTCGTCTCTCCAGCGGCCCTGGAACCACTCGTCGAGTCGCGTGGTGGAGTCATCGGCCGCGAAGCGATCGGCGAGTCGAAGGGGTGTGGCGATGTCACCGGTGGGCCGTCCGGCGATCGCCTGCACCAGCGCCAGCAATCCGACGACGACCAGCAGCAGCGGGATGACTCGACGCAAGACCTTCATGCCCACAATTCTCGGGCGTCGTCGGCGAACTGGCAAGACGATCTCGGCCTCCGGGTTCTGAGGCCCGGCGGCCGACTGAGACTGGTCTGGCCGTTTTGATAACGTAACGGGGAGAGTAGAACAGGGCGGCGGCCGATGTCTGGAGCCCTGGCAATTCCCCACCGCAACGCACTTGCGCCGATGACCTCCGAACCCGGCGTCCTGATCCCGGATAGGTCACCTGAGGTGGTGTCCGAGGGGCTGGTGTTGTTGCCCG
The DNA here is from genome assembly GCA_963578885.1 of Planctomycetota bacterium. Taxonomy (GTDB): domain Bacteria; phylum Planctomycetota; class Planctomycetia; order Planctomycetales; family Planctomycetaceae; genus UBA8437. The sequence continues at coordinate 2,744 of CAUZEQ010000201.1, forward strand.
AGGACACGCTGGGTGAGGTGCTGCGTTGTCCCCACGTCATCGATCATCCCCTGCGGGCGAGCGCCTGGGTGATCCGCATGCTGTTCGGGCTGTTCAGCCTGACGCTGTTGCTGTCGGTGATCGCGGCGATCCCGCTGGTGAACATCCTGGCGCTGGGCTACTTGCTGGAGGTCGAGGGTCGGGTGGGTCGGACCGGTCGGCTGCGGTTCGCGTTTCCGTTGCTGGAAATTGCTCCACGCTTCGGAGCGATCGTGGTGGGGCTGGCCGGGTGGCTGCTGCCGGTCTGGTGGCTGACTCAGGTGCTCGCCGACTACCGCCTGATTGCCCCGCAGGGCACCGCGACTGTGACTCTGGCCGTGTTGCACGGGATCACGGTGGTGCTGGTGACCGGTCACCTGCTGCTGGCGTTGGCACGAGGCGGGAGCCTGGGCTGTTTCGTACGTCCGTTGAAGAACGTGCTGTGGTTGATCGGAGAATTGCGGCGGGGCGGGTATTTTGAGCGTGCCGAGGGCCACGTCCTGGCGTTCGTGTCGCAGATGCGGATCGGTCACCACTTCTCCCTGGGCCTCCGCGGCCTGCTGGGTGGGTTGCTGTGGCTGGTCGTTCCCAGTGGCCTGTTCGGTGTGTACCAGCAGGTCGACAACGTGGGCCAGGGTCTGGTGATGCTGGTGGGCGGATTGAACCTGGTGCTGGTCCTGGCGTGGGTTCCGTTTCTGCAGGCGCGGTTGGCGACGGAGAACCGGATGCGGGCGATGTTCGAATTGGGTGCGATCCGCGAGTTGTTCTGCCGGTCGCCGATGTGCTGGTTCATCGTGATCACGATCACCTCGGCGCTCTCACTGCCGCTGTATCTCTTCAAGATCTACCTGCTGCCTGCCGACGCGATGTGGATGACGACGCTGGTGTTCGTGATGACGATCTACCCGTCGCGGCTGCTCACCGGCTGGGCGTATCACCGTGCCACGAAACGACCTCGCCGCTCGTACCTGCTGTGGCACTGGTTCTGGCGTCTGGCGATCTTGCCGTTGCTGAGCTTCTATGTCTTCCTGCTGTTCTTCACTCCGCTGTTCAGCGAGCACGGCAGGAGGGTTCTGTTCGAGCATCACCTGTTGCTGCTGCCGGTGCCGTTCTAGCGTCGAGTTGGGCCGGTTCTTCGGCCGGTTCTTCGGCCGGTTCTTCGGCCGGTTCTTCGGCCGGGACCTGTGGGTCCGCGAGCCGTTGTGGGTGGTGGACCTGGTGCCGTCCGACTGGTGGCGAACGCGCCGGGGATCACCTATTATCGGCGGATTCACCGTGGTGCGGCGTCGTGGATTGCCGCACCGGGGCATCGGGAATTCCCTCGTAGCAAGAACCGACAGCGATGGCCGACGTAACGACTGCTGACATCCGCAACGTGGCACTGGTGGGGCACGGCGCGACCGGCAAGACGACTCTTGCCGACCTGCTGCTGTTCAAAGCCGGCGTGGCGACGCGAGCCGGATCGGTCGACGACGGCAGCAGCCTGCTCGACACCGACGACGAGGAAAAGGACCGCAACTCGAGCATCAGTTCCACGCTGATCCAGTTCGACCACGACGGCAAGCGGATCCAGTTGATCGACACGCCCGGGTTTCCCGATTTCAGCGGCCAGATGATCGGTGCGCTGGCGGCGGTCGAAACCGCGGTGGTGGTGATCAGTGCGGGTGCGGGGATCGAGGTGAACACGCGACGGGCGTTCCAGGCCGCCGGGGACGCCGGGCTGGGGCGGATGATCCTGGTCAACAAGTGCGACATGGACAACGTGGATTTTTCCGGCCTGGTCGACGAGATCCAGGAGGCCTTCGGACGCGCTTGCGTGCCGTTGAATGTTCCGGTGGGGACCGGAGGAGACTTTTCTGGAGTCATCAGCACGCTGGACGTGCCCTCTGATGTGCCCGACGGGGTGGAACTGGATCCCAGTGAGGTCAACCAGTCGTTGATGGACTCGATCGTGGAGGCCGACGAGGAGTTGATGGAGCGTTATCTCGAGGGCGAGGCACTCTCGCAGGAAGAACTCTCCTCGGGCGTCAGCACCGCGATCGCCTCGGGCACGCTGATCCCCATCTTCTGCAGCAGTTCCAAGACCGATGTGGGCGTCGACGAATTCCTCAGCGGCCTGGTCAGTTGTTCTCTGGCTCCCGGTGACGTTGAGCGAACCGCGAGTGCGGGTGGTGAGGACGTGGCGATCGATGTGGGCGGGGACTCGCTGCTGGCCCAGGTCTTCAAGACTCGCATCGATCCCTTCGTATCGAAGATGAGTTTCATTCGAGTCTTCTCGGGGACGCTCAAGAAGGACTCATCGGTGACTGTCCCCCGCATCGACAAGGCGGTCAAGATCGGCCAGCTGCTCTCGGTCAGCGGAGCCGAGCAGGAGGCTGTCGAGGAGGCGGTGGCCGGCCAGATCGTGGTGTTGGTCAAGATGGAGGACCTGAAGGTCTCGGACACCCTGGCGGCCGCCTCGGGCACCGAGCTGGCCGCGATCGAGTTTCCTCGACCGATGGTCGGGCTGGCCGTGAAGCCCAAGAGCCAGGCGGACCAGACGAAGATCTCCGGAGCCCTGCAGAAGATCGAGGAGGAGGACTCGACCTTCAGGGTCGAACGCCAGCCCCAGACCAAGGAAATCGTCATGATGGGGATGAGCGAATTGCACCTGCAGGTGATCGAGAAGCGGATGGCCAGCCGCGACAAGGTCCACATGGTGACCCGCGCTCCGAAGATCCCCTATCGCGAAACGGTCAGCGGTTCCAGCGAAGGGAGTTACCGGCACAAGAAGCAGACCGGAGGTGCCGGGCAGTTCGCCGAGGTGCACTTCAAGGTCCAGAGCCTGGTCCAGGAGTTTGGTGAGCCCGACGACTTCTTCATCAAGGCGAACTTCGAGAACCTGCGTTCCTTCAACTACGACGACAGCCTGAACTACTGCTTCATCGACCGGGTGAGCGGTGGATCGGTTCCCAACAACTTCATTCCCGCAGTGGAGAAGGGGGTCCGCGAGCGAATGGAGCAGGGGGTGATCGCGGGGTTCCAGGTCCAGGACTGCACCTGCGAGCTGTATTTCGGCAAGGACCACCCGGTCGACAGCAACGAGACGGCATTCAAGACCGCGGCGAACCGGTGTTTCCGCGAGGTCTTCCAGCAGGCCCACCCGGTCTTGCTCGAGCCGATCGTCAAGTTGGAGATCACCGTCCCGGACTCTCATCTCGGCGACATCACCAGCGACCTGAACACCCGCCGCGGCCGGATGGAGGGTATGGACAACGCCGGTGGCGGCTTCCAGGTGGTGACGGCGAAGGTGCCGCTGGCCGAGGTGATGACCTACTCGCGGTCGCTTTCGAGCATGACTGGTGGGCAGGGGTCCTACACCTACGAGTTCAGCCACTACGAGCCGGTCCCGCCCCAGGAGCAATCCAAGATCGTGGCGGCAGCGAAGCGGTCTGACTCCGACGAGGAGTAGGCGGGTTCTTTGCGACGGGTTTCAGTTCCGTCGCCGCCGACGCCTCATGATCGACCTCTGCCAGGTCGCGAGTTGGTGTGAGATGGCTCTGGGTGTGAGCCCCACGACGGTTCGCGGCCGCGACACCGTCGGCCGCCGGTCGATTTCTCCTTCGAGCCTCTGCAGCCAGGGCGGAACATCGATTCCCGACCCGTGCGTTTCGTGGAGGTAGCGGTCGACTTCGGTCTGCAGTCGCTCGAATGCCGGTGAGTACTCGCGTTGTGCCCGAGCGTCCTGTCGCGCGGTTTCGATCAGGGATCTCATCCGATTGACCGCCAGCGGTCTCAGAAATCGCTCGGCCACGCGGTCGGCCAGTGCCGGCAGTCTCATGCCCCACAGCGATTCGAGCTGGGCAAGTCGTTCGAGGTGCAACTCGGCACTGTGTCTCACGCCCCGACCACACATCTCCTCCCACACCGTCGCCAGCCACGGCCGCGGTCCCTGGGCGAGGACTTCGTGAGCGATTTCCGACGGCGTGAAGTTCCAGGCATCGCGATCGTAGGCCGCTTCGAGTCGCAGGAAATCGAGCAGACAGTGAATCTTCTCGCCATAGTCCGACTGGGTGGTGGTGGTGTTGTATTCGATGAAGCGGAAGTAGCGATCGATGATCGTCTGGTAGATCATCTGCAGGATCTGTGCGGCGTGTTCCCGATCGAGCGTGCCCGACTGCAGGTCGTCGACCAGCCGACTCTCCGCCAGCGGATCCTCGTCGACCTCGGCCTCGAGATGCTCGAGCAGCCAATCGGTTCCCTGGTGCAGGATGGTCCGGATGTGCCCGAGTGTCAGCCTGGGAGCGGCGAACAGTTCGCTGCCGTAGTTGTCGATGAACTCGCGGACATCCTGCCAGGTCTCCTCGGGTTCGATCGTCTCGGCTGCCGCGAGCCTGGTGCGACTGCTGTGTCGCAGCCAGGGGATCTGGAATCGATCGACGAGTTCCTCGATGAACTCCAGCAGCCGTTTGTCTCGATCGAGCCCCGAGCGGGGTGTGCGTTGGTCGGGGCGGCGTGTTCGTCTGGGTCCGTGCGATCGCGGCGGCCGGGTCCGCGGGGGAGTTCCGGGCAGGTCCCGTCGCGGTGTGATGCCGCGCTGGGAGGGCCAGGACTGAGCGGCGTGGCAGACCGCTTCGAGGGTATGCCGCAGTGCCTGTCGGAACAGCCGATCGAATTCGGTGACCGCCGCCCCATCGGGTCGCGACCTGCGTTCCATGAGGTAGGCGGTTCGCAGCACCTGCGAGGTTTCTCGCAACAGCCCGAGCCTCGGCAGGTGCTCGACCAGGAACTGCAGGTCGGCGTGTCGGGTGCGCGCGGCGAGCATCTGGTGTGGGTCGCCTCCGGCATCGAGCGGCACATACAGCAGCGGCTGGCGGGCCAGTCGCCGCAGCAGCACCGGCAGTGCCTGCCTGACCGTGGCGGTGTCGCCGTGGATCACCGCTCCGGCCAGCAGTCTCCAGAGCCGGTGCTCGCGGCGGTCTCCGTCGGCGGCCTGATTCGGCGAGAGTCCTCTCAGCATCAGCTCGGCCCGCCGCGCCTGCACGTGCACGCCCATCACCACCTGCAGCAGCTCGTACTTGGTCTGCAACTGCACATCGAACTCGATCCCCGATTCGGTGTGTCCCGAGGGGGTGGGGATCTGGTGTTGCCAGATTGCGTCGAGCAGCCCGAGCAGTTCTTCCTGCATCGTGCGGGCCTGGGCGGTCCAGCCCAGGGCCCGTTCGGGATCGAGCCCCGGCAGCTGGGGGGCTCCGGCGACCACCTGCTGCCACAGCCGGGCAATCGACTCGAGGAATTTCAACCTCGGCACCAGTTCTCGGTACAGCCCCTCGAACTCGGTCGATCCCGGCAGGAAGCCGTCGTCGAGCAGTTCGGCTTCAAACCCGTCGTCGGCGCTGTCTCGAAACGTGACATCGTCGTAGGCGGCCGAGAACAGGGTCTGGGCATCGTCATCGTCGACTCCCTCCTCGTCGATCGGCCCACCCTCAATGCCGTTCCCGAAGCCGTTCTCGAATTCATTCCCGAATTCGTTCCCGAAGTCGGGTTCCTCGGTGGTTTCCAACGGATCTCCGAATTCCTCGTCGCCGTCCTCATCGGGCAGTCCGATCGAGTCGAGGAGTTCTTCGAGCGGTGTGGGGAGTTCGGGTGTGGCGAGTTCGAGCAATTCGTCGTCGAGCCGTGGTACGGACCAGTAGGACTCGGCGTTGGCTTCCAGGACTGCGAAGAACCTCTCGACCATCCGCGTATGCTGTTGCGAGGGTCGCACGTGCTCGGGGTCTGTGGCGAGTTCGAGCCAGCGGCCGAGCAGTCCGGCGATGCTGCCGGTTCCGCCTGCGAGGTCTCCGGGGATGGCCTGGTTGAGCCACTGCATCAGCAGCCCCATGGTGGCGGGCAGGTCGTGTCGATCGAGCAGAGCCTCGACGATCTGGGCGTAGGCCGGCCCGGCCTGAAATCTCGAGAAGTCCTCGACCTGCCGAGCCCAGAAGGCCAGGTCGCCTCGAGCGGCCCCGGCCGATTGCCAGGTGGCCAGGACGCGTGCCGCCTGCGACGCCGACCACCAGCGGCGGACTCCGGATTCGGCTGCGAGGTCGACGACGATCGAGGCTCCGTAGCCGTCCCAGTTCAGCGCGAGTGTCTGGAAGTCGTTGTTGAGTCGATTGACCAGGTCGCTGCGGCCTCGCGCGGCGGCTTCCGACAGCGCCGTACCATAGGCACCAAACAGCCGTTCCATCAGAGTCAGCAGGTCCTCGAGTCTCGCGTCGGGGATCACGTCCTCGCGAGAATGAAACAGCGGGAATTGGGCTTGGAAGCCGAG
>CAUZEQ010000202.1:0-8958 GCA_963578885.1 Planctomycetota bacterium
CCACCACTTTCGCGGGCCAAGGCATACAGCCCCAGCGACAGCAGGTACCCGAACGTGTACGGAAAGTTGTAGAAGGGCAACGAGCTGATGTAGAAGTGCAGCTTCGAGATCCAGAAGGTGTCGTTCCAGCCGTCCTCGCCCAAGGCACCCAGGTAGGCCTGCTGTTGCGATTCGACCATCAGTTCCGAGAAGCGTTCGGCCGAGAGTTCTCCGGCGGCGCGTTCGAGGTGAAAGCGATCCTCGAACAGGAACCGGGCGTGGATGTTCATCAGGAAGCCGACCGAGTCGGAGAGCATGGTGTCGAGGATGGCGAGTTGTTGATTGCGGTCCGAGGTCGCTTCGAGACGTTCTTCTCCGAGCACCGCTTCGGCGAAGGTCGAGGCGGTCTCGGCGAGGTTCATCGGGTAGTCCTGCAGGAACAGCGGTTGTTCGCGGAGCACGTGCGAGTGGTAGGCGTGCCCGATTTCGTGAGCCAGCGTCGACATGCTGTCGAGCGTGCCGACGTAGGTCATGAAGATGCGTGATTGCTGACGTAGAGGGAACCCGGTGCAGAAGCCACCCTGACGCTTGCCCTCACGATTCTCGGCCTCGATCCAACTCTCGACGATCGACGTGCGGGCAAACTCGCCGAAGTCCGGTGAGAAGCGGCCGAAGGCCTCGATGATCAGGTTGCAACCGGTGTCGTAGTCGATTTCGGCGGCGTCTGCCGAGGTGGTGGGCAGCGGGGCCTGGAGGTCGTACCAGCAGAGGTGGTCGACGCCGAGCAGGCGGGCCTTGGCCGAGAGGAACCCGAGCAGAGTGTCCTTGCGGTCGTCGACGGCCGCCCACATCGCCGAGAGCGTTTCGCGTTGCATCCTGTTGAAATGCAGGGGAGCCGAGAGGTGGTCCTCGAGACCCAGGCGGCGGTACTTGGTCAGGCGGGTGCCGGCGATGTGGTTGAGTGCATCGGCACAGGTGTCCCCGGCGGTCCGCCAGGCCTTCAGCGAGGAAAAGTAGTTGTTCTGGCGAATCGAACGGTCGGCGGAGTCGAACTGCACCTGCCCGGGAGACCTCTCGACCAGCTCCCCCTGCTCCATGACCGTGATCCGCAGGGCGCCTGAGACCCGGTCGTAGAGCCGGCCCCAGGCGTGCAGGCCATCGACGTCCAATTCGGAGGCCAGCAGTTCCTGATCGCGAGGGAGTCTGAGTGAGGCGAGGGTTCGCTGGTCGGTGAGCCAGTAGGCGATGCGGGCCAGCGGCTGGCTGGCGGCTAGGCATTCGGCGAGTTGTTCGGGTGTGGCGGCCTGCAGGCCCAGTTGGACGGCCAGGGCCAGGCGGGCTCGCAGAGGCCCCAGGGCGGACATCTCGGCCTCGAGCTGGTGCAGGCGGCGGTTGTTGGCGTCAGCCGCGGCGTGGCAGCCGATGAAGGCGTCCAACTCGGTGCCCCGGCTGGCAATGTCTTCGAGTGATTCCAGGAACTGTTCCCAGGCATTGAGCACCTCGGGGTCGGGATCCCCCAACGGAGCCAGGCTGTCGGCCTGGTTGGCCAGGCCCGACAGGTCGTCTCGATACGACCCCAGCAGCTCGCCGAATGCGTCGCTGTCGGGGTTGGGTGCGAGGCTGTCGAGGTCCCAGGTTTGGGAGTACGTGGCTGGCGCGTTCATCGTGGCATCCGGTTGTGTCGGTGATCGGGCCTGGAGACGGTCTGAGAGGTTCTAACGCTCCGGCCCCGGACGCGCCAAGCGAGCTCGGCGGCCGCCGATCTACTTGACAGCCGAATCGGCAGACCGCATGATTCAAAAAAAACAGGGCCACTTTGGCCAGTCTCGGGCGTGTAAAACGGGAGCAACACATGGCGGCAAGTCATCGCCGACTCGATCTGGAGGAAGTCGGTGACGTCACGGTGGCGCGTTTCATCGACAAGAAGATCCTCGACGAGACCAACATCCAGGTGATTGGCAACCAGATGTTCTCGCTGGTCGAGGATGATGGGCGACGCAAGGTGCTGCTGGACTTCAGCAACGTCGAATACCTGTCGAGTGCGGCGCTCGGCAAGTTGATCGTGATGGACAAGAAGCTCAAGGCCACACAGGGACAGCTGTCCATGTGCTCGGTACGAGCCGAGATCCTCGAGGTCTTCAAGATCACAAAACTCGACAAGCTGTTTGCGATCTACGACTCGCGCGAACAGGCCCTGGAGGGCTTCTGATCCGGTCGCCGGGTGGGCGCTGGCCCACCACGAGACCACCGTTTCGCTCACTGAGGGCTCAGCCCGAGGCAGCCGCTTCGTACGAGCCCGAGCCGATTTTACCTGCCCATCGCTTCGCCCGGCTGTCTTGTGATGACCTTATCCGCGGACGATTTTACCGTCAGCATCGCCAGTGACACGTCACAGGGGCGAAAGGTGCAGGAGCGTATCATCGGACTGCTCGAGGGCCGCTCGTACTCGGATCACGACCTCTTCGGAGTCCGCCTGGCGTTGGAAGAGGCCCTGGTCAACGCGATCAAGCATGGCAACGGAATGGATCCCGCCAAGCAGGTTCACATCGACTGCCGCTTCACTGAGGACCGCGTGACCATCGTCATCGAAGACGAAGGTACCGGTTTCGACGTGGCGGCGGTCCCCGATCCCACCGCCGACGAAAACCTCGACAAACCCGGCGGCCGAGGCATCATGCTGATGCGGTCGTTCATGAACCGCATCGAGTACAACGACGCGGGCAACCGACTGGTGCTCGAGAAGGTCCGCGAGGCCGGTGACGCAAAGTGAGCCCGGGCCGGTCCGGGCTAGGCCGACTTGGCCGTGAACTGCACGATCTGCAGCTTGCAGTCAGTCTGGGCCACGGCGGCCTGGCGGCCGTCGGGTGAGAGATCCAGGGCGCGGCCGCCGCCGCTGAGCTTGAAGGTGTGGAAGGGCTTGTCGCCGTCGAGTTTCCAGAACCAGAGCGACCCCGAGGGGGCTCCGGAACCGACCAGGAATCCCTCCGGATGAAACCGGATGCCCCAGGCCATTCCCCGCGAATCGATCTTCAGCTTCTTCTTGAACTCGCCCGTCTCCCAGTCCATCAGCAGCACCATCGGCTTGTGGGTGCCGGCAAACGCGTTGGTGACCTCGGTCAGACCCGCCACCGCCAGGTACTTGCCGTCGGGGCTGAACCGCATGTCGCGGGCACCACCCATGTCGGCCCGGAACTTCTGGTCGAAGCCCCACATGAACTTGGCTTCCCACTGCCGAGTGACCTTGCCCGAGACGATGTTCCACTCCTTGATCACGCCCATCAGGTCAAACGACGCCAACCGCTTGCCGTCGGGATGGAAGACCACCGCGTAGGGATACCGCTTGTGGCCCTCGAAAACGCGCACCAGCTCCCAGGTCCGCGTGTCCCAGAGCTTCAGCAGGTTGTCGTTGCCACACGAGGCCAACAGCGAACCGTCGGGGCTGGTGCGTATCCAGCGGACCCAACCCTCGTGAGCCACCAGCATCCGCTCGGGAGCCGGTTGGGGGTCGGCCAGAGGCCAGATGCCGATCCGGTCGTCGTAGCCGCCGGAATACAGCCAGCGGCCGTCGGGTGAGAAATCAAACGAGCGGACCCAGCTGTTGTGCCCGTGCAGGATGGTTCGAGCCGATTGAGGGCCGGCCAGCGGCCAACGGTAGATCTCGAAGTTCTCCGCAGCTGCCACCACCCACTCACCGGTCGGGTCGATCCGACAGGTGGTCAATGGCACATCGTCGATGCTGAACGTGCGGACGACATGCGTCTTGGTCACGTTGATGCCCGGCGGCAGATCGCGGGGCAGATCGCGGGGCAGATCGCGGGGCAGGGGAGGAACCGGGGGGTCCTGCGGTGTCTGCGGTGGGGGCAGGTTCATGCCAGCAGTTCCTGGATGGGCTGACGTGTCGGGTCGCCGATCGGCACGCTGCGTCCGTCGAGCGTGTGATAGGCGGTGCTGTCGATCCCCAGGGCCTGCAGGTAGGTGTGGAACAGGTGCCCGCCGTCGACCTCACGCTCGGAGACTTCCGTACCGTCCTTGTTGGTCGCTCCGACGATGGCTCCGGGAGTGATGCCCTGACCACCCAGGGCGATCGACCAGGCGGTGCCCCAGTGATCACGACCGTAGCGGACGTTGATCTTGGGCGTGCGGCCGAATTCGGAGTAGATCATCACCAGCGTGCTATCGAGCATCCCCGAGTCGTTCAGGTCGTCGAGCAGCATGCAGAAGGTCTTGTCGAATTCGCCGAGTTGTTCGAGGTGGAAGTTGAAGTTTTCGGCGTGAGTGTCGTAGCCGTGGTGGGTCACCTTGACGACGGTGCCACCGTTTTCGAGCAAGGTTCGTGCCAGCAGGCAATTGCGGCCGAAGGGATGTCGGCCGTAGCGATCGAGATCCTTGCCGTCCGGTTCGCCCTCGAAGAGGTCCCTGCGAGCCATCAGCTTTTCGGCCATCTCGAACGACGCGTTGTACGAGTCGGTGAAGGACTTCTGGCCACCTCGGCCAGAGAAGCGGGTGTTGAGTCTCTTGAGCAGCGTGCGACTTCGCCTGGCGGCGTCGGCGGTGACGGCTTTGGGCCGGATGAGATTCGCGGGGACCTGGGCTCCGGCGAGTTTCAGCTGTCCGTAGCGGGCATCGAGGAACGCGTTGGTGAAGTCGGTCAGGCCGCGGGTGGTGACGTGTAGATAGCCGGGCAGTGGAGCGTTCTCAGGCATCAGGTACTTGGCGGCGACCGAGCCGATGTAGGGAAACTTACCCGCGCGGCGGCCCATTTCCATGAACAGGCGGCCGTCGTGGTGGCTGTTGGTCTTGAGATTGATGCCGCGGACGATCGACATCAGATGCATCCGCTGGGCGCTGTGAGGCAGCAGCTCAGAAATGTGCATCCCGGGCACCGAGGTGGGGATTGCTCGGAATGGTCCGCCGTAACGGGTGCCGGGCTTCGGGTCCCAGCTCTCCAGCTGGCTCACTCCACCCTGCAGGTAGACCTGCAGAACACGCTTCTGCTTCTTCTGCAGTTCATGGGCCACTGTGGGGCTCGAGAGACTGGCGACTCCCGCCAGGGCGCCGCTGGCGAGGAAGCCTCGACGCGAGAATTCGTGATCGATGCGGTGGCATCCGTGATCGCGTTGCATGGGATCCGTCTCGTGAGGTTCGTGAGTTTCGCGTGTGTGACTCTCAGCTCTGTCGGCCGGTGGCCTGTCAGTGATTGAACCGGAATTCAGCCGACAGCAGTAAGACCCAGGTCAGTTCGATGATCGCTTCGGAGCGATCGGAGGCGGCAGCGAGGTAGTCAATCACCTCGTTCCGCTCCGATGCGGTCGGTGGTCGGTTGAGGATGCCGATATAGAGTTCTTCGGCGACGGCGGTCGGATCGTTGAGTTTGGAGAGCCGTCCGGTGAGGTTTGTGGTGGTCGGCTTCAGCCACTCCCGGACCAGGGCCCCGTTGACCAGGAACAGGGCCTGTGGGGCAGTTGCCGAGAACGACGTCTTTTGCCCACCATCGGAGGCAAACTGCGTGACGAATGTCTTGATGTGGCCGACGACCGCCTTGTCGACGGCTGACTCGAGAGCCGCCGTCGAGATGGTGATGGAGACTGCTGAGGGGGTGTCGGTCTTGTCCGGCTTGGGGTCGGCCTTGGGCTTCTTGTCGGATCCGGCCTGAGGCGTTTTCTTGGGCATTTTGGCCTGCTTGGCCTGAGCCTTGGCGGCTTCGGATTCGAGCTTCTTGCGTGCCGAGGAGCGGGTCGAGGCGAGCATCCCGGTGGCTTCCATCGTCGCCCATGCGTACTGCTCGGGTGAGAGCGGCTTGAGCAGGCCGACGGCGAACTGCTTGAGAGCGATTTTTGCGGATGCGTCGCGGGTAAGGCTGCTGCGCTGGTAGGTGCGGGTGCGAGCCAGTTGGCCGAGAAACCACTTCATGTCGTAGCCGTGATCGTGCAACTGGTCGCCGAGCAGGTCGAGGAGTTCGGGGTGCGATGGCGGGTTGCCGACATGAGCCAGGTCGAGTGGCTCGACGAGGCCTCGACCCATCATCGCGGCCCAGAGACGGTTGGCGATGTTCAGTCGAAACGCCCGATTCTGCTCGGCCGTGACCGCGATCCCCAGCTGCTTGCGGCGGCTGTAGCGGGGGACTCCGCGAGCCGACTTGCCCGGCTTGGTGAGGTACTGCTTGTTCGAACCGTCGGGATCGATGATCTCGGCGAGGTCGAGGATCCGTGGGGAGGTCTTACCCTTGGTGTCGTCGAAGGCCGAAGTGAAAGTCACATCGCCCTCGGCCTTCTCACCGAGAGACTTCTGTTTGGACTTGGGGTCGGTGAACAGGTAGCTGCGATCCAGAAAGGCCTTCAGCCCGTAGTAGTGCCGCTGCAGGTAGGCGTCGACAACCGGATGGTTGTGACACTGGGCACACTCGAGATCCTTGCCCATGAAGATCCGGCCGACGTCGCGGGTGACGACCGTGAGGTCGAATTCTCGATCGAGATAGAAGCGGGCGCGGGGGCGGGTCTTCGAGTCGCCTCCCCCTTCAACGAGAATCTCATGAGCCAACTGGTCCCAGGGACGATTCTCGGTAGCGGCCTGCCTGAGATACGACTGCCAGGCGACCGAGGAGATGTTTTCAGAACTGCGACGCTCCATCAGGATCCAGTCCAGCAGGTACTGCATCCGGCGGGCGTAGGCCGGGCTGATCAGCAGTCGGTCGATCAGCCGGGCTCGCTTGGTCGCGGTGGGTGTCGTGTCGGCCAGGAAGCGGCGAGTGGCCGAAGCGGAGGGAATGGTGGCGGTGAGGTCGAGCGTGACGCGGCGCAGGAACTCGGCGTCGCTGCACAGCGGCGAGGCATGTTCGGCGAAGTCCGGCACAGCGGCTTCGATCAGCTTGTCGACCTGCTGCGGCAGACCATTGTCCGGAACCTCGCCGGCAACGCCGGCTACGGGCTTCAGCAGCACGAGAGCCAAGGCGATGGGGAGCAATAATCGCATGGATCGCAACCGAGGGACAAATGGCAGGCGGCCTCTGCGGCCGTGTCAGGTGGGACTGGCATTCTACCAGCCGGCCCGCGGCGCGACTGCGCGTCAGATCCACGAAGCGGCCAGCAGCGAGTCCTGGCAGTTGGCCGACTACACCGACCCTTCGCGTTGACAGCGCCCCAAACCGCCCGAGAATTGGTGAACTCTCACATCCCACCATGAAATCGGGGCAGCGATGCGAAGACTGACCATGAAGGCGGCACCCGTACTGGCGGCGGTTGCCGCGATCACAGGATTGGCAACGGGGGAAGTGCTGGCCCAGGACGGCCCCGGGCTGACCAGGTCCCCCAAACCCCGCGGCGACGTGCGGATCGTCTATACCTCAGATCACGCCAACATCGGCCACTACCTGATGACGAACTCTCCGTCGGCAGACGAACTTCGGCGGGTGATCGACGTTCACGCGGGAAGCGGGATCGACATATTTGCCCAGACCGTGTTTCAGAAGCACGGTGTGGGATGGTTCTGGCCGAAGCATCCCGGCCACGAGCACTGGGGCGGTCTGAACGCAGCATTCGACAAGATCGCCGAGGAGGGTGAGCCGCCGATCCAGGTCGCCATCGATCAGTGCCACAAGCGGGGCATGAAGTTCCTGGCGACGTTTCGCATGGCCGATCGACACTCGGGAACGGGCAAGGGCCTGGCCAACCGCAAGGATCTGCAGATTCCGGACGTCCAGGATGGAGGAATGGACTACACCCACGCCGAGGTGCGTGACTGGGTGTTTGCCCTGGCCGACGAGATCCTGCAGCGGTTCGACGTCGACGGGTTCGAATTCGACTACTGCCGTTGGATGCACGTGTTCCCGAGGTCCACGGCCCGCGCGAGTCACCCCCTGATGACGCGTCTGGTGCGTCGCATGCGTGAGCGACTGGATGCCGAATCCCGGAAGCGGGGTCGCAGGCTGATCCTGGGAGTCCGCGTGCCGCAGACGGTCGCCGAGTGCCGCGAGCTGGGCTACGACATTGCCACGTGGGTCAAGGAGGGACTGGTGGACTACATCGCGCCCTCGGACTTCTTCTTCACCAGTTTCAACGCCAGGTTCGAGGACTTTGCCGCCCTGACGCGTCCCTCGAAATGCATGCTCTACCCCACCGTGCATCCCAAGACGTGTTGGCAGGACCAGGACCATTTCATGAGCCTGGAGAACTACCGGGCGGCAGTCCGCAACAAATACGCCGCGGGCGCCGATGGGATCTCGGTCTTCAACTACATGTATCACTGGGTCGGCAGGACGCTGGATTACCCTCCCGGACCGGCCATGTACCCGTTGGCTCTGACGTGGCTGCGGGAGATACGTGATCCGCGACTGCTCGGTGAGCGATCCCGGCACTATCTCTTCTATCCCCTGTACGCCGGCCACTGGGGCGGAATCTCGCCGGGGGGAGTTCCAAGTGTCTCTGATCCGACATTCATCAAGAATGATCGCATCGTGCTGGGACGAAAGCTCGGCAGCAACGGCGAGTACCGTTTTCGGATTTGCGAAGACCTGGCCCAGCCTGGTCCTGTTGCGGAGATGATTGTCACGATTGCGGGCATCGTGGGAGCAGACAAGCAGTGTCCAGCCCGGCTTCAAAGGGACGGCAGTTTCAAGCCGCCGGCCAAGGACAAGTTGGCGTTTTACGTCAACGGGACAGTCGTGCCCGCCGAAACGATCAAGGTCTCCTGGCCCTCGCGAGGCAGATCGAAAGCCTACGGGAGGCCATTTCAGACCTGTTCGATCTTCATGTTCCCCCTGACGTCCTTGCCAACGGTTTTCGGCGACAACAAGCTGAAGGCCGAGGTAGTCGCTGTCGATGAGCAGGGGAAGTCGGAGATCATCATCGACCACCTCGAGGTGACGGTCGTTCCATCCTGGAAGAGGCCTCCGCAATGAAACCGCTTGAGGACCAGCCGCGCTGCCTCCTCGACCGACGCACCCCAGGAGTGGAGGTGTTGCGGAATTCCTCGAAACCTCGTAAA
>CAUZEQ010000203.1:0-8957 GCA_963578885.1 Planctomycetota bacterium
CGGTCGTTGTGGCGAATGGCGTGGCGTCGAGAGACAGCAGGCAGATGGCCAGGATCAGCACCCCCATCGCCAGGCTCGAACGGCGGCTGACTCGTTCGCCGATCATCACGACCCCCAGCACAGCTCCGCTGATCAGCAAGGCGGCCTGTGAGAGTGGCACGGTGAGAGTCATTCCGCCCAGTGCCAGTCCCCACTGGAAGCCGACGTTGCCCATCAACTGCATCGCGGTGCCCGAGAGCAGCAGTGCGAGGACCATGCGGCGTGACGGCCAGGAGATTGAGCCGCGTTGTGCCTTGACGGCTAGCACCAGCAGCGCCGCGGCGACGGTGGGGATGGCCTTGAGGCACGAGACCCACGCCGCCCAATCGGCTCCCCCCTTGGTCACCGCTCGCAGCGCGATGATCGAGGCGGTGTAGCAGAACGACGAGAAGACGGCCAGCAGCGTGCCCCGCCACAGCAATTCGGCGGTCCCCACCGGGGTGTCAGCGGGGGCGAGTTGTCCGTCGGGGGTGCTGGTGGAGTCGGTCACGGTGCGGTGTGCTGCAGTGTGGTGCGGTGTGGGTCAGGATCTCTGGGGAGACAACACGCGGCCAGGGCGTGCCTCGGTATGTTCTCCACCCCGGATCACCTCGCGACCATTGACCACCACCGCGTCGATTCCTTCGGGATACTGGTGGGGTGCCGAGAAGGTGGCCTTGTCGATGATCGTCTTGAAGTCGAAGACGACAACGTCGGCGGCGTGTCCCTTCAGCAGCAGGCCGCGATCGGCCAGGCCCAGTTGTCGGGCGGGCATGGCGGTCATCTTGTGGATCGCGGTTTCCAGCGAGAACAGTTTCAGCTGGCGGCAGTATCGACCCAGCACCCGGGGGAAGCAGCCGTAGTACCGCGGGTGCGGCATGCCTCGAGCGGTGTCGGCACTGACGGCGCGTCCGTCGGATCCGATCATCGAAAGCGGATGCCGGAGTACTCGCTGCACTTCACGTTCATCCATGATGAAGTTGATCATCCCCACCTTGCCGTTGCCCTCGATCAACAGGTCGATGCAGGCCTGGACCCCGGTGCACTTCCTGGACCTCGCCACGTCGGCCACCTTCTTGCCGATCCACTTGCGATTGGCGGCGTTGCCGACGGTTGTGATCTGGATATCGTCCCATTCGATCTTAAAGAAGTTGGGCCAGTTGTC
This sequence comes from Planctomycetota bacterium, assembly GCA_963578885.1. Lineage (GTDB taxonomy): Bacteria > Planctomycetota > Planctomycetia > Planctomycetales > Planctomycetaceae > UBA8437. Next base: position 1,184 of record CAUZEQ010000203.1, read on the forward strand.
GGTACCGCGGACCATGTCACGTGCGATCCGTCGCCTCTGGACGGGGTCCTTGAGCCGGGCAAGCATCTCGCCGCCGCCCCCTTCGTGGGCCCAGGGCGGCACGAGTTGGGCGAGGCCGGCGCTGCCTGCGTGGTAGGGGTAGACGTCGACCCGTACGCGGTGTCCGCCGCGGTTGGCCGCTTCGATCAACGGCAGGGTCTTGAGAGTCGTGCCCCAGTTCTCTCGGCCGGCCGCCTTATGATGCGAGATCTGGACCGGCAACCCGGCCTCGCGGCCCACCTGGATCGCCTCGCGGACCGCCTCGAGCAGCGTCGAGGCTTCGCCGCGGATGTGCGAGGAATACTGTCCTTTGTGCCGAGCCGCCACGCGGGCGAGGGCCACGATCTCGGGCGTCTCGCTGTAGGTGCCTGGCGGAGAGACGAGTCCGGTGGAGAGTCCCACGGCACCGGCCCTCATCGCCTCGTCGACGTGATCCTGCATCCTCCGCAATTCGCCGGCGGTCGGCTTGCGGTCCTGGCTGCCCATCACCGCGCGGCGAATGGTGTTGTGGCCGACCAGCCCGCAGACATTGATCGATGTGCCGTGCTTGCCCAGGGCCTCGAGGTAGTCGCCGTAGGTACTGAGCCTGTGTCCGTAGAGTTCCACAGGTGAAGAGACCGGTGCTGGGGAACTGCCACAGTTCCCGACCACGTGGGTCGTCGCGCCCTGGCGAACGGCACTCTGGGCCAGTCCGTCCGAGAGCAGCGACCGGTCGCTGTGCGTGTGCATGTCGATGAAGCCGGGGCAGACGATCTTCCCGCTGGCATCGATCACCTGCCCGGCGGTCGCCTCGGCCAGGTCGCCGATGACCGCGATGCGATCGCCGCGGACCCCCAGGTCGTTCCGGGTGCCCGGCTTGCCGCTGCCGTCGACGATCGTTCCGCCTCGAATCACCAGGTCGAATCGCGGTGGATCCCCCGCCGCGGCGGTTCCTCGGGCCGATGCGGCGACCAGGCCTCCGGCGGCCACCTGCAGGAATCCGCGCCGTGTCGTTGGGCCGTTCATCTCGCTGTCCTCTGCCAGGGTGTCTTCCCGCGGCCAATTAAAGACGAAGCGGCGTTGACCTTCAACGACCGACACTCGGATTGGCTCACGACGCGAGTTGCCGCTAGACTGCTCGGCGATTGCATGCAGGATATCGTGTTCGAGGATCGGTACGAGTTCGTGGCACCGCACCGTGGCAAGTGGTGGCCGCGGGTGCTGAGTCGCTTCGTCGCCTGGCATCTCTGCCGGACCTTCAAGATCTCCTCGATCGACTTTCGAGGGATTGATCATCTGAAGGCATCCATCGATGCCGGCCACGGGATCATCGTGGCTCCCAATCACTGCCGGATCCGGGATGCGGCGGTACTGGCTTCGCTCCTGTTGCGAGTCGGGTGTCCGATGTTCGCCATGGCCAGTTGGAACATGTTCAAGGTCAGCCGGTTGCAGACGTTTCTGATCCGACGGTTGGGGGCGTTCAGTATCTACCGCGAGGGGATGGACCGAGCGGCGTTGAATTGTGCCATCGGGATCCTCGAGTCGGCCGAGCGGCCTCTGGTGATCTATCCCGAGGGGGTGATATCGCGCACCAACGATCGGCTCAGCGTATTGCAGGAAGGCGTTTCGCTGATAGCCTGCTCGGCGGCCCGTAAACGGGCGGCTGCGGACCCCGCCGGTAAGGTGGTGATCCACCCGGTCGCTGTGAAATACCGCTTTGACGGTGACGTCGAGTCGAGTGTCGAGGCGGTGCTTGGTGAGATCGAGTCGCGGTTGAGCTGGCAGTCGCAGGCCCGGCGGCCGTTGCTGCAGCGGATCGAGAGGGTGGGGCAGGCGTTGTTGAGTTTGAAGGAGGTCGAGTACCTGGGGGCGGCCCAGAGCGGTTCGATTTTCGAACGTCGCGACCGGTTGATCGACAGCGTGCTGGGGCCACTGGAAGAAGAGTGGTGCTCAGGCCACGGCGACGGCGGTCCGGTGGTTCGCGTCAAGCGGCTGCGGACGGCGATTCTGCCTGAGATGGTGGAGCAGGAATTGCCCGAGGAGGAACGACAGCGGAGGTGGCGTCAGTTGGCCGATTGCTACCTGGCCCAACAGATGTCGCTGTACCCGATCGACTACATCGGTCCCAGCCGGCCGATCGAGAGGATCCTGGAGACGGTTGAGCGATTCGAGGAGGACCTGACCGATGTGGCCACGATGCACGGGCCGATGGCCGTGTTGGTGGAGGTCGGTGAGGCGATCGAAGTGCCGACTCGGCGGTCACGCGATGGTGATGAAGATCCACTGATGCGGGAACTGGAGCAGAAACTCGGGGGCATGCTCGAGGGGCTGGCATCGGAAATTGACCAGGTGAGGCACGAGGCGAAAGCGAAGGAGGGAGCCTGATGCCGGATGTCGAGAACCTGGTTCCCGATCGTCGCCCGAGCGTGGCCGAACGGTGTGTGCGAGTCGGCGTGGTTGCCGTGGGCATCGGCCTGTGGCTGGGGACCCAGTCGCTGTTGGGAGCTCGAGACGTCGGGGTCGACGAGGCCACGCTGGAGGCGGCTTCCCGGACTCTGACCGTGGGGGATCGCGTTCACGAGTGGACTGCGGATTGGAATGCGGCTCTGAACCGCGACCGACAGATGACATCGGGGCTGCTGATCGCGAGTTCGGTGCTGATCGACCTGGTGGCCTGCTGGATCTTCGCGGCCACGATCTTCGGAGCGTCCATCCGCCCATTCCTGGGCCTGTTGATCCTCTTCACGCTGCGTCAACTCTGCCAGTGGGTCTCTCCGCTGCCGGCTCCCGTGGGCATGCTGTGGTATGACCCCGGCTTTCCGTCGCTGCTGGTGACCTATGAGGTCGCCAACGACTTCTTCTTTTCCGGTCACACGGCCCTGTCGGTTTACGGTGGCATCGAATTGGCACGCCGCTTCGGTCGGGTTGGGATCGTGGTCGGCGTGGCGTTCGCAGTGTTCCAGGCGACGACGGTGCTGGTACTGCGGTCCCATTACACGATGGACGTATTTACCGGTGCCGTGGTGGCGGTGCTGGCGGCCGTGGCGGCGGGCTGGTTGGCCGGGCCGCTGGATCGCTGGGTGGCGAGGGTGGTCGGCTCGGAGCAGCCCTAGAGCTGTGTGCCGCCCCGGCGGCTCATTGCAGCAGCACGTGCTGATCGAGGAACTTCTCGACGGCCCGGTAGAAGTGGTCGATCGTCTCCTGCATCCGCCACCCATGTCCTTCGCCTTCGTAGAGGTGATAGACGTGAGGTGTGCCGGTCTTCTTGAGCGCGGCGACGACGTCGTCGGACTGTTGTCGCGGCACCACCCGGTCGATGTCGCCCTGGAAGACCGCGATCGGACGCCGGATCTTCTCGGCGTGGAATCCCGGAGACCGCTCGTGGTAGACCGCGGCGGTCTCGGGCAACGGCCCGATCATCGTGTCGGTGTAGCGGCTCTCGAACTTGTGCGTGTCGCTGGCCAGGTGGAACTGGTTGGCGACTCCGTAGAGATTGACTCCGGCGGTGAATTCGTCGGGATGATGCACCATCACCTGCAGCACGGTGAACCCACCGGCGCTGCCGCCCATGATGACCTTGCGAGCGGGGTCGACCTGCCCGCTGTCGACCAGGTGCCTTACGCCGCTGATCGTGTCCTCGACATCGCAGATGCCCCAGTTGCCCCGAAGCTTGAGCATGTAGTCACGTCCATAGCCGGTACTGCCCCGGTAATTCACCTGCAGCACGGCCCAGCCGCGCGTGGCAAAGTACTGGACATCGGCTTTCCAGCCGGCGCGGGACTGCGAGGTCGGGCCGCCGTGGATCATGGCGATGACCGGCGGCAAACCGGTGCCCTGAAACGTCGTGCTGGAGGGCGGAAAGAAGAGCCCGTGAGCGATTTCGCCTCCGGCCGATTCCCAGCTGATCGCTTCGGGGCTCGAGAGGTTCTCGGCGGCGAGCATTTCACCGGTCGACCGAGCCACGATCCGCGACGTGTGCTGCTTGATGTCACAGCTGATGACCCGGGGCGTCTGCACCGCGCTGCTGCCGATCACGGCGATGCGGGATCCGTTTTTTTCGGCGACGATGGTCGAGATGTCGCTCAGATTGGCCAGCGGCTCGACCGCCGCCTGCACGCCGGTGTCCAGGTCGATCTTGACGACCGACTGGAACCCACGCCGGCTGGCGACTGCGACGAGGCTCTTGCCGTCGCCACACACGGCATAGGTTCTCATATCCTGTGCCCAGGCCGGGGTACCGAACTCGGTTTCGTCCGGGGTCAGCCAGTCGGTCGAGTCGGTTTCCAGGTCACAGCGTCCCAGGCGGCCCCAACCGGACTCGTCGGAGACAAAGAACAGCTGCGAGCCGTCGGCAGAGAATTCGGGCTGGAACACCGCGATCTCGTCTCCACCGGCCACCACTCGCGGCTCACCCGCCGTCGGCAGGGGTCCGGACGTGTCGAGATCGGCGACGTAGAGCGTGGTGCCATCCCAGGGCATGTTGGGATGGTCCCAGGCGATGTAGGCCAGGCGTTGGCCATCGGGGCTCAGCCTCGGCTGCATGTAGAAGTCGTGGCCCGAGGCCAGGATACTCGGCCAGTGCACCCCGTCGGTGTCGACAACGGCGATGCGATCGATGTCCTCGTCGGTGTGCACGTAGGCGACGAAGCGGCCGTCGTTTGAGACGCACGGTGATGCGGCGTCTCCGCAGGCGGGCGTGATCGGTCGCGGGGTGCCTCCGCAGAGCGGGACCCGGAACAGGCGTCGGGTCTTGTGCACGACGAAGTAGGCGGCTTTGCCGTGGACCGTGAAGTCGCCTCCGCCGTATCCGACTTCGGCCCTCACGCTGTGTTGGCTTGTCAGGTCCCTGGGTGCGTCGCCACTGCCGTCGTCGACGACCAGGACACCCTGGCCGGATCGGCCTTCGAGCCAAACGAGGCTGGGGCCATCACTGTCGAAGGCGACCCCGTCGAGCCGTCTGCCGGCGGCGACCACCGCGGGAGTCAGAGGGCTCGGCCAGCGTCCATACTGCCGGGTTGTCTTACTCATGCAGCAGAGTCTGACTGTTCGAGGTGTCTGCGGCAAACAAGTGGTGTGCCGAGCACAATGATTTGAGAGGCCAGTCGAGAGGACAGCGGGTATAACTGTAGCGAGCCGCCACCTTGAGGCAGCCCGCGGCGGGTGCCGCGGGAGTCTCGAAGGACTCAGCGTAAGTGCGATTCAGGAAATTCGACACGATTCCAATCCAGGAGAAACTGATGAAATCCACTCAGAAGAATGTCGCCATGGGCTTTGCGGCGGGCTTGGTCCTTGGGGCCGTCGTCCTGACCTCGTTCGGACAGAACAGCACGAAGACGACGCAGGATGCCAAGGGGAAGAAGAGCACGGCCACCAAGTCGACTGCCGTTCGCAACTACACCATTCCGCGTTATTCGGTGCAGTACGATGCGTCCCAGAGGCTGCTGCTGATCACCGACAATGCCTACAGCCAGTTGTATCTCTACAACGCCGGCAGCAGTGGCGTTTCGACGTTGCGAAGCCGGATCGACCTGAGGCAGACCGGTGCTCGGCAATTGAAGGGGGTCCCACAACGCTCGGGCGGCACCAAGAAGTCCACCAAGAAGTCCACCAAGAAGTCCAGCAAGGGGACCAAGTCCAAGGCGACTACAAAGAAGCCGGCGCCGGCGAAGCGTGCGCCGAAGAAGAAAGCACCGAAGAAGAAGGTCTAGTCGAGCAACGGGTGCTTAACCCGCCTGCGGCGGGTTGAAGAGCCCGTGCAGCCTGTCATGCCGAGCACAGCGACCCGCCACTGGCGGGTCAACCTGCGTCGAAATCCCACCGTCGAGATCCCTCCCTGCGCTCGAGATGACACTTGAGATGCTGTTTCCGGAAGAGCCTGAGTTATTCAACCCGCCGCAGGCGGGCTAACTCAAACTGACAACCGCCCCGGAGACCAGAACAGTCTCCGGGGCGGCGTCGACTTGCCGGCACCTCTTGCAAGCCCGGCCGTCCTAGCGAACGGCCTCGTTGAGCATCTTCGAGTTGGGCACGGTGTGCCGCTGCGTCAGGCCGTTGACGGTCGTCTCGATGACGGTCGCCACGGGCCCGACTTCCCGAACCACTCCCTCGATCCCGGCCACGCTGACCGAGTCGCCCGACTGCATCCGTTGTCTGACGTAATAGCCGGACATGATGCCTCCGGCGACGTCGCGACCGCCGAGTCCGACCGAGAGTCCTACGCCCAGCGCGAGGGCTCCGAAGGCGATCAGGATCAGCTGGTTGAGCAGCGCGAACTGGATCTCGAGCTGGTCAAACGCGGCGATGAAGGTCATCAGGGCCAGGATGTAGTAGGCTCCGCTGGCCAGGCGGTCGGCGTAGCTGATGCCGATCCGGTCGGCCGCCGTGGCGATCACGCCGCGGAGGAACGAAGCGATCAGCAGGCCGATCAGCACGACCGTGGTGGCCGCCATCAACTTGGGGATGTAGTCGACGAGCTTCTGCGTGGCTGCCGAGAGTGACGGCAGGTTCAGCAGGTTGAACGCGGCGACCACGAACACGCACATCAGCAGCCAGAAGACCAGCTGGGCGACGATGGCCGAGAGGCCACGTTTGATGCCGACCTTCTTCATCGAATCCGACAATCCGCTGCGCTGGGCCGCACCGTCGAGCCCGATCCGCTGGCCCAACGCGTCGGCACCACGAGCCAGCAGGCGGGCCACGATGTAGCCGACCGCCAGTACGGCGAACATCGCTACCACCGACGGCAGCAGGTTGATTACCGGTTCAAAGGCGCTGTGCAACGCCGAACTCACTTCGCCAACACTGGCTTCGACGGCCGTCTTGGCCTGGTCCACCGGAACCACCGCCAGCGATGTGGAAAGTAAAAGGGTCATGTCAGTCTCCCTCGTGAGGTGCGGACGTCGCCGTTTTGCCGGGTCGGCCCTTGGGACGACGCTCCGCACAGTCAAAGTTTCGCTTCAGGTATCCTCTGGGGCTCCGGATGATCGGCGAGTGCGACCGGAGAGTGTCTGAATCAGCAGGTGGCCTATCGGGCTCAGCATCGTGGCAATCACCATCGGGATGGCTGCCGTCAGAAACGTGATCCAGTGGCTGATCTGGAGTGTTCGGTTGAGTCGAACGCGGACGGCCGCGTCGAGATCGTCGGGGACAGGCGGCACTTGGGCCACGGCCAGTTGGTGGGCCAACTCGCCCTCGAAGTCCCGGTCGTCGTTTTCGAATGTGGTCATCTGCCGTATCTCTCTCGCAATCGCCCCACCGCTCGACTGACTCGCATCTTGCAGGCACTCTCGGAGAGTTCAAACATCTCGCTGAGTTCCTGGTAGCTGTGATCCTCGGAATACTTCATCACCACCAGAGCCCGGTCTTCGTCGCTCAAGGAATCGAGCATCTGCTCGAGGTCCGGGCCGTCGACGGGCTCGCTGACCCGCGGGGGGGTTGATGAGCCGGCTGTGTCCAGGTCGATCTCGGGCAAGACGGCCACTCGTCGCTGGCGTCGGCCTCGGGCACGCCGAAGTGACAAGCAGGTGCGGACCGCAATGCCATGGACCCAGGTCGAGTAGAGCGATCGGCCTTCGAAATGGGCTCGCCGGAGAAACATCCGCACGAGCACGTCCTGGGTCGCATCGGCCGCGTCGTCGGGATGGCCCATGATGCGGTAACAGATCCGCCAGACACGTTCACGGAAGCGAGAGACCAACTCGGTGAAGGCCGGTCCATCGGACCCTTCACGAGCCGCCTCGCTGGCGAGCTGCTCGTC
>CAUZEQ010000204.1:0-8892 GCA_963578885.1 Planctomycetota bacterium
GCCGCCAGGCAGGCGTCTCGCCGATGATCCGTGTCCCGGGTCTCGATTCGAACTGGATCAAGAAAGCACTCGACATCGGCGCCAGCACGATCATGGTGCCCCAGGTCGACACGGCCGAGCAGGCTCGACTGGCCGTCGAGTACTGCAAGTACCCGCCCGAGGGGTCACGAGGCGTCTCGCCACTGTGGCCGATGATGATGGACGTCGACTGGGGCGACTACCTGCCGGTGGCCAATGCCGAGACGGCGGTGGTCGTGCAGATCGAATCTCCGCTGGGGCTGGAAAACGTCGATGAGATCGCGGCGGTCGAGGGTGTGGACGTGGTGTTCGCCGGTCCGCAAGACATCTCCGCGTCGCTGGGTCTCATCGGGCAACCGCGGCATCCCGACGTGGTCAAGATCCTCGACGGGTTCCCCGAACGAGTGGCTCGCTTCGGCAAGCCGGCCGGCATCACCGATGTCGGCCTCGAACACGCCCTGCACTGGCAGGAGCGTGGTTATCGCTTCATCAACATCGGTACCATCGCTCACATGGGGCTCGATGGTGTCACCGCAGCTCTCGAGCGATTGCGAAACGGTGACGGCAGTTAGTCGCTGCCCCGGCTGTCTCGACCGATTCCCTGCCGTTCACTAGGATGCCGCCCGCCATGGACGCCAGCGGAATCCGCAACTTCTCGATCATCGCACACATCGATCACGGCAAGAGCACGCTGGCCGACCAGCTGCTGCTGCGGACCGGTGCGATCTCCCAGCGCGAGTTCCGCGACCAGGTGCTCGATGATCTCGACATCGAGCGAGACCGGGGAATCACCGTCAAGGCCCGCGCCGTCGCCCTGAATCACGAATTCGACGGCCAGCAGTACGAGCTGAACCTGATCGATACCCCCGGTCACGTCGACTTCCACTACGAGGTCTCCAGGAGCCTGGCCGCCTGCGAAGGAGCCCTGCTGCTGGTCGATGCCTTCCAGGGAGTCCAGGCCCAGACCGTCGCCAACGCCTACGCGGCACTGGAATCCGACCTCGAGATCATTCCGGTCATCAACAAGATCGACCTGCCGGTGACGCGAATCGACGAGGTGCTTGCCGAAATCGAAACCGTGCTGGGACTCGATCCCGACGAGGCCCTGCTGGTCAGTGCCAAGGACGGGATCGGGATCGACGAGGTCTTCGCAGCCATCAGAGACCGCGTGCCACCGCCCGCAGGACTGCCCGAAGACGCACTCAGGGCACTGGTCTTTGACAGCAAGTACGACAGTTACCGAGGAGTCGTCATCTACCTGCGGGTGATGGACGGGACCATCACCACCGGGGAAACGGTCCGGTTCATGCGCAATGGTGGACAACACGAGGTGCTCGAACTGGGGCAGTTCCGGCCCGATATGACCCGGTGCCAGGAACTGGGTCCCGGGCAGGTCGGCTACCTGGTCACCCGCATCAAGGAACTGGGCGCGGTGGCGGTGGGTGAGACGATCACCGCAGCGGCCAGCCCGGCCACCGAAGCCCTGCCCGGGTACCAGGAACCTCAGCAGATGGTCTTCTGCGGCATGTACCCCACCCAGGCAACCGATTTCGAAACTCTGCGCGGTGAACTCCAGAAGCTGAGTCTCAACGATTCGAGCTTCACGTTTCTGCCGGAAACCAGCGACGCTCTGGGATTCGGGTTCCGCTGCGGGTTCCTGGGCATGCTGCACATGGAGATCATCCAGCAACGGCTCGAGGGTGAAGCGGGGATCGAGCTGGTACAGACCGCACCCAACGTCACCTACCAGGTCCTGAGACACGACGGCGAGATCGTCCGGGTCGACAATCCCCAGGAACTGCCGGAAACGGGACTGATCGACGAGTTGAGGGAACCGATCGCACGGGCGACGTTCATCCTGCCGGCCGAGAACATCGGCACGATCATGACACTGTGTGAGGACCGGCGCGGTCGGTACCAGAGCACCGAGTACCTCGGCCCGAAGCGGGCCCAGCTGGTCTACGAGTTGCCGCTGGCCGAAATCGTCTACGACCTGTACGACAAGTTGAAGAGTGCCACTCGCGGATACGGGACGCTCGATTACGATACAACCGGCTTCCAGCCAGCCGACCTGGTGCGGCTGGATATCCTGGTCAAGGAGCGTCGTGTCGACGCACTCTCGACCATCGTCCACCGCTCGCAGGCCGAGCGTCGCGGGAGATCTCTGGTGAAGCGGCTGAAGCAGGAAATCGCCAAGCACCAGTTCGAGATCCCGCTGCAGGCGGCGATCGGAACTCGAGTGATTGCTCGTGAGACGATCCCGGCGATGCGGAAAAACGTGACGGCGAAGTGTTATGGAGGCGACATCACGCGGAAGCGGAAGCTGTGGGCCAACCAGCGAGCCGGCAAGAAGCGGATGAAGCAGTTCGGCGAGGTCGAGATCCCCCAGAAGGCGTTCCTCTCGGTCCTCGACTCAAGCGGAGACCACTAGATGACCGGCCGCGGCAGTGCGATTCGAGGATTGCTCGAGCTGATCGCCTGCACGGCCATCTCGGTGTCGCTGCTCAAGGGGTTCCTGGTCGAGGGTTTCCTGATCTCGACCGGCTCGATGGCTCCTCACCTGCTCGGCTTCCACAAGCGGGTCACCTGCCCCGATTGCGGCTTCGAATTCGCCCGCGGCACAGATCTCGACGGGCCCCCGACAAGTCCCGGCGTGGCCACCTGTATCAACTGCGGCCATACCGGGATCGACGTCTCGGGGGTGCCCCGCAACGAGGGCGATCAGCTGCTGGTCCACAAGTTGCCCTGGCTCTTCTCGGACGTCGATCGCTGGGAACCGATGGTCTTCCGGCGTCCCGACCAGGCCACCACCGCGTTCGTCAAACGGGTGGTCGGGCTGCCGGGGGAATCGGTCCAGATCATCGACGGGAACATCCACGCCGACGGTCAGATCTGCCGCAAGACACTCGCTCAACAACGCGGCCTGGCCGTCGCCGTCTACGACGATCGCTTCCGACCCCAGGGCGGCCCGAAACGCTGGAGTACCGGCCCGGGCTGGTCGAGCCAGGCTGACGCATTCCGATTCGCGGCGATGGACACTACGACGCGTTGGCTGACCTATCACCACCGCGACATCGAGCAGTCCGGATCAGTCCGCGACCGCTACGCCTACAACCCCAGGGAGCCTCGATCCCGGACCCGTTCGGTCGAGGAGCTGCTGGTGAGTTTCGAGGTGATCTCGGGTGACACGCCGGCGCGGTTGAGCATCGAGCTGGAAACCAGGGGCCACCGCGTGGAGTGGATCCGCGATCCGGCGGCGGGGAAGCAGTGGCTGACCATCGACGGACACATGCTGCGATCGGTCTCGCTGGAGTCCCCGGACCCTGGAGTCCGGCGGGTGCTGGAATTCTCGACGATTGACCGCACGCTGCGGGCCGCCGTCGACGGACGCCTGGTATTGCCTCCGCTTGCACTCTCGGGTCCCGACGGCGGGTCGGGTGCGGGCGAGTTGTTGAAGCTGGGCGCCGCGGCCGGGGACCTCGAGATTCACAACGTGCGGATCGATCGAGATATCTTCTACCGCGACTCGAGTGGACAGCACGGCACGACCAGGCCCTGGCAACTGGGGCCTGACGAGTTCTTCATGCTGGGCGACAACAGCCCGATCTCGCTCGACAGCCGCTCGTGGTCTCACCCCGCCGTGCCTCGCCACCTGGTGATCGGCAGACCACTGCTGGTCCACCTGCCCTCCAGGCAGTGGCAGGTCGAACTGGGTGGCCGGCCGCGACACATCCGCGTTCCCGACTTCCGTCGCATCCGGTATATTCGCTGATTGCGGCGACCTCCCCCCCCGACCCTCGCCTGAACTCGCACCACCTCGCACCACCTGACATGGCTCAACCCGACAACTCTCCGAAACCCGATCCGAAGGCCGCCGGCAGTGCTTCGGACCTGTTGACCGGTGTCGAGCCCGAACGGCGTGGTGGTTGGCGAGAGACGATCGAGTCGTTTGCGATTGCCTTTATCCTGGCGTTCATCTTCAAGACGTTTGAGGCCGAGGCGTTTGTGATCCCGACCGGGTCGATGGCCCCGACGCTTTATGGCCGACACAAGGAAGTCGACTGCGAGGCCTGCGGGCACAACTACACGGTGGGGGCCAGCGAGGAACTGCAGGACGACTTTTACCACCTGCGACTCACGTCGTCCTACTGCCCCAACTGCCGAAACGAAAACGACATCAAGGACCTGCCGGTCTTCAAGGGGGACCGGATCCTGGTCAACAAGTTCCCCTTCGAGTTCGGTCAACCGAAACGGTGGGACGTGACGGTCTTCAAGTTCCCCGAACAACCCAACGTCAACTACATCAAGAGACTGGTGGGTTTGCCCAACGAGACGATCGTGATCCGGCAAGGCAACCTCTACGTGGCAACCGACGACGGTGGCCGGCAGATCCTGCGGAAGGCCGATCCGAACAAGCAGGACGTGCTGCAGATGATGGTGTTTGACAACGATCATCCCGAGATCGGCCTGCACGCACGCGGTTGGCCCAGGCGGTGGGCTGCGGTCGAGGCCGACCTCGACAACCCTCGGGCCGTGGCCGGCTGGAGCGAATCGGCGTCGGGATGGAAGGCCTCCGACGACGCACGCTCGTTCTCACTGGCCCCCTCGAAACAGCTCGAGTGGCTGCGGTACCGGCACTTCGTGCCCAAGCCTGAAACGTGGAAGGGGCAGGGGGCGATCGACACGCCGCCCCGGCCGCAACTGGTCACCGACTTCTGCGGCTACAACACCTACGAAGGAGGGCACCTGTCGGGGCGCGACCAGGACTGTTACTGGGTGGGCGACCTGACGCTTTGGTGCGAGGTCACGATCGGGAAGGTCGAAGGCTCGGGTCGGCTGCTGCTGGAATTGATCGAGGGCCGCCGACGCTTTCGGGCGGACTTCGACCTGAGTGCCCAAACCGTTCGCGTCACCTCCAAAATCGACCTGAACCGGAACGAGGACGAAGAGGAGGAGTTGGGGCGGGCCGAGGGGGTCCAGCTGGGGAGCGGACGGCATATGCTGAAATTCGCAAACGTCGATGACCGACTCTGCCTGTGGGTCGACGGCCAACTCCTCGACCTGGGCCCGAGAGCCTCGTACCGGCAGGATGCCACCGACTTCCCCGGTCCCGGGCTCGATGACCTGACCCCGGTGGGAATCGCCGCACACCGAACCGAAGTCACCGTCTCACACCTCGGCATCTTCCGCGACATCTATTACCGCAGCGAAGAGGTCCTGAACCGCGATACGACTCGGTTCAACCCGACTCCTCGCAACGAGAGCAAACAAGAGGGCCGGCTGCTCGATTCGCTGTCCGACCCCCACGCCTGGCACGAATGCTACCGCACATCGACCACCGAAACGGTGTTGCAGCTCGGGCCCGACGAGTACCTGATGCTGGGTGACAATTCGCCCAAGAGCAAGGACGGACGGCTGTGGGGGAACAGTCGAGGAGCCCCCCGGCGACACGCGGTGCCCCGCAAGTCACTGGTCGGAAAGGCCTTCTACATCTACTGGCCGCACGGCGAGCCGTTTCTCAATAACGGACGCGGCTACCCCGACGACGGCGAGTCGCTGATCCGTCGGCTGCCGATGCTCAAGCGCTGGTTCTACCACACCAAGATCGACAACGGCCAACCGGTGCTCTCGGACTACCCCCAGTTCCGAGTGCCGTTCTATCCCCAGTTCAAACGCATGAAACGGATCCGTTAGCCGATCGACGATCGGCCTCGGGTCATGGAGGACCCAGGCGATGCCGCTGCTTGAGTGTCGAGGCCTGGTCAAGGACTACCCCGGAAAGCGCGCTGTCGATGGAGTCGACTTCGTCGTCGAAGAGGGCGAGATCGTCGGGCTGCTGGGACCCAACGGGGCCGGCAAGACCACCTCGTTTCGCATCACCTGCGGGCTCATTGCACCCGACAAGGGGCAGGTGTTGCTGGATGGCACCGATGTGACCAGCTGGCCGCTGTATCGGCGGGCCCGTCACGGGCTGGGTTACCTGCCCCAGGATGACAGCGTCTTTGGCAAGCTGAGTGTCGCTCAGAACCTGCAGGTCGTCCTCGAATTCCTCGGCGTGAAACGGGCCGAGAGAAAACGGCGGATCAGCGAACTGCTGGGGCAGTTCGGAATCGCCGACCAACACGCTCAACTCGCCTCGACACTCTCGGGTGGAGAACGGCGGCGGCTCGAGATCGCTCGGTGCCTGGCCAGCCGACCCAAGCTGATCCTGCTCGATGAACCGTTCGCCGGCATCGACCCGGTGACGATCGCCACCATCCAGGACATCATCCAACACCTGCGCGAACAGGGCATCTCGATCCTGCTGACTGATCACCGCGAAAAGGAGACCCTCGGAGTGACCGACCGGGCCTACGTCGTCTACCAGGGCAAGGTACTGGTCAGCGGAACCCCCGCAGAAGTGCTCGCCGACACGAGGGCCCAGGAAGTCTACTTCGGGCCTCAGGAGACCGGCGACGAGACGGTCGCTGCGTGAGCAGCCCGCGGGGGGCTCAGAGCCAGAAGGAGAGCGTATCCAGGACGACGAAGACGATGCCCATGAAGATCATGATCGTCAGGAACATGCGTCCGGCTCGGGTGAGGATCTTGGAGGGGAGTTCGTAGCGGCTGGTGCTGTAGACCAGGCTGATCACGATCGCCAGCGGCAACAGGTACCAGGTACTGTGAGCGTCCACCGTTGTTTCTCCACTGTGGGCCAACAGGCCCGACTTCACTCGGCCGCTTCACCCTCGGCCGCTTCTTCCTCGTCGCCATAACCATACGCCGGACCTTCCAGCGCGTCCCAGATCGCCAACAGGTTCAGCAGGCCGGCGATCCAGGTGATGACTTCAGCCAGGGCGTATCGGCGTCCGAGCCGACCGTGGATTTCTTCCAGCGCCTTGTTTTCCAACGGGGCCTGGAACGAGTTCCAGAAACTCCGCGACACGGTCCCTTCGATCTCGCCTTTCCGCTTCCCGTCGGTGACGTCGCAGCGGAGGTAGCGGAGTGAACTGGAGAATTCCCGCACCAGCTTCTCGTCGTCGCCCAGGAGCACGGTGGGCGTGATTTCTCCGTGAGCGAACACTCGAGGTCCGATGGCGGGTTCACCGATGAGCGTCATGGAGACCGGCTTGCCGTCTGCGGAGCTCCCTTCGAAGGCCCCGGTGTACTCCCCGTCGACTCGCTGCCAGTGGATTTGCCCGGTCACGCTGACGATCGGTTCAACAGCAAGCTCGCCTATGGCCTCAGGGGCGATCGAATCGATATCCGGCCGGAATCGAAATCGTCCGGTGAAGCTCTCATCGAGTTCACTGTCGACGTCGCTGCCCATGATCCAGTCGAGTCTCAGTCGACGTTCCGGCTCGAAGTTGTCCTCTGGCGGTGGTGTGTACCTCATGGCCTGGAACCGAGCCGGCAGAGCGGGCAGTCCGACGAGGACTTGAGCGAGGTATCCGAAGGTGCGATGCCCGCCGGGCTCCCATCTCCAGTAGACCACTTTCCATTCGCCGAGCGCCATTCCTGAGACGAACAGTCCGAGAATGCAGACCGAGTAGATGACGGCCTTGAAGTGTCTTCGTTGATAGAGATGTCCGGCACCGGGCACCAGGAAGGCCAGCACCGCGGCCAGCCAACGATTCTTCAGGTCAACCTTCGGTGAGGTCATCGGGGTGGGGTATCACAACTTGGAAACACGAACTCCGCGGCGGGTCATTGTAGGTCGCGTCAGAAAACGCGACCAGCCTAACCCGTCCCCCAGGGACTGGCTCCAGAGCCACGCCCGTGGCGAGGCGCCGGTGCCTGCCCCGGCCATTGAGAGCCAGTTTCCCAAACCGGGACAGGCACCTCCGCCCCGCCAAAAGCGGGGCTGCGGAGCCAGTCCCTGCAGCCACATCGGGGACTGGCTCCAGAGCCACGCTCGTGGCGGGGCGCCGGTGCCTGTCCCGGCCACTGATAGAGCCAGTCCCTGGTCACTCAGCAGCCGACCAGCCCGCTTCTCCGTACGGCTTGCCGGACTCGACCCGCGCACGAATGGCAGCCAATTCAGCCTTGTTGTCCGGCTGATTAACGATGTCGATCCAATCGGCAGGCCATTGGACCGGAGGCTCTGTCAGCCAACGCGAGTCTCCCGGTCCACTCGTCCACCTCAGGCTCGACCATTTCCAGTCTTCGGACTGCTCAACCAATCCGCCTCGCAACGGGTTTCTCTCGACGTATCGAATCACCCGAAACAGGTGCTTGTCTTCCTGGATCGGAATCGACTTGAAGCGACCCTGCCAGAGATGGCCACTACCGGGGTGATCCTTTCGGTGGCGGTAGTTGAACCTGCTCATGACTCGCTGCATCCAACTGCTGAGATCACCGTCGGCGACGGGCCAAACGACCAGGTGAAAGTGATTGGGCATCAGGCAGTACGCGAGTAGGCGGACGCTCAGCACCAGTTCGGCTCGCTGCATGGCCTCGACGAAACAGCGGTAGTCGGATTCGGTATGGAAGACTTTTTGGCGGTTGATTCCACGGTTGATCACGTGGTAGCAGAAGCCGCCGGGTGCCGTTCGGGCTCTTCTTGGCATGTTGTCTTGGTAAGGAGTCAAGGAGAGCAAACGCAAGGTCGTTGTGGCGTGTCGGCACGCTTCCGCCAAAAGGGACTGGCTCCAGAGCCACGCCCGTGGCGGGGCGCCGGTGCCTGTCCCGGCCATTGAGAGCCGCTCTTCCAGACCGGGACAGGCACCTTTCGCCCCGCAAAAAGGCGGGGCTGCGGAGCCAGTCCCTGTAGCCACATCGGGGACTGGCTCTAGAGCCACGCCCGTGGCGGGGCGCCGGTGCCTGTCCCGGCCAATGAGAGCCGCTTTTCCAGACCGGGACAGGCACCTTCGCCCCGCAAAAAGGCGGGGCTGC
>CAUZEQ010000205.1:0-8783 GCA_963578885.1 Planctomycetota bacterium
GTTCAACCGTCCAGAGTCCGCGCAACTACAACAATCATGTCGGGTTGCCTCTGAGCCTGCTGAGCATGGATCCGAGCGACCGGTTCGGGGTGTTCGAAGTGGCCGCGTCGGGTCGCGGTGAGATCGGGCCACTGGCGGAGCTGGTCCGACCGTCGGTAGGGGTGCTGACCGGTCTGGGGCGTGCACACCTGGGGGGATTCGGGACGATCGAGTCGCTGGTCCGCGAGAAGTGCCGGTTGTTGGAGTCGGTGGAGGATGGGGGGCTGGTGGTGGTGCCGGTGGAATGCCGCGATCGGCTGAAGGGGACCGGCGACTATCACGAGTTGGTCACAGTAGGAGTCGAGACCGAGGCGGACATCGTGGCGAGAGGTGTCGAGCACAATTCGGGGGAGTTGCGATTCGAGGTGGATGGAGTGCGATTCTGCCTGCAGGTGGCGGGCCGTCATTTCGTCACCTCGGCCCTTTTGGCCATCGCGGTTGCACGGGGGCTGGGGATCGCAGACGCACAGATGGCGGAATTGTTGTCGACGTTTCGAACCGCGTCGGGTCGATGCCGGGTACAGCGGACCGATCGGGGCACGGTGATCGACGACAGTTACAACGCGAGTCCCGAGTCGATGCTGGCCGCCTGTCGGGTGCTGTCGGAGTGGACTTCGGCAGGACGCCGGGTGCTGGTGCTGGGCGACATGGCCGAGTTGGGTGAGCACACCGCGGCGTGTCATGGCGAGCTGGGTGCGGTGGTGGCATCCAGTGGGGGGATCGACCGCTTGTGGGCAGCGGGGTTGTGGGCCGATGCGACCGTGGCTGCCGCGGTCGATGCGGGGATGCCTCGCGAGTCGACCTGGTCGGGGGAATCGGTCGAGCAGCTGCTTGAGTCGCTGCCGGGGTTGCTCGAGGCGGGGGACACGGTGTTGGTCAAGGGAGCGCGGGAAGCGCGGATGGAGCGAGTGGTTCAGCAGTTCTGCCAGGTGGAGTCCTGATGCTGGTCTGGTTATTGCAACGCGTGGGCCCGTTGCTCGAGAGTGTCGAGTCTCACACTTCAGGCGACAGCCGCGTCTTTCTGACGGCTCGGACGGCGTTGGCCGCCGTAACGGCATTCCTGCTGGCGTTGCTGCTGGGTCCGCTGGCGATCCGTTGGTTGCAGCGTCGGTTCCGGGAACGGGTGGCCAGCGATTCGGAGCGGCTCAACGAGCTCCACGCCCAGAAGCAGGACACTCCGACCATGGGCGGCCTGTTTATAGTCTCCTCGATCGTGCTCTCGGTCCTGGTGTGGGGTGACCTGGGCAACCGGTTCGTGCAGGTGGCACTGTTGGCGTCGGTGGGTTTCGCCACGCTGGGCGGTCTCGACGACTGGATCAAGCTCAGCACATCCCGCAACGGTCTGAAGGCGTCGACGAAGTTGTGTATCCAGGTGGTGTTGTCCCTGGGCCTGGGCTGGGTTCTGTACGACGCGCTCTCGAATCATCCTCGGGGCCTGGAGTTGATCTGGCCGATCGGCAACGCGGGGGTGTGGCTGGGTGGCGGTTTCGTGGTCTGGGCTGTGCTGGTGCTGGTCGGCAGTTCCAACGCGGTGAACCTGACCGACGGTCTGGATGGCCTGGCCAGTGGTTGCATGGTGGTGGCGGCGACGGCGTTTGCGGCGTTGTGCTACCTGGCCGGCCACAGCGTGCTGGCCGAGTACCTGAGCATCCCCTACGTGGCGGGTGCCGGGGAGATGACGATCGTGATGGGGGCATTGGTCGGAGCGATGCTGGGGTTTCTGTGGTTCAACTGTCATCCGGCCCAGGTCTTCATGGGCGACACCGGCAGCCTGCCGATCGGGGCTCTGCTGGGGCTGGCCGCGCTGGTCACTCGCCAGGAAATCCTGCTGCTGGTCGTCGGCGGTGTGTTCGTGGTCGAAACGCTCAGCGTGATCCTGCAGGTTGCGTCGTTCCGGCTGCTGGGCCGACGGATCATCGCCTGCAGCCCTCTGCACAACCACCTGCTGTTTGGTGGTGAGAGCGAAACCAAGATCGTGGTGCGGTTCTGGATCGGATCGGTCGTGCTGGCGGTGGTGGCAGTGGCCAGTCTGAAGGTGCGTTAGTCAGTCGAGTTTGGCGAGTGTTTCGAGTTGTTCGATAAATTCCTGGTCAGCCGAGTCCAGCGGGTTCGCATGGTTCAACCGTCATCCGTATCGATCCTGTTCGCCGGGGGAGCCACCGGCGGGCACCTGTTTCCCGGGATCGCGGTGGCTGAAGCCCTCGAGGGTGTGGCCGAAAAAATCGGGTTTGTGGGTCACGGCACGCAGTTGGAGCGACACGAGGCGAGTTGTCGCGGTTACGAGTACTTCGCCGTGCCGTCAGTGTCATCAGTGGATCTGCGTCGTCGACCGCTCCGGTCGCTGGGTGGGGCCTGGCGTGCGTATCGGATGGCACGTCGGATCGTGCAGCGGTTTGATCCCTCGGTGGTGATCGGCCTGGGGGGATTCGCCAGTGTGCCGGCGGTGTTGGCCGCGAGACGCCTGCGGGTTCCGGTGGCGTTGCTGGAGCAGAACGTGATCCCCGGCCGGGCGACTCGATGGCTGAGCCGTGGTGCACAGCGGGTGTGCGTTTCCTTTGACGAGACGCGGTCGAGTTTGCCTCTGGCAGGGGCGTGTCGCTGGACCGGCAACCCGGTTCGTCAGATTGCCGCTGAGGACCCCGAGACACAACGGGGTGAACGGTTGCTGCTGGTGCTCGGTGGAAGCCAGGGTTCAGGGTCCCTGAACCGGGCGGTGCCCGAGGCACTGGGTCGGATCGGGAGCCTGGGACCGGGTTGGCGAGTGCTGCACCAGTGTGGTGATCATGATCCTGTCGTGGTGCAGGCGGCGTATCGGTCGTCGGGGGTGGAGGCTCGTGTCGAGCGGTTTCTGGATCTTCCCGGGCGATGGCTGGGTTGCAGCGAGTTAATTGTGGCTCGTGCCGGAGCGACGACGCTGGCCGAGATTGCCTGTGCGGGGGTGGCGACGGTGCTGGTGCCCTATCCTCATGCCAGCGACGACCACCAGCGAGCCAATGCGGCCTGGTTTGTGGACCGCGGCGCGGCTCGAATGGTCGAGGAGACCGGTGGCATGGAGATGTTGGTCGGAGGACTGGCCGAGGAGATGGGCGTCCTGCTAGGTTCGAGGACGAGGCGGCAAGAGCTGGCTGGCGAGATGCTGAAATGGGGTCGGCCTGATGCTGCAGCGGCGGTTGTCGAGGCAGTGGTCGAGATGTTGAGTAATGAAGGTGGCCTGAACCGACTGAGTGTGCGGGCGGCCTGAGGCTTTGGCGAAGTGTGACGAGGTCGAGAACATGGAGTTGGGTGCAGGCGATCGGATCCTGGTGACCGGTGCCACGGGCATGGTGGGGAGCCATGTGGCGGAGCGGGCCCGGGAATTGGGGCACCAGACGCGGGCGATCGTCCGCAACCCCGAAGCGGCGGCTTGGCTGGCCGATCTGGGAGTCGACGTAGTTCAAGGCGACCTGACAGACGCCGATTCCCTGGCCCGGGCACTTGCCGATGTGACGGTGGTCGTTCACTGCGCGGCGAAAGTCGGCGACTGGGGCCCGGTCGAGGACTATCGAGACGTCAATGTACGCGGGCTCGAGACTCTGATCGACGCGACCTGTGCCACCGGACTGTTGAAGCGATTTGTGCACATGAGTTCGCTGGGGGTTTACGAGGCGCGCGATCATCACGGCACCGACGAGACCGAGCCTCCCAGCCGGGTCGGGATCGATGGGTACACTCTGACGAAGGTCGAGAGTGAGGACCTGGCGGTGGGGCGGTCGGATCCCGAGACGTTTCCGCTGGTCGTGTTGCGGCCGGGGTTTGTTTACGGAACCCGCGACCGAAACGTGTTGCCCCGGCTGATTGAGCGCCTGAGTTCGGAGAAGTTCAAGTACCTGGGGACGGGTGAGCAGCTGCTCAATAATGTCTACATCTCAAACCTGGTCGACGCCGTCTTCCTGGCGATTTCTCGAGACGACGTGCTGGGTGAGGTCTTCAACCTGACCGACGCGCGGCTGGTGTCGCGGCGGGAGTTCATGAGTGCGATTGCCAAGGGGGCGGGATTGCCCGAGCCGACCAAGTCGGTACCGCTGGGTGTGGCGAAGGTGTTGGCTCGTGTGATGGAGACGACCTGGAAGTTGCTGGGCAAGCAGGAGGCTCCGTTGCTCTCGGCGGCCCGCATCAAGTTCCTGGGCCTGAACCTTGACTTCGATATCGGCAAAGCGCGGCGGGAGCTGGGTTACGAGCCGGAGGTCGATTTCAGCGACGGGATGGCTTTGACGATGCAGTGGTATCGAGAGAACGGCCTGATCGAGTCGGCCGACGGCTAGCCCGCCTGCGGCGGGTTGAAGAACTCGGACCCTGGGGTCTGACGCCGCCCACAGAAATTCCCGCTCCACCCAGAACGGCACGCAGGCGGGGCCTGACCCCTTTTCAACCAGCACTCGTTGCAACTCGAAGAAGGGGTCAGGCCCCGCCTGCGGAACTTGGCAGGTGGAGCAAGACTGTTGGTGGGCGGCGTCAGACCCCAGGGTCCGAGTTCTTCAATGGGCTTTTAGCCCGCCTGCGTGCCACAGCTGGTGTCAGGGTTTTTTCGGCCTGGGCACGCGTCGGCCGCCTCGAGAGTGTCGGCCTCGTCGCCGGCCTCCTGAATTGTCATCGCCACGAGGTGTCGATCCCGAGTGTCCCTCGTGGATCGCCTGGATGCGGTCTCGCAGTTCAGCGGCCCGTTCGAATTCCAGGGACTCGGCCGCGGCGAGCATTTCGGCCTCGAGGTCCTTGAGGATTTCCTGCGAGACGAATGCGACTTCGGAATCGGTCCCGGAGGTCTTCTGCACCAGTTGCCGGGCCTCGATCTCCTCCTCGATCCCCCGCCTGATCGCCTTCTTTATCGACTCGGGCGTGATGCCGTGTTCGGCGTTGTAGGCGAGTTGCGTGTCCCGTCGCCGGGTGGTCTCGTCGATGGCCTTCTGCATGCTGTTGGTGACGAAGTCGGCGTAGAGGATGACTTCGGCGTTGACGTGTCGTGCCGCGCGTCCGATGGTCTGGATCAGGCTGGTGGCACTGCGGAGGAACCCTTCCTTGTCGGCATCGAGGATGGCGACGAGCGAGACTTCGGGCAGATCGAGTCCTTCCCTGAGCAGGTTGACTCCGACGACCACGTCGTGGGTCTTTTCGCGGAGTGCTCGCAGCACGGTCACCCGTTCGATGGCGTTGAGTTCCGAGTGTAGCCATGCGGCGCGGATGCCCTCGTCCTTGAGGTAGCGGGTGAGGTCTTCTGCGAGTCGCTTGGTGAGCGTGGTCACCAGCACGCGTTCGTCGCGTTCGGCTCGTTTGCGGATCTCCCCGACCAGGTGATCGACCTGGCCTCGAGCCGGGATCACGTGCAGTGTGGGGTCGACGAGTCCGGTGGGCCGGATCAACTGCTGCACGACCTCGCCCTGGGTCTCTTCGAGTTCCCAGTCGCCGGGCGTGGCCGAGACGAACACCGATTGTCCCCGCCGCTGGTCGAACTCGTCGAATCGCAGCGGCCGGTTGTCGAGTGCCATGGGCAGCCGAAACCCGTGTTCGACCAGCGTGGTCTTCCGCGAGAAGTCGCCCGCGAACATCCCTCGCACCTGCGGGATGGTGACGTGCGATTCGTCGACAAACAGCAGGAAGTCGTCGGGGAAGAAGTCGAGCAGCGTGTGGGGTGGCTGGCCAGGGGGCCGACCTTCCAGGGCTCGGCTGTAGTTTTCGATACCCGGGCAGAATCCGGTTTCGGTGATCAGCTCGATGTCGTAGCGAGCCCGTGCCGAGAGTCGTTGGGCTTCGAGCAGCTTGCCCTGGCTCTTGAGTTCTTCGAGTCGGCTCTCGAGTTCCGACTGGATCTCCTCGACGGCCGCCTCGATCCGTTCCGGCGGCAGCACGAAGTGCTTGGCCGGGTAGATGTACATTTCCTCTTCGCGTCGCAGTTCTTTTCCGGTGAGCGGATCGATCCACGCGAGCGTTTCGATTTCGTCGCCCCAGAGCTCGATGCGGTAGGCGAATTCCTCGTAGGCCGGCCAGCACTCGACCACGTCGCCCCGGACTCGGAACTTGCCACGCGAGAGTTCGACATCGTTGCGGTCGTACTGGATGTCGACGAGTTTGAGCAGCATCTGGTCGCGGTCGATCGTGCCACCCACGGCGAGCCGGACCATCATTTCGAGGTAGTCCTTGGGCGAGCCGAGGCCGTAGATGCAGCTGACGCTCGAGACGACCACGACGTCGCGGCGGCTGACCAGTGCGCTGGTGGCTTTGAGCCGCAGGCGGTCGATCTCGTCGTTGATCGACGCGTCCTTCTCGATGTAGATGTCCCGCTGCGGGATGTAGGCTTCGGGCTGGTAGTAGTCGTAGTAGCTGACGAAGTACGAGACCGCGTTGTGCGGAAAGAACTCGCGGAACTCGCTGTAGAGTTGAGCGGCGAGGGTCTTGTTGTGTGAGAGCACGAGAGCGGGTCGATTGAGTCGGGCGATGACGTTGGCCATCGTGAAGGTCTTGCCCGACCCGGTGACTCCCATCAGCACCTGTTCACGCCGTCCGTCGTTCAGCGCGTCCACAAGCGTGTCGATGGCTTGTGGCTGGTCGCCGGCGGGGGCGAAGTCGCTGACGAGTTGGAAGTCGGGCATGAGTCGGATTCGCGCGGTCGGCGAGGGGCTCAGGCGTCGGACTCGGCATCGGGCCCGTCGTGCGGATCCGTGTCGCTCGCCTGCTGTGCGGTTTCGGGTGTCTGGTCGGGGGCCGGTTCCAGCGGCGGCAGGATGCAGATGTCGCCGTACTCGGATTCCTGTTGTGCCCGGAACCCGTGGTGCCGGAGCAGTTCGAGGATGGCCAGGAACATGCCGATGATCTTGCTCCGCAGTGTCAGCTTGTCGAACAGTGAGGCAAACAGGACGCTGTGTTGGGCCCGAACCCGCGAACCGATCTGGTCGACGTAGACGGCGATCGGTGTGTCATCGTAGATAATGCTGGCCTGCTGGGTTTCCTCCTGTAGCTTGAGCACTCGGCCCAGCGCACTGACCAGGTCCCAGAGTTCGACTTCCTTGATACGATCCCGCGACGCGTCGCGGCCGGTACGTGGCCGATCGTCGGTCAGTCGCGGGTAGCGTTCCTGCCACTGGGCCGCCCGGTCTTCGAGTCTCTGGGCGGCGTCCTTGAACTTGCGGTATTCGAGCAATTGCTGGATCAGGTCGCTGCGAGGGTCCTCTTCGAGATCCGGTTCCGAGTCGCTGGTCTCAGAGGGCAGCACCAGGCGGCTCTTGATCTCGGTCAGCGTACTGGCCATCACTATGAAGTCGCCGACGCTTTCGAGATCGATCGCGCCCAGCAGTCCGAGGTAGTCTTGGAACTGGGCGACCAGCGGTGCCAGCGGCAGGTTGGCGACGTCGAGTTCGTTGCGGCGAACGAGGTAGAGCAACAGGTCGAGCGGTCCGGTGTAGAGATCCAGTTCGACACGGTAGTCGGTGGTTGACATCGTGGCGGGACTGTACCCCCAGCCGCATCCTCGATCAACCGGTCATTCGACGGTCCCGGCCGCAGGTGCTATCCTGTCGCGTTCATCGATCGCCGCCGGGTCGAGATCCGAGGCGATCGGCCACAGACCCATGACGAGTGTGAGGGGCCGATGCCGACTTTGCGTGCCGAGCAGTTGGGCGAACTGGCCAGGCGGATCCTCGAGGGGGCCGGTACGAGTGCCGAGGAGTCGGCGGTCGTGGCCAGGGAATTGCAGGGGGCCAACCTGGTCGGGCACGACAGCCACGGCGTGATGCGGTTGATGCAGTACGTGGATTACATCCAGAAGGGAGTCATCCGGCCCGGCGCCGCGATGGAAATACTCAGGGAGGGTCCGGCGTTTCTGCTGATCGACGGTCACTTCAACTTCGGCCAGGTCATCGCGTCGCAGGCCCTGGAGTTGGGCATGCAGAAGGCTCGTGAGTCGGGCACGGCGACGATCTTTATCAGGAACTGCTGCCACGTGGGCCGGCTGGGTTCTTACACCCAGGCCGCGGCCTACCAGAAGTTCGCGGCGATGATGGTAGTCAACGGACCGGCCAGCGGAGGCGTGGCACCCTACGGGGCGATCGAGGGTCGGATGGGAACCAACCCGATCACGATCGCCGCACCCTGGGGCGACGACGCTCTGGTACTCGATATGACCTCGAGTGCCACCGCCGAGGGCAAGGTGCGGGTGGCTCATCAGAAGGGGGTGCCGGTGCCCGAGGGGCAGTTGATCGATGCCGAGGGACAGCCGACCACCGACCCGTCGACCTATTACGCCGACCCCGGCGGAGCGATCCTGCCGCTGGGCGGGAACCTCGGGTTCAAGGGCTCCGGTCTCAGCGTGATGATCGACGTCTTCGGCGGCATGCTCTCGGGGTTCGGCATCTGCCGCACCGATTTGCCACCGGGCACCAACGGGGTCTGGATGTACCTGGTCGATGTCGCCACCTTCACCGAACTCGATGACTACCAGGCCCTGGTGACCAAGTATGTCGCTCACATCAAGGCCGCCCGCAAGCTGCCGGGTGTGGACGAGATCCTGATGCCCGGGGAAATCGAATTGCGTCGTCGGGATCAGCGGATGGCCGAGGGCGTCGATGTGCCCGAGGAGACCTGGCGGCAGATCAGCGAGTTGGCCGCGAGCCTCGACGTTTCGCTCGAAGGGATCTGATCGCGAGGCTGGCTGGCGGGATCGCCGGTGATGTGTTAGTTGAGGTCAGTGAATCGGGTGCCGGCATACGGTGCCGCGACGT
>CAUZEQ010000206.1:0-8783 GCA_963578885.1 Planctomycetota bacterium
TCAGGCTCCAGGAGGTGCAGGCGCAGGCGGGGGTGGGCCGATGGGTGGCGGCGGGTTCGGCGGCTTCCAGGGCTCAGGATCCCGGATGCCCTCGACCAGTGGGTTGGCCAACGTCAACGTGACTCCGACCGAGAATCCTCACCTGGCGACCGTGGTCATCGTCGGCCTGATGACTCTGTACAAGAAACCTGCGGCCGATCCCAACGCACCCCTTGATGCCGACGGCAACCCGATCACAACCCCGGTGGCCACACCCGGAGCGGCCCCCGCCGTCAAACCTGGGACGACCCCCGCGGCCGCACCCGGAACAACTCCGTCGGCCGCACCCGGAGCGGCTCCTGCGGCCGCACCCGGGACGACCCCCGCGGCCGCACCCGGAACGGCTCCCGCGGCCGCACCTGGAACGGCTCCCGCGGCCGCACCTGGAACAACTCCGGCGGCCGCACCTGGAACGACCCCCGCGGCTGCACCTGGAACAACTCCGGCGGCCGCACCCGGAACGACCCCCGCGGCCACTCCACCAGCCAACACACCTCCTCGATCGCAGCCGGGCGCGAATCCCGGTCGTTGAATCGATCGACAGACAGTTCAAGATGGCAAGTTGACCCATCACCTGACAAACGACGAACACCCGGCAGGTTCTGGCGGCCTGACCCGGAATCCATTCAGAGCATCGAGAGTCTTCAAGTACAAAGAGACACATTGAGGCCTTGCGTCCTGGTGGTCGATCGCATCACCAGTCGTCATTCTGAGGGGCCAGGGAAAGAGAGACAGGAACATGGCTGGAAAAATCAAACCTGAACAGCTCGTGCAGATGGGCCTGACCCACATCGAGAAGGTGATCCTTGCCGGCGTCGGCCTGTTCGTTCTCTACGTATTGATCTACCAACCGCTGATGGGCGATTCGGGCAAGTGGTCTGTCTTCAGGACTCTTCCGAGCGATTTCGTGGGTAAGGTTGACGCGGCCAGGTTGGCTCATACCAGTGCCCGTTGGACCGACGCGAAGGAGAAGGCGACATTCGAGGGACTGGCCGACGTGCGTGCCTCGGTGGGTTCTCAGAAGAACCAGATCGATGTGGCTCGGTTCGAGTACCTCACTCCGTTCCATTTTCCGCCTTACGAGAAGAAGGATCGGGACCGCAATCCCTTGTTGCTGCCGGTGATCGACGTGCTGGCCGATGCCAGCCACGTGATCTTGCGACCGACACCGACCGACGAGGATGAAGACGAGGAGTCGGAGGCGGGGAGTGACGAGAAGGTGGCCGGTCGGATCGTCGGCCAGCAGGGTGCTCCGCAGGTCGGACGTCCCAAGAGTGCCGTGGCGCCTCGCAAGAAGCGGCAGGCCGGCGGGGGGGAGGGGGCGGTCGCGGAGGCGCTGAATATGTTCATGGAGAATCACAGCGGCGGAAGCCAGGGGGGTGGGGGTTCGGTCTACAACGCCAACCAGCGAGTGGGAACGTCACAGGGGTACAACTTCGTCTCGATCCGCGGCCTCGTGATGCTCAAGAACCAGGCCGAGCAGTTCCAGCGGGCTCTGAACCTCGACACGCTCTCCGAAGCGCTCGAACGGCTCGAGATCATCGACTTCGAACTCGAACGCCAGACCGCCGTGGCCGGCGCGAACCCGTGGAGTGGAGCGTGGCAGAAAATCAACCTCCAGGCCGCTCGCGATATCGTGCTCTCGGTCGAATGGGAAGCCGACGTGGTCTCTTCGGACCTGACCGACCAGGTGGTCAGCATGCCGTTGCCGAGGCGTGAGGCGGGCGAGTGGGACTGGTTTGGGACTCATCCTCGCCTGAGACTGCTGTCCGGGGAGGCTCGTGAGCGGCAGGTGCTTGAGAACGAGCAGGCGGTGAAGGAATCACAGAAGCTGGAGCCCTCGGCCAAGCAGCGTCGCAAGAAGGGAGGCTTTGGGGCCTTCCAGCACGACATCCGAGGAATCCGCGGCAAGGTGATGCGGGGATCGGCTGGCAACAAGATCAGCGAAAATGCGACGAAGAAGATGGGCCAGGAGGGGTTCCAGGGATTCACCGGCCAGTTTTCCGGGATCAATGGAGGCAGCCAGCGGGGCGCCGACCAGTTCCAGGCCAGTCTCACGGGGCAGGTCCTGTTGTTTCGCTATCTCGACTTCGACGTGGTCCCCGGCAACGCCTATCGCTACCGCGTGCGGCTGGTATTGAGGAACCCGAATTACGAGAAGCCGCCGTCGATGTTGCACGAGTCGGCCGTGGCATTGGCCGACCAGGAAGCTCTGACAACTCCCTGGAGTGCCCCCAGCGGAGTCTGGAACGTCCGTCGCCAGGCGGTGGTACCCGGCTCGGCCGTGGTCCGACGGTCGGTTCGCTACTTCCTGACCAGCGTGAGGCCCGAACGCCGCAGCACGCCCGGCATGGCCGACTTCAATGTCTACCAGTGGTATCCCGCGGCCGGCACAGACGTCAACGGGAAGATCAAGGCCCAGTTCGGCCAGTTCATCTCCACAGAACTCGACACGCTGGTGTTGAGACCTGCGGACGAGACGTTCGAGGAGGAGAGTGTCAATTTGCAGACCGGGGATGTGCTGCTGGACATCCAGGTCCCCACGTCACTCGACGCGTCGGACCATCCGGACCTGCCGATCGGAGAACTCAAGAAACGCCGCGTGGTGCAGCTGGCGTCATCGGGAGCCCTGGTCGTCAATCGTTACGGGCAGCTGGTCTCTCATGGCCGCAGCCCTCTGGAGCTCAATCGCGAGTTGGGCGAGGTGCAGCAGTTGGCCTACGACCGTCGGCTCTGGCAAGACCTGTTGGACAAGAAGAAGCCCGCCTCCAATTCGAATTCCGCTTTCCAGCTCAACGATAGCTCGAACAACGCCGAGGGTGAAAAGGGCAAGAAGAAGGGCAAGGGACGCCGCAAGAAGAACCCGATCCGTCGCGACAACGCCTTCGGCGGCGGTGGCGCCGGTGGCATGGGCGGCGGCATGGGCGGCGGCATGCCGGGCATGGGTGGCGGCATGGGCGGCGGCATGCCGGGCATGGGCGGCGGCATGCCGGGCATGGGCGGCGGCATGCCCGGAATGGGTGGTGGTGCGATACCGGGCATGGGCGGCGGTGGCGGCGGCGGCCCGATGGGCGGAGGCGGCGGCCCGATGGGCGGCGGCGGCGGCCCGATGGGCGGCGGCGGCGGCTTCCCGGGCGGGAACCGCTAGGCGATTCGGCTATCGCCAGCGGGTCGGAGCCCCGGTTCGGCCTGGGGTTGGTCGAGGACCAGCTCGCGGATTTCCGCGGCGATGAAGAACGACCCGGTCACGCAGACCAGGTCGTCGGGGCCTGCCAGCCTGCGGGCGAGGTGCCAGGCCGAGGCGGGGTCGCTGGTGGCATGGACCGGAACGTCGAACAGTTCGCGGACTCGTCGATGCAGCGTTGCCACCGGCACCGCGCGGGGATTGTCCTGGAACTGGGTCAGGATCACCGTGTCGAAGTGGGGCAGCAGTCGCCTGAGTGATCCGTCGACGTCCTTGTCGCGGGAGGTGGCGAAGATCAGCACGCGGCGGCTCGAGTCGGACACGGCGGCGTGGTCGGTTTCGAGCGTGTTGATCAGGGCTCCGAGGCTGGCCCAGTTGTGAGCCGCATCGACGATGACGGTGGGATTGTGCCCGATCGTCTCGATCCGGACCGGCCACTCGAGTGCGCCGATCGCCTCACACACCGCGTCGACCTCGACGGTCTCGATGGCCTGCTGGTCGAAGTCGGCCAGGTCGATCGCGGCTGCTGCGAGCGCGGTGTTGTTGGCCTGGTGTCGTCCGGGCATCGGCACGCGGATCTCGGGCCAATTCCGGCTGGGGGTGCAGACACGAGCGACGTGTTTCGAGGCGTCGTATTCGAGTTGGATCTCGCGGCCGAGCTGCCAGATTGCGGCAGCGGACTCGGCCGCGACGGCTTCGATCGCCTCGACCGCCTCGGCCTGTTCGACTCCGCAGACCAGCGGCACACCCGGCTTGATGATCCCGGCCTTCTCACGGGCGATGTCGGCCAGATCGCTGCCGAGCAGCCGGGTGTGGTCGCGGCTGATGCTGGTGATGACCGAGACGCGAGGATGGCAGAGGTTGGTGGCATCGAGTCGTCCGCCGAGGCCGACTTCGAGCACGGCCCACTGTGCGCGATTGGACCGGAAGTGCTGCCAGGCCAGCGCGGTGGCCAATTCGAAGTAGGTGGGCGAGACCCGGCCGGGTTCGGATTCGATCCGTCTCACCACCGAGGAAATCTCATTCACCAGTGAAGTCAGTTCCTCACGCGTCGGTCGCACCCCATCGACAACCATCCGCTCTTCGAAGGCTTCGACGTGGGGCGAAGTGAACAGACCGGTGCACAGTCCCCTGGCAGTCAGTCCCGCGGCGATCATCGCCGCGGTGGATCCCTTGCCCTTGCTGCCGGCGACGTGGACCACGGGCAGCTGTTCGTGCGGATTCCCGATCCGCTCGAGGAGGTGTGCCATGCGGTCGAGCTTGAAGTCGTCGGCGGAGTAGAGATCGCTGTTGAGTCGTTCGTAGTTGATCCGTCCGTACAGGAACTCGATCGCCTGTTCGTACGTCTCGATCGCCGAGTGCATCGTCGTACCGTCGCTGCTGCGTTTGCCGGATTCGGGCCGAGTATAGCGGTGGGCAAGACGATGTGAAATCGGCCCGGCCCGGCAGAACGTACCGGCGTGCCGAGATCGACAACCGGCGTTTGGATTGAACGCTCGGGGTCGATGCGTTCAGAATAGGGTGAGGACACACAGCGAGGAGCGGGCCGCGGGCCGCGGATGCGACGATGACAGTGAGGATCCACTATTGCCGGCTGTGCGGTTTTTCCGAGCCGGCCGAGGCGATTGCGCGGGCGCTGGGTGCCGATCTCGGGCTCTCCACCGTGCTGTGTCCGGCGTTCTGGGGCTCGTTTCGGATCGAGTTCTCAGGGCGCGAGGTGTACAACCGCTGGAGGACTCGCGGGATCCTGGGTCGACTGGGGATGGGCCACACGCCGACCCCCGAGGAGATCGTGGCGTTGTTGGCCGGACTCAGCGAGAAGTCACCGCCGGTCCAACCCGCAGCCGACGGAACTTGACCACGGTGCTGTGGTTCTGCAGCCCCAGGAAGCCCTCGAGTTTCCTGAGGCGAAGCTGCGGGTGGCTCGTGGGCGAGATGTCGACGATGGTCACCCCGTTGTGGATCGTGGTGACGTGCTGTCCGCTGCAGTTGATTTCCATCGTGTTCCATCTCCCGGCCGGCTTGCAGACATGCGCCGTGGCGCCGGAAATCGCGTAGACCGATCCGCAGTACTGGTAGTCCTTGAGCTTGGCGTATTTCCTGGCGTTGTCGTCGAGCACCTGGACTTCGAACCCGGCCGGCGGTTGCGAATCGTTGTCGCGGTGGTGTTTTCCGTCGGCGGGCACACGGACGTAGATGCCGCTGTTGCCTCCGGGTGAGACCTGGTACTGGAACCGGAAGTTGAAGTCGCCGAACTGAGCGGCGGTTCTCAACCACGGTCCCTTCTTGCCGGTGCATTCGATGATCCCGTCGCCGAGTGCCTTCCGGGCCACTCCGCTCAACCCGGCCGGATTGCCACCCAGTTCCCGGTACCGTGCGACAGCTTGGGCCCAGAGTTTCGAATAGTTGGCGGCCGGTTTCTTCTGGCGGACTCGCCAGCAGGTTGCCGCGGGCGATCCGGCGCCTTCCCAGCCCTTGAGGTCGCGGCCGTTGAAGAGGCTGCGGTAGCCCAACTCGGTGATCTGGACGTTGCGGATCGCAAAGCGTCCCCCTCCGGGGACCTCGACCTGCAGCCCGATGTGTCCGCGGTCGATCGTGATCCCGCCCGCGCGGTATGCGGGTTTGCCGTTGATCGCCAGCGACACCGAGTCCTCGACGACGATGATGTCGAAGCTGTTCCAGCGTCCCTTGCGGATCAGACCCGGAGGCGGTGTGGCTCCCTTGAGAGATCCGCAGGCGCCTTCCTTGCCTTCCAGGAGGTTCAGCTGGTAGCCCCTGGACGGAAACGGGGCTCCGCCGGGTTGAGTGCGGATGTAGATCCCGGCGTCGTACTTCGAGTCCTTCTCGGCCTTCCACTCAACGTGCAGCAGGAAGTCCCCGTAGGCGTGATCGCTGCGGAGCCACCCGTTGCCCTCGAGCAATCGGATCGTGCCTCCCTTTACGTCGGCCTTGCAACCGTTCTCGGCGGTCCAGCCATCGAGAGTCTTGCCGTCGAAGAGTGGGTAGGAGAAGCCGTCGGCGGACGCCGAGGCGACCAGCAGCAGTACAGCCAGGCAACAACGCGTCAGCATCGGTCGATTCTCCCATGTTGCCCGCCCGCCGAGCGGTTCCGCCGTGGGGATGCTCGGTCGAGGGGGTCGAATTCCCGGGTGCCTATCTTGTGGAAGCCTTCTTTTTGCCGGCCTTCTTCTTACCGGCCGGCGTCTTGGCCGGCTTCTTGTTGAAGTCCCCGGCGGTAACGACGACCAGTTTCCTGGGATCGAAGTATTTGCGTGTCGCCCCGAGAATGCTTTCGGGAGTGGTCTCGGCGAGCCGCTGCTCGAATTCGGCGTGGAACTTGAGTGTTCGTTTGGCGAAGAGTGAGCTGGCGAGCAGGCCGGCGAGGCGGGCGTCATCGGTCCGCCCGACCTTCAGTCTCTGCAGGTACCCCTTCTGCGCGGCGGCCAGTTCCTTGGGTGTGACTCCGGACTTGAGGAACTTGTCGATCTCGTCACGGATCGACGTGACGACCTTGGGCGAGTTCTGCGGGTTGGAGATGGCAACGATGGTGAGGCTGCCTCGCTGATTGACGCTACCGGCGCGGAACATCGAGAAGATTCCGTAGGAGAGACCTTCCTTCTGGCGGACGCGGGTGCCCAGTCGTGAGGCGAGCGATCCGCCGCCGAGGATGTAGTTGGAGATGACGAGCGAGGGGTAGTCGGGGTGCGAGTCTTTCATCGAGAACACGAGTCCGGCACCGTAGAAGGCGTTGGCCTTGTCGGGAGTCAGGATCTTGTGGGCGCCGGGTTTGTAGGCCTGGCTGCCGTCTCGCAGGATGTGCCGGTACGGCTGGCTGGATTTCCAGTCCCCCAGCAGCGATTCGAGCAGCGGCAGGGTGGTCTTGACGTCAAAATCTCCCACGATCGCCAGTTCCCCGTGCTCGCTACTCAGGAAGTTCTCGTACAGCGACGCCAGCCCGGCCCGGTCGAGGGCCTTGACCCGTGCCATCTCCTCGTCGATCGTCGGCTGGTACCTGGGGTCGGTTTCCGGGAACGGCCGGAAGGCTCGTCTGAGCAGATTCATCGCCAGAGCCTGGGGCTCGGCCTTCTGCTGTTCGAGTCCCGAGAGTGCGCGTTGTTTCATCAGCGCGAGTTCTTGTTCGGGCAGGGTGGGATGGCGGAGCACCTGCCTGAGCAACTCGAGGACTTCGGGCAGAGTCTCCCTGGTGGCGCGGACGGAGAAGTTGGCGACGCCGGCGCTTGAGCTGTTACCGCTTCCCGAGAGCGTTGCGCGGAGTTGGGCCAGCTTGTCGTTGAGTTGCGTCCGAGTGTACTTCCTGGTGCCGCGGGTCATCATCGTCGGCAGGAATTCTCCGATGACGGTCTTGTCACCGAGCGTCTTGTCGGTGCCATAGCGGAGTGTCAACGAGAGGCTGACGGATTCTCCGCGCGTTTTCTTGGGGAGCATCGCGACCTGGATCCCGCTTCGGAGCCTGGTACGGATGGTGTGCTTTTCGATGTTCTGCGGCGACACGTCGAAGGCTTCTCCCGCAGCGACGCTCTTGCGGCCCTTGTAGTCACCGATCATCTTGGCGAGGTTCGGGGTACTGGGGATCGCGGTCCGCGTGGCGACCTGGGTGGGCAGGAACAGTCCGACGGTGCGGTTGGTTTCGACGAGGTACTTCCTGGCGACTCGCCCGACGTCTGCGGCGGTCACCTTTTCGAGCCGGTCGCGGTTGATGAAGTACATCCGCCAGTCGCCCTGGGCGGCCCATTCCGAGAGTTGCACGGCGAGTTGGCTGGTGTTGTTTGCAGCCTGTTCGCGTTGACGCAGGAACCTCGCCTGGCTCCGCTTGACCTCTTCGTCGGTCACTCCCCGGGCGATCACTTCGTCGATCGTGTCGGTCATTCGAGTGAGCACATCGCGGGCGTCGTTGCCGGGAGTCACCTCGGCCATCAACTCGATCACGCCGGGATCGTGGAAGGCGTAGGCGTCGCCCTGGATGCTGGCGGCCCGCTTGGTCTGGACCAGCGACTTGTACAGTCTGCCGGTGGGTGAGCTTGTGAGGATGTCGGCCAGCACGTTGAGCGGGACGAAGTCGGGGTGCGGACCGGCGGGGATGTGATACAGGGCCCCGACGACGGCCACCTTGCCGACCCGCCTGAGCATGACAATCCGCTCGCCGTCCTGGGCAGGTTCCTCGGTGTAG
The DNA here is from genome assembly GCA_963578885.1 of Planctomycetota bacterium. GTDB lineage: Bacteria > Planctomycetota > Planctomycetia > Planctomycetales > Planctomycetaceae > UBA8437. The sequence goes on from CAUZEQ010000206.1 coordinate 8,412, forward strand.
GTATTGGCCAGTTTCCGCTTGGGCCGGGGGATCTTGCCGAACGTCTTCTCGATCACACCCAGAGCCTCACGGGGATCGAACTGGCCGGCGACGATCACCATCGCGTTGTCCGGCTGGTAGTACTTGCGGTAGAAGTTTCTGAGGCTCGAGACGGGCACGCGTTCGATGTCGGCTCGGTTGCCGATGGTCGAGCGGCCGTAGTTGTGCCATTCGAAGGCGACGGCCATCATGCGTTGCGAGAGCACCAGTTTGGGGCTGTTTTCCCCCCGCTCGAACTCGTTGCGGACCACCGACATCTCCGACGCCAGGTCCTCGGCCTTGATCAGGCTGTTCATCATGCGGTCGGCTTCGAGTTCCAAGGCGAACGCCAGG
>CAUZEQ010000207.1:0-8753 GCA_963578885.1 Planctomycetota bacterium
AGCGGCGCCGATTCGATTCTCGGCAACGACGGCCATGACACTCTCGATGGCGGCAGCGGAAACGACCTCCTCGCCGGAGGCGACGGCAGCGACCGGCTCAATTCCCGTACCGGTGATGACACGCTGCTGGGTGGTGACGGCGAGGACACGCTGCTGGGCGGCAACGGCCGCGACCTGCTGCTGGGTGGCGACAACGACGACTTCCTCAACGGCCAGGGCGGCATCGATACGCTGGCCACAGGACAGGGGAACGACAACATCGGCGATGGCAGCGATGACGATGTGATCAACGAGGCCTTTACCGAGGCGGCGTTTGAGTCGCTGCTGGATCAGCTGGAAGCGTTGTAGAACGGGCTGGGGTCTGACGCCCGCCCCGGTTGGTGTTCGCTCCAATGCAAACGGTCCGCAGGCGGGGGCCTGACCCCTTTCTGGCAAGTGGCTGCGGTATCTCCAAAAGGGGTCAGGCCCCGCTGCTGGCGGACTGTCGCCCGCCGACAGCAGCGTCAGACCCCACCGCCAGCGTCAGACCCCACCGCCAGCGTCAGACCCCACCGCCAGCGTCAGACCCCGACGTTTTAGAGCGACGCGGGAGGAGAGTCGGGTGGTGCGTTGGAGTCGAGGTACATCCGGTGCCAGACTTCCAGGCAGAGCAGGCACCACAGCCGGTAGCTGTGGTCCCAGCGGTTGCTGACGTGCTCATCGATGAGCTGACGCACCGCCTCGGGTCGGAAGTATCCTCTCGAAACCGCCACCGGATCCATCAGCACCTCCTCCAGCAACGGCCTCAACTCGTTGCGGAACCAGTGATCCAGCGGCACGCCGAACCCCATTTTCGGTCGCGACTGGATCGACTCGGGCAGCAGGTCGGCAAAGGTCTCGACCAGGATCGTCTTCCCGCGTCGTCCCCGCCGCTTGAGCGACATCGGCATCCTCGCGGCCAGCTCGACCACGTGGTGATCCAGCAACGGGCTACGGCATTCGAGGCTGTAGGCCATGCTGGCGATGTCGACCTTGTTGAGGATATCGCAGGGGAGGTAGGTCAGGACGTCGGCACAGGTGGTGCGGGTGACGAATCCCCGCTGGGGGCACTCGGCGTAGGCGTCCATCAGGAACTCCGAGGCGTCAGCGGACCCGAGTCTCTCGCGGAAGCTATCGGTCCAGAGATCGCTGCGGCGTTTGGCATCGAAAATGCCGACCCACTGCAGGTATCTCAGCTCGGGCGAATTGCCCAGTGCCTCGGCAAACCGTTTGCCGCGTCTCACCAGCGACTTCTGCCGGGTCGAGGCGGGCAACAGTCTCCAGGCCGAGGAGCTGGCGATGGATCGCAGGGGGCTGGGCATGCGATCGATGCGGGCTGCGAGTTTCACGGCGCGGTAGCGGTCGTACCCGGCAAATAACTCGTCGCCACCGTCGCCCGAGAGGGCCACGGTGACCTCGCGGCGGGTCATTTCCGAGAGATACATGGTGGGGATGGCCGAGGGGTCGCCGAACGGCTCGTCGTAGTGCCACGCCAGCCGCGGCAGGATCTCCAGCGCCTTGGGCTCGACCACCGATTCGTGGTGGATCGTGCCGAGGTGTTCGGCAGCCAGCCGGGCGTACTGGCGTTCATCGAACTGCTCGACCGGGAACCCGATCGAGAAGGTGTGGACCGGGGTGCTGCTCTGTTCCTGCATCAGCCCGGCGATGATCGTCGAGTCGACTCCACCGGAGAGGAACGCACCGAGGGGCACGTCGCTGCGGAGCCGCAGACGGACCGCCTCGGTCAACGTCTCACGCAACGACTCCTGCCACTCGGCTTGACTACGGTTCTCGATCGGTTGCTCGTACCCCGGTCGCCAGTAGCGGGTGACGCTCAGTTTTCCCTCGTGGTAGACGGCCTTGTGGGCTGGAGGCAGCTTGCGGTACCCGGCCAGCATGGTGCGGGGGTGCGGGACGTACTGGTAGGTGAGGAATCCGTCGAGCGAGACGGGGTCGAGTTCCCGGGGCGCACCGGGGACCTGCAGCAGCGCTTTCAGTTCGCTGGCGAACAGCAGCCTGCCGGGCTCTTCGCGATAGATCAGCGGCTTCTGTCCCAAACGGTCGCGGGCCAGCAGCAGCCGTTGCCGTTTCGTATCCCAGATGGCCAGGGCGAACATGCCCCGCAGCTGATCCAGGCACTCGTCCCCGTGCTCCTCGTACAGGTGCACGATCACCTCGGTGTCGCTCTGGGTTGCGAACACATGCCCACGGCCCTGCAGTTCGTTGCGCAACTCGCGGTAGTTGTAGATTTCTCCGTTGAAGACGACTTGCACGCTGCCGTCCTCGTTTCCCAGCGGCTGTCGGCCCGAGTCGAGGTCGATGATCGAGAGCCGTCGGTGTCCCAGGGCGACGCGTGGATCGAACCACGACCCCGACTGGTCGGGACCTCTGTGAGTCAGCACCCGGGTCATGGCCTCGAGCGTCGTGGCGTCGATCGCGTGCTGCGGGTCATTCCAGCTGGCTCCGGCAAATCCACACATGGTCTCAGGCGACTCCTTCGACGGAGTTGGCGAGTCGATGGTAGAGCCGGGTGTGGGCGTCGATGTTCGCTTCGACGCTGAAGTGCTCCAGTATTCTCTGCCGTGCGGCGTGGCCTGATGCCTGGGCCTGCTGAGGGTTCTCGATCAGTCGGGCGGTCCGCTTGGCGAACTCGGCGGCATCACCAACCTCGACCAGGTGACCGGTCTGCCCATCGATGACCAGTTCGGCGTTGGCGGGGATATTGCTGGCGACCACCGGCAGCCCGGCGGCCATGGCTTCCATCAGGCTGTTGGATTGCCCTTCGAAATCGCTGGCCAGCCAGCCCACGTCGCTGCCGGCCCAGATCTCGGGTACGTCGTCGCGGTGACCGGCGAAGTGGACCCGCTGGGGGCAGCCGACCTGTTGGGCGAACCGCTGCAGGTCCTCCCGCCCGGGTCCGTCGCCGACGATCAGCAGGTGAGCCGTGGGGGCTTGATGTCCGAGCAGTTCGATGGCCCAGACCAGGTCTTCGATACGTTTCTGAGCCGCGAGCCGGCCGACGCAGGTCACCAGTACGGTCTCCGGCGGCAGGTCGAACTCGTCGCGGATCCGGCGTCGCCGATCGCTGTTCTCGGGGTGGGCTCCGGCCGGTGGAAGACCCCGTGCATCGATCCCGTTGGCAATCACCTCGATCCGCTGACCCGGCACTCCCACCGATCGGTAGAACCCCGCGACGCTGTGCGAGTTGGCCAGGAACCAGTCGGTGCGGGGGATCAGTCGTCGGTCGAGCCACAATTGCCAGCGACTCTTCCAGCTGTCGACGCAGCGTTCCGAGACGATGACGCGGGTCGCGGGGCTGGCCCTTCGGGCGAGACGGCCGTAGGAGTTGGCGGCGAACAGCCAGGTGTGCAGCAGGTCGGGGCGGGTGTGGGCGAGGTGGCGTCGGAGTCGTCGCAGCGCGGCGGGATCGAACCGATGCTTCTTGCCGATCAGTGTCAGAGGGATCCCGTGATCGGCGAGTTCCTGTTCGAGTGGCCCGCCTCGAGTCAGCGCAATCACCTCCACCCGAAACTCCTCTCGCGGCAACCCGCAGGCGAGTTGTACGAGCTGCTTCTCGGCACCCGAGCGGTCGAGTGTCGGGATCAGCAGCGAGACGGTGATGGGTGTGTGGTCGGTCACGCTTGGGGCAGGGGTGGGGTCGAGGCCGGTTCGGGGCCGGTTCGGGGGCTTGAGGGTCCTGGGGTGTGGCGGGGAGTATACTGAAGGAGCGGCATCGAGGGAGCCTCGACCTGAGGCCGCTTCAGGTGCCACCGGGAGTACATACGTCTGCGATGCTGATCACGGTGGAAGGCTGTTCGTTGCAGTTGGTGCAGGGCGACATCACGTTGCAGCAAGTCGATGCGATCGCGAACGGTGCGAACGATCAATTGGCGGGTGGTGGTGGTGTGGACGGTGCGATTCACGCGGCGGCGGGTCCGACGGTGATCGAGGAGACATCTCGGGAGTTTCCCGATGGGTGTGCGACGGGGTCGGCGGTTGCGACGTCGGCCGGAGCGCTTCCGGCTCAGTATGTCTTCCACGCGGTGGGTCCGATCTGGCGGGGAGGGGCTGCCGGTGAGGAGGAGTTGTTGCGGGGGTGTTACCGCAGTTGTCTGGAGTTGAGTGTCGAGCGGGATCTGCAGAGTGTGGCGTTTCCGTCGATCAGCACCGGCGTGTACCGTTACCCGATCGACCTGGCGGCCGAGGCGTCGTTGGACGAGGTGCGGCGATTCTTGGAGACTCACAGACGCCCGTCGCTGGTGCGGTTCGTACTCTTCAGCGCGGGCGATTTCGGGGCCTACTCTCGAGTCCTGGAAGAGATGGTTGGCTGAGTGACGATGATCGAGCCGGAACACCACGAGTTTGTTGCCTCGGACTCGCGCCGCCTGGCCTGGCAGCGATGGCCGTCGGCCGACGGTGTGCACCGCGGGTACGTGGTGGCGTTGCACGGGATCCAGAGTCACGCCGGCTGGTACGAGTATTCGAGTCGTCGGTTGGCGGAGGCGGGATTCGAGGTCTGCTTTCTGGACCGTCGCGGTTCGGGTCGCAACTCGCAGTCGCGGGGCGACGCGGTGCATTGCGACCGGCTGGTGCACGACGTGACCCAGTTCCTGGTCGAGCTGGGGCATCGCCGCGACCGGGAGCACCCGGGGAGCCCTGTGGTGCTGCAGGGGGTCAGCTGGGGGGGAAAGCTAGCGACGGTGGTCGCGTCACGGAGGCCGGACTTGATCGACGCCCTGGCGTTGCTGTATCCGGGACTCAAGGCACGGGTCCGCCCCGGCTGGTGGGCTCGATTTCGCCTGGGTTTGGCGCGGCGGCTGGAGATCCGCGACAAGCTGGTTGAGATTCCGCTGCAGGATCCCTCGCTGTTCACCCTGGACCAGGACTGGCAGCGGTTCATTCGCAACGACCCTCTGACCCTGCGCGACGTGACCGTCGGCTTCCTGCTGGCCAACCAGGACCTCGATCGGCAGGTCGACGCCGCGGTGGCCGGGATCGCTTGTCCGGTCCTGGTGATGCTTGCCGGAGGCGACCGGATCATCGACAACGCAGCGGTGCGAGAGTTGTTTTCGAGGTTTGCTTCGAAGAGGAAGCAGATGCACGAGTACAGCTCAGCGGCTCATACGCTGGAGTTCGAGTCGGCGCGGGACGATTTCGTCGCGGATCTGCTGGGGTGGCTTGATCAGATGACCGCTGGATTGGGGTCTGATCCGCCGTAGGCGGATCAGACCCCAGCCATTCTCAACCACCAAACCCCAACGGGGTATTCAGCCCATAGCCCAGTGTCAGCCCGCCGCCAGGCGGGCGCCACGCTGGGTCTGGCGAGTGTAGCCTGGGTGGTGCTAGACTGGTGTGAGACCGGGCGTGTGCGAAGCGAGCGAGGAGGTCGAGCGATGAGTCGTTGGCTGGCAGGCTTGAGCCTGGTGCTCGTGTTGCAACCGGTTGCTGCGATCGAACCGGATCGTGCTGCGACCGGGAAGCAGAAGCCCTTTACGAAGCCGGTGGTCAAACCGATCGCGCTGAATCCCAAGGGCACGGTCTTACTCGACCGGGGCGGCAAGCGGCTGTTGCTCAAGGCACGTGTCTGTGCCCGGGACCGGGTGCTGGAAATGTTGTGCTGCCTGAAGCGGACCAAGGAACACGAGTCGATTCTGACGCTCGACGCCAGTGCGGCGGTGGTCCATGCCGGTCTGCTGGCTCTGGGAGCAAGGCAGGGAACTCCGGTGCGTCATTACAAGGAGGTGGCACCGGGCAAGGTGGTGCCCGACTTCAAGCCTCCGACCGGACAGCGGATCGAGATCTTCCTGCAGTGGAAGGACAAGGCGGGCAAGCCTCGACGGGTCCGTGCCCAGCGATGGATCCGCCGGGCCACTCAGAGGTACTTCAGTGCCCCGCTGGCCAAGCTGCCCGAGGGCGTGGTGTTGTCCGAGAAGAGGCCCAAGCTGGTCTTCGACGAGAAGAACCGGGAACTGGTCTGGTTCGGACCGATGAAGCCCGCTCAGCGCGACGGGTTCCTGAAACTCAGCGGTGACAAGGTGTTTGTGGCGGCGGTGAGGCGGTTGTTTGCCGAGAGTCAACCGACTCAGATGAAGGCATACTGGGTATTTGCCGGCAGCGGCTTTGTTGCCGACATGAAGACCGGGAAGAAGATCTACCTGGCCGAGAACGGGAACCTGGTCTGCGTGGCCAATTTCCCCTCAGCGACACTCGACATTGCAGAGGCCAGCAGCGACAAGGGTTCGAGCCTGTTGTACGAGGCGTTCATCGAGCGGATCCCTCCGGTCGACACGGAGGTGTTGATCGAGCTGATCCCGAAGAGTGAACCGGTTGGGAAGACCTCTCCGCCTCCGCCCCCTCGCCCCCGCAGTTTGCCTCGCTAGGCTGCCCGGTGCGTTGTGAAGCTGGGCAATCAGCGGTGGCTTGACCGGTTCGCGTGGTCAGGTTGTCCTTCCGAGGATCGCGGTTCAGTCGGGCCGCTCGCATTGATTGCCCTAGCGCGGTTGTTCGTGCGGTGGTCCATGGACTGGGAGCGACCGACGCGAGGTGTCGACCTTCAGGAGTGCAACTCCCGAAGATCCACATCACAGGTGCTTCCATGTCCAAGCTCTTTCAGCTGATCACTACGTCCGTCGTGGTCTCGACCCGACTTGTTTCACGGCTGGCCCGCATTCTGTTGTGGCCGGTGACGTTTGCACTGGCGATGGTATTCCGTCCGGTGCGGCTGGCTTACCGGGTCACCGTGTCCCAGTTTCCCAACGTCCTGGCCGCCTCGATCGCGCTGGTCTCCTTCGCGTTCATCTCGGCCAGTTTCGGCCCGGCTTCTGTCGACGCCCACTTGGTTGACTCCGACTTGTCGGTGCCGATTCTCTCGCTGGATTTCGATGCCAAACTCGGCGACGGAGTGCAACGGGGTGACGAATCGGAGTTGGGCGAAGGAGACTCGAGTGATTCGTCGGGCAGCGGCTCGGCTGGAGGCACCTCGTCGCGGATGGCGTTGCTGATGCAGGTGTTGATGCTCGAGAAGGCCGAAGCGGTTCTGATGTCGATGCCCGGCTACACGGCGACGTTCAGCAAGCAGGAGATCGTGGACGAGGAGTTGACCGACGAGCAGGTGATGCAGGTCAAGATCCGCCACGAGCCGTTCTCGGTCTACATGAAGTGGACGACCGGACACAAGGGGCGTCAGTTGTTGTATGTCACCGGCGAGAACAAGGGTCGGATGCTGGTCAAGCTGGGTGGCTGGAAGAGGCGGTTGCCGGCTCTGAAGCTCGATCCCAACGGCAAGCTGGCGATGAAGGAGTCGCGGTACCCGATCACCAAGGCGGGATTGCTGGAGCTGGTTCGCGAATCGCTGGCGATCCGTCGCGGCGACATGAGCAAGACGACCGGCGTAACCTGCCAGCTGGTCGAAAACCACGAATTCGATTCTCGGCCGTGCTACGCGTTCGTGGTCGAGTACGCCGACCGGTCCTCATCACAGCGGTACCGCAAGTCGGTGATACTGATCGACCGCGAGCTGGGCGTGCCGGTGGTGGTCCGCAACTACGGTTGGCTGGCCGAGGGATTCGACGGCGAGGTGAGTGACGAGGCGACGCTGATCGAGTACTACACCTACCGCAACATCAAGTTCCAGAGCGAAGTGGCCGGCGGGGACTTTGATCGCGGGAACAAGGCCTACCGGTTCTAGGCCGCGAAGGGGCCGGGGTCAGACGCCCGCCGCAAATGGTTCTTGCTCCACCGCCAACGGTCCGCACGCGGGGGCCTGAACCCTTTTGTTCCAACCGCGGTTTCTGGCCGAAGGGTTCAGGCCCCGCCTTTGGACCGAGTTGGGTGGAGCAGGACTGTTGGGAGGCGGCGTCTGACCCCCAGCTTGCGGGCGGCCTCTGACCTACAGCCTGAGGTGCTCAAGCGCCTCAACGGCTGTCTTGATGTAGCCGATGTAGAAGGGGCCGAATTCGGCAAAACGGGCCGAAGCTTCATCGAACCGCATCGTGTAGACGATCTCCTTGATGTACTCGGGAGCCCGTCCCCAGAGTGTCACTCCCCATTCCCAGTCGTCGAAGCCGGTCGAGGCGGTGATCAGCTGGCTGACCCGTCCGGCGAACTGGATGCCGCTGGTGGCGTGTTCGGCCATCAGCTTCGACCGGTTCTCGAACGGTTCGGTGAACCAGTTGGCAGCCGGGTGGCGGATCTTGTTCATCGGGTAGAAGCACTGGATCGGCAGTTCGGGGAAGTCGGGGTAGAGCCGTTGCTGGTTCATCGCCGGCAGCCGTCCACTGTAGGCATTCAGCTTGGCTTCAAACGTCGGGTCGTCTTCGGCGAGTCCTTCGCCCTTGAGTCTCTGGGCGTACTGTTCGGCCGTGGGCACGTACTCCGACACCTCGGTGATCGAGACGAATGACCAGGTGGGTTGCAGCACCGTGCCGAGGCTGGTGGATCGGACTGCCTGCTTGACCTGGTCGATGACCAGCGGATCGGGGTCGAGGATCATCAGGCCCAGGTCGGCTCGGTGTCCGGAGATGACCGAGACCTGGAGTCGTTTCGGGGCACCGTCGGCCTGGGGGTCCAGTGCCGAGATCAGTTCGTCTCGACCCCGACTTCGGGTGTCCTGGTCGAGTTGGGCCAGAGCGGCGGCGTCGACCTGGTAGTACAGGTGCAGGCAGTGCCAGCCTTCGCTCATCTGGATCGTCGGATCCGGCAGTGCCGCGGCGGCGTGTGGGGGGCGGTTCACGTTG
>CAUZEQ010000208.1:0-8722 GCA_963578885.1 Planctomycetota bacterium
GCCCCGCCTGCGAAACGCGACAGGTGGAGCAGACCCCGTTGTGGGCGGCGTCTGACCCCAGGGTCCGAGTTCTTTCTCATGAGCGGGCGGCTAGTCCCGCGGCTTGACCCGCAGCCGCACCTTCAACCCGTCGATCGTGGCGGCCAGGCCCAGCGGCCCGAAGAGCCGCTCGAAGAAGACCGCGGCGGTGACCTGGCGGACGTCGAGCGAGACGGCCTGGTCGAGCCGGATGCCGGCGGACTTGAGAGCCTTGGCGTCGTATGCGAAGACGACCCCGGTCTGTTCGAGCTGCTTGATGACGTCCGCGGCACGTACACGGAGCACCTTCAGCGTGAAGCGGCGACGCCGCAGCGGAGAATAGCGGGGACGCGACACCGAACCTGTCGGCCGACGACCTCGTTCGATCAACGACCGAGCCACCTGCAACTCCTCGTACGTCCCCCGGACCCCGACTTCACCCGTCCCGGCCCGCTCGATCCTGACACCGGGCAGTTCCTTGCGAACCAGCAGGGTGGCAGCCGACACCTTGCCTGCCCGAGCACGGTACCGGCCGACCAGGCTGACCGGTCGGCGCGGCGCAACGATTCGAATCCCCGCTGCGTCGCGCGTCCACCGGAACGTCATTCCGTACTGGATCAGCACCAGCGAGAGTGCTTCGGTGGCCGTCACCCGAGTCAACTCGGCCCCGGCCCACAGGTCGTGCGGGATCACGTCAGCGGACTGGATGTCGAGTTTCCAGTGACGAGCGATCTGCTCGAGGACCTCGCCGGGGGAGGTGAGGTCTTCGAACCGGATCGTCGAAGCCCGTCGCAGCCGGGCGATCCGCACCGCGGTCCCGGAGCCCTTGAGTTCCTGGTCGAGCTCGGCATTCCTGAGCTGGACCAGCGTCCGCAGCACGTGAGCGTCTGAGGCCGGGCCGATGTAGACCGTGTTGCCCACGACGCTGGTCCCAGCACCCAGCGGCTGTGCCAACTTGTCCAGCACCTCGCGAACCGGCTGGTTGCTCGCCTCGACCTCCAGCTCCGACGACGGATCGATGCGTCGATCGAGCACGATGGCGACCCGCCAGAGTGCCTGAGAACGTCGGGTGATGTGGCGGATGGTGTGCTGGCGAATCCGGTCGCTGGAGGAATTGACCCACGAGACCGAGACGCGTTGTGCGAGTGCCCGGCGGAAGCGGGGTCCAAACAGCAGAGGCCTCTTGGCCAACGACGCCGCTGACTCGCTCGGCTCGGCAGCCGACCCCGGCACTCCCAGTACCCCCGCCATCACCAGGACGATCATCGCAGCCACGAGTCGTCTCACGCTGACCTGCTCCCGCTGCGATTCTCTGGAGGCCCCGGCGCGGTGATGGTAACATGGTTTCAACGAGACATCGAGACACGTCCGCGTGCCATGCCCCTTGCCGATGTCGTGGCGCGGTCATCTCGGAGTTCGGGCCGACAGAGGCGGACACTCTCAAAGTGAATACGCAAAGAGCCCACGCGGTCGGGATCGACCTGGGCACCACCTACTCCTGCCTGGCCTACCTCAACGAGCACGGCGAACCGGTCACGCTGGCCAACCAGGAAGGTGAGCTCGCCACTCCCTCGGTCGTCTTCTTCGACGAAGACCACCAGGTGGTTGTCGGCACCGAGGCCTTGCGCAACGCGATCGTCCGACCGGACCGCGTCGTGCAGAACTCGAAACGCCACATCGGCGACCCCGCCCACCACTGGAAGGTCGACGACCAGTCCTACACGCCCGTCGACATCGCCAGCTACGTCCTCAGAAAACTGCTCGCCGCGGCTCACGAACAGATCGGAGCCGTCGAGCGGGCCGTGGTCACCGTGCCGGCTCAGTTCAGTGAGCTGCAGCGGAGGGCCACGATCGAGGCCGGCCACCGAGCGGGACTCAAACAGGTCGACATCATCAACGAACCGGTCGCCGCGGCACTGTGCTACGTGCTGGGCACCGAGGGACTCTGGTTCACCGAACTGGCCGACGAGCAACGGATCCTGGTCTACGACCTCGGCGGCGGCACCTTCGACCTCTCGCTGGTCAAGTACCACAAGGACGAAGTCTGCGTGGTGGCCAGCAGCGGTGACCTGAAACTGGGTGGCATCGACTGGAACGCGTCTCTGGAGAAAGCCATCAGCGAGCGGTTCGTCGGCGACTTCGACGCCGACCCGAGGCAGGATCCTCGCAGCCGCCAGGCGCTGGCACTCGAAATCGAAACGACCAAACGCAGCCTCTCGGTCCGACCCCGAGCCGCCTTGACCGTACAACACGCCTCGCACAGAAAGACCTACCAGGTCCAGCAGCAGAAGTTCGCCGAGTTGACCCGGCCGCTGGTCGAACGCACCGCGGTGATCACACAGAAGATGCTCGCCGACAACAAGATGGGCTGGGCCCATGTCGATGTGATCCTCACCACCGGCGGGGCCTCGCGGATGCCCATGATCCGCGATCGACTCAAGGAACTCGGTGGCCGAACACTCAACACCTCGCTCTCACCCGACCAGTCGATCGCTCACGGAGCCACCTACTACGCCGGGATGCTGCTGACCAACACCGAGTTCTCCAAGGCGATCGACAACAAGGAGGTGTCGAATCGGCTGGCGAGGATGAAGCAGGTCAGCGTCAACGCCAGGGGACTGGGGATCCTGGTCCAGAACCAGAAGAAGGTCCGCGTGCCTCACTACCTGATCCCCCCCAACACGCCCCTGCCGGCCAAGCTCACCCAGACCTTTGGCACCGTCGTCGACAACCAGAAACGGGTGCACCTGCAGATCGTCGAGAGTCCCGCGACCGAGGGCCGGCCGCACGCTCCGCTGGGCGCATGCGTTATCGATGACCTCTCACCCAACCTCCCCGAAGGCTCAGAAATCGCCGTCACCATCGCCTACGACGAACAGGCCAAGGTGCACGTCACCGCGGTGGATGTCGTCGGCGGCAAGGAAGCCTCGACCGAAATCATAAGGCCCGAAAACGTGATGTCGACCGAGGTCGATGTCGAGGCCGGTGAGGGTCCCGAGGCGGGGGCTGGATCGGGAGACGCATCGGAACCGATCATCACGCTCGACGATTTTCAGGTCGAAGAGTGGGCCGATTCGACCAGCGCCGCCGCCGTGCGGCTGCCCGAGGACGACACCGACATCCTCGATCTCAACACCCCGCAGGCTGCCGGCCGCAAGAGGCAGCCCGCTCGAAACAAGGCCAACGCAACCCAACGAAAACGAACGGGACAAAAGAAGCGAGCGGCCCGCAATTCGGGCTCCTCGAAAAGCCGCCCGCAGTCCGGCCAAAAGAACACCTCCAGTGGCACTCGCCAGACGGTCAAGCCACCCCCCCTGCCCCCCGGACTCGACGCCTCACAGGACTCCGCCGGCGGCGAAGAGGAATTCTGGAACCTGCCGGAACCCTAGAGCGGCCCGCGGCAGCCCCAACGGGAGACACCATGCTGATTGACCGCATCGACCTCTACCACGTCGCGATGCCGTTGATCTACCCGTGGAAGACCGCCTACGGCGAAGACGAGGCGATTCACGCCGTGCTGTGCCGGCTCTGTAGCGGCTCGCTTGTGGGGTGGGGCGAGAGTGCACCGTTTGCAGCTCCGTGTTACAGCCCCGAATGGGCCGGAGGCATCTTCGCCGTCGCTCGCGATTGGCTGGCACCGGCCGTGATCGGTCACGACATCCGCTCGGGTCATGAACTCCAGCAACAGATGTCTCTCTACAAGGGCAACCCGTTCGCCAAGGCCGCACTCGATGTCGCCTGGTGGGGCCTCGAGAGCCGACGCACCGGCACGCCACTGCACCTCCTGCTGGGTGCCTCCCGAGACCAGGTCCCCGTGGGCGCCGACTTCGGCGTCATGGATGACGTCGACGACCTGATCGAGGGCATCGGCTCGGCCGTCGAGGAGGGGTTCCCGCGAGTGAAACTGAAGTTCCGGCCCGGCTGGGACCTGCCGATGCTCAGGCGGGTCCGTGAGACATTTCCCGACCAGGTGTTTCACATCGACTGCAACAGCGGCTACACGCTGGAGGACCGGGCGATCTTCGAGGAGGTGGACCAGTTGGGGCTGGCGATGATCGAACAGCCCCTGCAGCACGATGACCTGCTCGACCACGCCTCGCTGCAGCAGGAACTCGAGACCCCCATCTGCCTCGATGAGTCGATCGTCTCGGTCCACAGGGCGCAGCAGGCCTGCCGCATCGGAGCCTGCGGCTGGGTCAACATCAAGCCGGGCCGAGTCGGAGGGCTGACCAACGCGGTGGCCATCCACGACGTCTGCCGAGAGGCCGAGATCCCCTGCTGGGTCGGAGGAATGCTCGAAAGCGCCACCGGCTCGGCCGCCTGCGTCGCTCTCGCCATGCTCGACAACTTCACCTACCCCGCCGATATCTTTCCCTCGGCCAGGTTCTATCACCAGGACATGGCCGACCCACCCCTGGAACTCGTCCCCGACAAACAGGGCCGACCGTCGGTCGTCGCTTCGACGGAACTCCCCGACCCCGTCACCGGGCGGCTCGAACAACTCTCGCTGCAGACGGCAACAATCCAGTAGACCCCCAGGCAGTCGAGGCACCCCGAATCAGCCCGAGGCAACCTCGTGCCCGGACCAGGCACAAAGAAACACCCCCGGCGACCGGCTGCCGGCCACGAGGATGTTCGCGTGTTCAGGGTCTCAATGAGACCCCCGGATCCGACTAGTTCTTCTTGTCGCCGCCCTTCTTGTCGCCACCCTTCTTGTCGCCACCCTTCTTGTCGCCACCCTTCTTGTCGCCACCCTTCTTGTCGCCACCCTTCTTGTCGCCACCCTTCTTGCCGCCGCCTCCCTTGAGCGTGCCGGTGACCTCCTTGGGAATGATCGACTCGCCTGGAGGCACTTCGTCCTTTCCCTCGGGATCAATCACATTGCCGTCATCATCCTTGACGGGATCGGTCCCCATCCCCTTGGGGTCCATGCCGCCCGGAGCGACATCCTCACCCGAGGTACCCATACCCGGAATGGCCGGTTCGGTATCATCACCACCACCACCACAGCCGGCCACCACCAGAAATAGGCCGGCCAACAGGATCGAAAACAAACGCATGACCAAGATCTCCTGTTCCACTGAAAAGACTCCGGCGGAACCCCATCCCGCCCGTTTTCACGCCAGGCCGACATCGACCCGACATGACTCATGATCCCGGGATCCCCCGGAATCATCCCGAGTTTACTCGTTTTTTTTCTCGACTCACAACTCAGTGGACCCGATTCGCACACCAAATTGGCAATCCGGGTCAACAACCCATACCCTGAAGCCCGCGTCCACTCGGAACTCGACCGCCCCGTTTTGCGTCCAACCTCCCGTCGGCACCACCGATTACGGTCCCCGGCAGACTCGGGCCACACGACCAGGACGAGATTCCCGGGAATAACTCCCCGAATCCAAGGATCCTCTCTTCAATGGCAACGCCTCGGGACCATACTCCCGGCCCGTCGCTGGATCTCGTGGAGTTGGTCGAGCAGCACGCCGGCCTGCTCTTCGGGCTCGCTCGGCGACTGTCCGGCTGCCCGGCCGATGCCGAGGACCTGGTGCAGCAGACGTTTCTGGCTGCCCAGGCCCACGGAGACCAACTCCGCGATCCCACCAAGGTCCGCGGCTGGCTATGCACAATCCTCCGCAACGAATTCCTGAAACTGGTCCGCAGCCGACAACGGGCCACCATCGTCTCACTCGATGCACTCGGAGAACCACCTCCAGCTGATCATCCCGGCGACGAAACCGATGCCGAAGCTATCCAACTGGCCCTCGACTCGTTGCCCGAAGAATTCCGCGTGCCCGTCGTGTTGTATTACTTCGAGGAAATGAGTTACCGCGAGATCGCCGCATCACTCGAACTGCCGATCGGAACCGTCATGAGCCGACTCTCGCGAGCCAAGTCCCGACTCCGAGAACGACTCGGCGCTCTCGCACCACTGCCCGACCATCCCGTCGCACAAACCGGTTGAACCGGACCGCGTTCCCATGAACTGCCACCGAGCACTCCAGCAACTGGACTCCGCACGACCCGATGGGTCCGACTGGGACCAGCCCGAATTGCGCGACGCCCGAGAACATCTCGATTCTTGCCCCGATTGCTCCCGGAGCATCGCACAACGACACGCCTGGGACCTCGCATTCCTCAACACCGCAGCCAACACCGCAGCCAACACCGCAGCCAACACCGCAGCCAACACCGCAGCCAACACCGCAGCCAACACCGCAGCCAACACCGCAGCCAACACCGCAGCGACTCCGCCCGAGGGATTGGCCTCGAGGATTCTTGCGACCCTCGAGGAGTCTCAGCCGGCACCCCTGCCCGAGACCGTTTCGGACGATGCCGCGAGTGGCCGTGGCACGCGTGCCACGAAAATACGCCGGCGGTGGCTCAATGCAGCGGTGGCGGTGGCGGTTTTGGTCGGAGTCGGCCTGGTGTGGCGTTCGAGCCTGGTGCCGGATCAGCCGTTGACCCTCGAGCGAATCCGCAACTGGCCTGATGCTCAGTTCGAAGCGGTCGACGACTTCGCTGCGTTGGCGGCGTTGCCCGAGTGGATCGAGTCACGCAAGGGGACGCCATGTCCCTCGGGCTGGGATCCCTCGTGGATGCGTCGGCCCGCTCGAGGCTGGCCCGAGCGAAGTTCGGTGGCGGTGATGGCCTTCCGAGTGCCACTCAACGGTCGCGATTCCGTCTCCGGACTGCTGTTGGCTGTGCCGATCGACAAGCTGGCCGAGGTCCCGGAAGTGAGCAGCGTGAGCGGTGCTCGACCGAGGTATTCGAAGTCGGGTCGATTCAGCACCACGGCCTGGACCGACACCGCCACCGGTACCGTCTTTGTCTGCCTGGTCGCTCCGGGTCAGTACGAACGGCTCCGCCGCGCCCTGGTCCCGCGTCCGGTCTGAAGCCCCAGCCCACCGCAGCCCACCATCCCGGGCACGACTCACGCACCCGGACCGCTCACATCACCAACCGCACCTTCTCGAACAGTTCCGCGTTGGTCGGGAACTTCTCGGCCATCTTGATCAGCTTGCCCATGGCGTCGGCCGGTGGCAGCGTGATCAGGTGGCGGCGGATCATCGTCACCGCCGCCAACTCCTCCTCGGTGAAGAAATTCTCTTCGTGCCGGGTCCCCGAGCGGGTGATGTCGATCGCGGGCCAGATGCGACGGTCGGCCAGGTCGCGGCTGAGCATCGTCTCCATGTTGCCCGTGCCCTTGAACTCCTGGAAGATCGCGTCGTCCATCCGGCTGCCGGTCTCGATCAGCGCCGTCGCCACGACCGTCAGCGACCCGCCCTCCTCGAACAGCCGCGCGGTCCCGAACATCTTGCGAGGAATCTCAAGCGCCTTGACGTCCAGACCGCCGCTCATCGTACGCCCGGTGTTGCCAACCCACTTGTTGAATGCCCGCGCGGTACGGGTGATGCTGTCCAACAGCACAAAGACCCCGTGACCCGCCTCGGCCAGCCGCTTGCCACGCTCGATGATCAACTGCCCGATCCGGACGTGATTCTCGACATCCTTGTCCATCGAACTGGCGACCACCTCGCCTTTGACTCGCCGACGCATCTCGGTGACTTCCTCGGGTCGCTCGTCAATCAACAAGACGACCAGGTGCAACTCGGGATGGTTCTTACTCACCGAGTCGGCAATGTCCTGCAACAGCATCGTCTTGCCGGTCCTTGGTGGAGCGACAATCAGAGCCCGCTGTCCCTTGCCGATCGGGGTCAGCAGGTCCATCACACGCATCGTCACCGGCGTGGGTCCTATCTCCAGGCGAATCTTCTCATTCGGAGTGATCGGCGTCAGGTCCTCAAAATGAGGGACCTCCCTGTACTCCTCGACCGTCATCCCGTCGACTGTCTCGATCGTCTTCAACCGAGGCCCCTGGCCCTTGGACCCCGGGCCCACGTCGCCCTTGATCTTCCCACCAGGCCGCAACGCAAAACGCTCGACCACAGAACTCGACACAAACGGATCCGAATCCTGTGAGGCATAGTCCTTCGCGGGATCACGCAGGAATCCGTATCCCTTGGGGTGCAACTCCAATACACCCTCGAAGAGCCCCTCGAAAACCGGAACATCCTTCCGCGGACGATTCGGGCCGGCATAGCCCCCGCCACCGCCGCCGCCACCGCCGCCGCCGCCGCCGCCGCCGCCGCCTCGACCGCCTCCGCCTCCACCACCGCCTCCACCACCGCCTCCGCCTCCACCACCATCTCCACCACGTCCACCGCGTCCACGGCGGCGTCGGCGTCGTCGGCGTCGAGCCGGTTTCTGGACTCCGGTATCGTTGGAATCAGGAATCTCTCCGTCATCCTCCTCACCCAGGGCAACCGCCCCCTCGGGCAGCGGACGCTCCTCCGGAGGCGGCGGCTCGTTGCCCCTGTTCTCCCCATCCGAAGAAGTCTCCGACACCGGCTCGGCGGGTGTCTCCTGAGGCGCCTCGGGCGAAGGCCCGTTCTCTTGCTCAGCCATCTAGCATGTCCACGTCGTTGCGAAATACTTGCTGCACTATCACAGCCTGTCGAGGCCCCCGGGCAGCCGTCTGCGACTCGCCCAGGTGACCGAAAAAACAACCCCCGGCAGATACACGGGGCACTTCAGCCCGACCCGATCAGCCCGGTAGTGTGAATGGATCCACGGCGCAGCCACGGCCACGCAGCAAGGACCTGACAGAACCCATCCCGTGCCCAGTTCAGCTCCCAGGCAAGAT
>CAUZEQ010000209.1:0-8707 GCA_963578885.1 Planctomycetota bacterium
TGGATCTACGTTCCGTACAAGGACCTGCAGTCGGTCTTCGACAAGCATCCTTCGGCGGTATTTCTTCCGTACGCGGAGTATTTGCGTTTGTGGGAGGCTGCCGGAGGATCGGACCGGGTTGCGAAGGGGCCTCCGGTCGAGGGCGTGATCACCCAGGCGGACTACGTGGCCACGGTCGACGAGAACCTGGCTCGGATCGTCGCCACGTTGACGGTGCAGGTATTGGGCAAGAGCTGGGCTGAGATTCCGATCCGGTTTGGCCAGGCGGCGATTGGCCGTGTGACTGCGACCCGCAAAGGCGAGGCGGCCCAGGTCTTGCTTCGCGGCACGGGTGCGGGTCGTTACGCGTTGTTGTTCCCCGAGTCGGGCACTCACTCTGTGACGCTCGAGTTGACTGCCCGGATCCGCGCATCGGCCGACGGTCATTCGTTCGAGTTTGATTGTCCGACGGTGGGGATGACGACGTTCGAGTTGAGTGTGCCTCGACCCGAGCAGGCCGTCGATCTGACGCCTCGATTGGTGGCCTTGCCGGTCGAGGCGGCCGAGGGTCGCACTCGGGTGCGGGCCCGGCTGGGAGCGACTCCGAAGATCACGGCGTTGTGGTATCCGCGAGTCGGCCAGAAGCCGGACATGGACCTGTTGACCAGCGTGTCGAACTACCAGCAGATCTCGATCCGCGACGGGTTGGTTCACACCGACGTCTTCCTGCACCACGAGGTGCTGCGTGGCGAGTTGACCGAGTTGAGGATCGCGGTTCCGCTCGGTCACCAGATCCTGGACGTGGCTTCGACCCAGGCCAAGATCCGCAAGTGGATTCCGGTCACCGAGGAGAAGCGTCAGGTGGTCACGGTCGAGTTCATCGGTGCGGTGCGTGGCAAGTTTGTGCTCGAGGTACACACCGAGCGTCCGGCTCCGGCGATGGGCGAGGTGTTTGCGGTTTCGGGAGTCGACACGGCGGGGATCGAGAAGTCGACGATCGACGACCCGGGCATGACGATCCACGGCATCCATTCTCTGGACGCGGTCCGCGAGAGTGGCCAGGTGGTGCTGACTCACGGCACCGATCTGACGCTCAACGTGATTCCACCGCGGGGTTTGGTGAGAATCGAGCCGGGCGAGGTCTTTGCGTCGATCCGCCGTCCGGGTGGTCGTTCGTACAAGTACTTCAGCCCCCGTTTCGATCTCAGGGTGTCCTACGAACCGGTGCAGCCCCGGATCACGGTCGACCAGTCGACGCAGCTGGTCTTTCGGGACGACGAGTTGCGGAGCCTGTCGCGGTTGAAGTACACCGTCGAGCGAGCCGGGGTCTTCGAGTGGAAGCTGCTGTTGCCCGCGGGTCTCGAACTCGACGGAGTCACCGGCGACGCGTACAAGGAGCACACGTTCGACAAGACGACCCGGCTGTTGACCGTGGTGCTGGCCCAGCGACGCCAGGGAGCCCTGGGCCTGACGATCAACGCACACCAGGCGTTTGACGACGAAGCGGAGACGGTCGACGTTTCGTTGCCGGTGATCGAGCCACGCGGTGTGGTCCGCGAGAACGGGACGATCTCGGTTTATGCTCCGGATGCTTTCGAGGTGATCACCGACGAGGAGAAACTTTCGGGGATCCAACCCAATCGCAGCGGCGGCGTGGGCGCCACGGTGGGCCGGGCGCGGTTGGCCAGTACCTGGCAGTACACGGCGTATCCGACCGAAGATGACACCCGGCAACTGGCTCTTCCGGTGACCACCCGCCGACGCCCCACCAGGCTCTCGGCCACCGTCGCCACCACCGCCAACGCCAAGCAGCAGGTGGTCGATGTCGATTCGAAGGTGATCTTCACCGTCGAATACGCCGGGAAGGACACGTTTCGGATCCGGGTGCCCGAGTCGATCGGCAAGGATGCTCAGATCACGACTGCGGCGACACCCGGTGGAGCATCGACAGCGGTGCCGATCCGCGAGAAGACTGCCGGAGATCCCGAAGACGGCTGGGTGACCTGGACGATCGTGATGCAGCGGGAGCTGATCGGGCCGGTGGCGTTTGACGTCAGCTGGGACCTGAAGACCGGTGACGCCGAGGCCACGACCGAGACGGCCTCGGGCACCACGGTCACCATCCATCCTCCCCAGGCTCTTGATCTCGACAACGACAACATCACCGGCGAAGTGGTGATCCAGAAGGCCGACGCGTTGGAGGTCAAGTGGCCGGCCCATGACAAGCTGGCCGACGCGGGACTCGAGTTCATCGACGTGCGGGAGCTGAGGCTGTTGCCGACGGCCGGATCGGCCGCGTTCCGTTTCCACACTCAACCGGTCAGCATCGAGATTTCGACCCGGAAGTTTGAATCCGAGAAGGTGGTGCAGACGGTCGTGTCTCGGGCCCTGGTCGAGATCGTGATCAACAAGGACGGGACCGCCAGCGTGCGGGCCCGTTACCGGCTCAAGAGCAGCGAGCGGCAGAGGCTGCGGGTGGACATGCCGGAGGGGACGAGCGTTTCGGAGATATTTGTCGACCTGAGAAAGGTGCTGGTCGAGAAGGCCGGAGTCGGTCAGCAGGTCGAGGTCGGCTGGAGCGCCTACTCATTCAACGTCGCCGGTACGAAGACCGACGAGGAGTTCTTTCTCTCGATCCGGTATGACCTGAAGCAGAAGGAGTTCTTCGACAGCTGGTTTGGCAGTACCGAGACGATCAAGCTGCCTCAGATCGGCGGCGTGGCGTCTGATGAGCAGGAGGTGGTGACGCAGGAGCTCAGGACGGTGGTGTTTGTGCCGCGTGAGTACAAGCTGGTTGGAGTTCCCGAGCGGTTCGTAATTCTGCGGACCCCCTACGGCAGACTCGAACGCTGGTTTGACGACCAGCAGCGCACCGCCACGCTCGGGTCTCTTCCCGTCCAGGGCCATTCCTTCGTCTACGGCAATCTTGGAGGTGCCCAATCCCTGGCCGCGACCTGGTGGGCGACCTCGTCGATGGCCGCGGGGATCAGCATCCCGATCTTTGCGATCGGCTGCGTGCTGCTGTGGACTCCGTGGAGCAACCGGATGAGCGTCGTGCTGGTCGCCACCTTCCTCGTGTCGTTGCTGTCGTTGTCGTACGCCGACAGCGTCTACGAGTCGTTGATGGCCGCTCGGTGGGGAATCGGGTTCGGCGTGGCCGCCTGGATGCTCGCCGCGGTGGTCGGGTTCCAGGAGTCGAGCAGCGTGGCATCGGCAGTGGGCAAGATGAAGGCAGCGATCGCAGGCGTCGTGAAAGGCGTCAGCCGGAGGGGGAAAGACGGTCCCGATACACAGCCGGCCTACGAGACGGCCGACACGCCGTCTGATGAGCCGGCTGATGAGTCGGCCGCGGAAGACGACAGTTCCGCGGGTTCGGCCGAGGAGGGTGACACCGAAGCGGAACCGCTCGAGGAGGGGGACTCGGGTGCTGCGGGCGAGGCTTCCGACGTTTATGAGGTCGATGGTGGAGCTGATGAGGGTTCCGGCGGTGAGGCGGATGGCGGGGAGACCGACCCGGATTTCCCTGACAAGTCGGACAAGTCGGACAAGTCGGACAAGTCGGACAAGTCGGACAAGTCGGACAAGTCGGACGAATCGGACCAGACGGAGTCTCAGCCGTGAGTGGATCACAAGCGAGTCGGATCTGGATTCTCTCGAGCCTGCTGGCGGTGCTGTGCGTTGCGGCCCCGCTGCCGGCCCAGTCGAAGAAGGTCACGAAGCGTCCTCGTCGGGTGTTCATACCGATCGAGGATCTGGGAGTGGTGATCGACCGCGACGGTCGCGGCGTGATGCTGGAGAAGGGGGAGTACACCGAGTTGCGTGCGTTGGCGGCCCGCAACGAGGCAACTCTGCCTCGCGTCCCCGCGGCGCTGGTACTGCGTGAAGTGATCTACACGGCGCGGCCCAGCGGCGACCAGTTGCTGATCGACGCATCGATCCGGTTCCAGCAGTTCGCTTCCGGCTGGCAGTCGCTGCGGTTGCCGTTGCGGGGGGTATCGGTCGAGAGGGCCGTGCTGGATGGCAAGCCGGCCCGAGTGGCTCGATTCCAGGTGACCCGCAACAAGGCGACGGTCAAGGGACTCGAGTTGTTCCACGAGACGGTCGGGACCTCGGCACTGGAGTTGGGACTGTCGACTCCTCTTGCGTCGGTCGGCAGTGACCGAGTTGCCGCATTCGGGCTGGTGCCCGCGGCGACGGCCACGTTGGTGGTCCACCTGCCCGCGGGTAAGCACCTGCTGGTCGACGGGCTGGCGGTGCGTCGACCCGCCGCGGCCGATCAGCCGGCGACGTACAACCTGCCGGTGGGTGGTCGCAGCGACATCCGCCTGGCGGTGACCGACCGGCAGACCCAGCGAGCCGGCGACTCGCTGGTATTTGCCTCGACCGCGTTTGGCATCGGGGTGGCTCCCGGCGAGGTGACCTGGCAGGCGGTGACGGGGCTGGAAGTATTTGGCGAGGCGCTGGACGTATTCGTGGCGAGTGTGCCGCGGACTCTGGAGATCACCGACGTGGCCTCGAGCGGGCTGGAGAACTGGGAGCTGGCCGATGATCCGGACAATCCCCGGCTGACGCGGATCACGTTGCGTTATCGCCAGAGGTTCACCGGTTCGCGTCGTGTGACGTTCCGGGGAGTGATGACCACAGCGGTCGGCCAAATGTGGCAGGTTCCTCGCCTGAGGCTCTCGGGAATCACATCCCACATCGGCCAGGTGCTGGTCCATTCGCCTCCGGGCGTTCGCCTGCAAGCGGGCCAGGCGACGGGAGTGCGTCGGGTGTCCGATGTGACGATCCTGGCCAAGATCCCCGCCGGCAGCAGCGTGATGCAGTTCGACGCATGGCGAGAGGACTTCAACCTGTCGTTTGCCACCGAGACGAAGCGGCAGGAACTGCAGGCGGCGTTGGCGACGATCCTGAGTATTTCCGACGACGGGCTCGACCTGGTCACCGATGCGACGATCGAGAGCCTGTTCTCGTCGTTGTTCCAGGTCGACTTCTCGCTGCCGGAGGGTTGGAACGTGACCGAGGTCAAGGTGGCCGGCAAGCCGGTCTCGTGGCAGCGATTGCCCGGAGCCGATGGTCGGCAGAGGCTGCGGGTGGGGTTTGCCAAGGCGATTCCCGAGGGGACCGAGGTGAGTGTCAGTGTTCAGGCTCACCATGACCTGGAGAATTGGCCGCTGGGCAGCGTGACCAGCCGGCAGGTGCCGTTGCCCGACATTGCGCTTGAGATTGGCGGCAGTGACCCCGAGGAATTGGCGGGTCTGATCGTCGAGGGTCGTTACCTGATCCGGGCTCCGGACGTCTACGACGTCGTGGCCGACGATCTGGTCGGACTCGACCAGGCCAACCTGAAGCTGCCTGGCCAGCGGCTGGGCTACATGTACCAGGCCCCGCGGGTCTCCGGCACGTTGCGGATCGGCCGTCGTCCGCCGCGGGTTTCGGCGGAATCCCTGACGGTGGCCCGTCTCGACCGCGAAACATTCTCGGCACACCTCGAGTCTCATCTCGACATAAAGGGTGGCGGACTGCGGGCGGTGGTGGTCGAATTGCCCGAGTGGGTGGGGTCGGACCTGAGATTCCGGGTGTTGGGCTCATCGACGCGAATCGTGGAACAACTGCCGTCAGCTGCCAAGGACGGGCGGCGTCGTTTTCGGCTGAAGCTCGACGAGTTCGCTCGGAACCGCCTGTCGCTGGCGGTCGATCTGACGATGGCCCGCGACGCGGCCCAGGACGATGCGTCCCGGTTTCCGTTGCCGACGATGACGGTGATTGGAGCCGAGCGGGACAACGGGTTCGTGGCGATCGAGGCGGCTGATGATCAGCGGATCGACGTGATGGCGTTCGAACGGTCAGTCCGTGAGGGTGAGTCGGGGGCCAAGTTGGGCAAGTTGGCCGAGATCGATCCGATCGACCTGCCGGTTACGTCGTACCGGCCTCGTGAGCGGATCGTGAAGGCCTACCGCTACCTGGTTCCCGGTTACCAGGTCAGCCTCGGTGAGACCCGTTTCGACCACGGCACGGTGGCCCGGGCGGTCTGTCACAGCAGCACGGTGACCAGCATCCTGGCCCGGACCGGACACATGCAGCACCGGGCGTCGTTCGACCTGACGGCCGCCGGTGTGCAGAGCCTGGTGGTCGACCTGCGGGGACAAGACCACGAGCAGAGGTCTCTGTGGGCGGTCACCGTCGACGGTCGGCCGGTCAAGGCTCATCGCCGCCAGAGTGATTCTCAGAGCAAGACATTCGTGGTCGGCTGGCCGGTTGATGCCCAGGGAGCCGGTCGCCACACGCTGCAGGTATTCTACCGATCGGAGCTGGATCACGAGATCCGCGGTTCGGATCGACTGGTGCAGAATGCGCCTGTGGTATCGCTCAAGAGCGGCACCGGCGAGCCGGTGCCGATCGAAGTGCTCGAACAGGACTGGGTGCTGCACCATCCGTGGCAGACCCTGGTGGTGGCCTCCGACGGCCGCTTCATCCCCAGTGATGCTTTGAACCAGGTCAGCCTGCTGGGTGCCATGAGAGATTCGATGGGTAATCTCTCGCCCGGCAACCTGCTCTCGCGGCTGATCGTGCTGGTGATCATGGCTGGTGCGATCGGGATCCTAACGCTGGCCTTCCGCCGTCGCCGCTACGTCGGGTTGGTGACTGCGGCGGGTGCGCTGATGGTGGTGGGGCTGGTCTTGCCGGCGATACTGCTGCTGGCCCCGTCGGGCATGCGTCGCCTGGCGCCGGGTTCGGACGCTGACGTCGCGGCCACGAAGACCGGCGAGTCGTTCGGTAACGCGTCGCCCATGCAAGATAGTGACGGGGCCGATGCGGCCGAAGGCTTGCCGATGGCCAGCATGGGAGCCATGGGTGGAGGTGGTGGTTTCGGTGGTGGCGGTGGCATGGGCGGTGGCTTCCCGGGAGGAGGAGGTCGTGGTGGAGCGATGGGTGGCGAAGCCGACATGCTCGAACGGGCCGCCACCGAGGACTCTCGACACAGCGACGTCAAGTCGGACTCGCCTCCGACAGTCACCAGGAAGTCTGCTCCGATGGCCAAGCCTCAGTCGGAGGTCACACGGCGTCCTGCAGACAAGTCGGTGGCCAGCAACCGTCCATCGGGTGCAAATGCCGCGGGGCCTCGGCCTGGGGAGCGAACACCTACTGATCTCCTGTCTACTGTTCCGGCGGCGCCTCCGCAGACGGCTAGTCCGCAAAGTGCAGCCAGCTCGCCGGACGCGGATCCCGCTTCGGGTCCTGCCGCGGCAAACTTGCCGCACTTTTTCGAACAGTCGTCGGGATTCCAATCGACCGAGGGATTCCAGGGAGGCGACGTCCTGGTTCTGACCGACGGCGCCGTGACACGGGGCGAGGGTCGTGGGCGGAGCGGTGCGGTGATGTCGTTGGCACTGGAGCTCAGGCCACCGGCGGGAACCGTGAAACGGGAATTCCATTTCCTGGGCAGCCGTGAGTCCTCAAGCGGCTCGGACCTCGACATCGCCTACCAGGACTTCGAGTCGCAATCGACGGGGCGGAGTTTCATCATCATGCTAGTGGTGGTTGCCTGCTGGTTCTACAGGCAGCGTCGGGTGGTTGAGAGGTTGATGGGTGTGATTGGCGGGCTGGTGGCTCCGCTGGCGCTGGTCACGATCCTGCCCCCCTGGTGTCACATGTACCTCGACGGCCTCTTCCTGGGCGCCGCGGCCGGCACCGGTCTGTGGCTGGCAATCGCCTCGATGGGCTGGTTCCGCTCGAGCATGAACTGGGTGATGTCCAACCTGGCTCGCGACGTGATCCGAGCCGGCAGCGTGCTGTTGGCCGTTTCGCTGCTGTCTGCTCCGCTGTGGGCCCAGGCGAAGCCCAAACCGAAGTCACCGGCCGTGCTGCCACCCCTGGCGGCTCCGCTGGAGGTGGTGCCCCTGGCACCCGGCCAGGATCCTCGGAATGCCACCCGCGTGCTGTTGCCTCGTGGCGAGTTCCAGCGGCTGTGGAACCTGGCCCATCCCGAGCGTCGGGTGTTGCCGGCGGCGCCTCGGCCGGGAGTGGTCTCGCATGCTTCGTGGACGGCTCGCGTGTTGCCCTCGGGCAAGGGGGTCCCGGCGCGGGTGGCGATCCGAGGCGATCTGCAGATGTACAGTTTCCGTGACGGGCAGGTCGTGTTGTCGATTCCGATCGGCCCGGTGGCCATCGGTGGTGCTCGCCTGAACGGTAAGCCGGCTCCGCTGGTGACCCGTGCCAAGCCCGGTGCCTACCCGCTCGCGGTGGTGCTCAACGGGCAGGGATCTCACCGGTTCGAAATCGACTGCGAGGTCCCGTTGGTTCAGACCGGCCCGGCCGGCCAGTTCACGGTGACGCTGGGACCCTCGCCTGTGGGCCGCTTCAGTTTCGAGTTGCCCGACAGCGATCTCTTGGTTCGGGTCAACGGTTCGACGACACGTCACCGCCTTAAGGTGGTCGATGACACCGAGACGATCGAGCTGGGTGTGGACGCGGGGGGGGTGCTGCGCTTGGCCTGGCAGCCGAAGCAGGCGGCCGAGGCGGCTGACGGCGTGGTGCAGCTGGAATCGTACACCTCGATCCACGTAGCCGATCCCGGCGTCAAGCACCGCAGTCACTACCGGTTCCGTGTCCGCCAGGGAGGACTGCCCGAGGCGTCGTTCGAGTTGCCTGCCAGCCTGAGCGTGCAGCAGGTGACGGGTGCGGACGTGGGGGGTTGGGATGTGGAGACCGATGGCGACGAGCGACG
>CAUZEQ010000210.1:0-8634 GCA_963578885.1 Planctomycetota bacterium
CCCGACAACTCGGCGCTACGCTCGAGGGCGACCCCTCCCGCCCGATTCACTCCGCCAGCCGACTCTCGCAAGCGACTCCCGGCCAGGTGAGCTTCCTCACCGCCGGAGCCTCCGCAGCCGACGTTGTCAGCTGCCAGGCCGGCGCCGTGATCGTCGACAGCTCGCAATTAGCCACAGCCCGCGACAAGCTGCCCGATACGGCCAGGCTGATCGTCGAGGATGCCCAGGTCGCGTTTCTGGAACTGATGGCCTTCTTTCACCCCCTCCCCGCCCGGGCACAGATCGGAGTCTCCGAGCGAGCCTGCGTGGGCGACTCGCTGGTGATCGGTGACTCGTCCAACATCCACCCCCTGGCAACACTCGGTGACCGCGTTACGGTCGGAGACCGATGCGATGTTCATCCCGGGGCGGTGATCGGCAACGACTGCCGGCTGGGTCACGATGTGGTGATCCACCCCGGCGCCGTGGCCTACCCGGGCACGACCATCGGCGACCGGACCATCATCCACGCCAACGCGGTGATCGGAGCCGATGGGTTCGGGTATCGATTCGTCACCAGCGACGAAGCCCCCGACGGTCGCTACGTCAAGATCATCCACTACGGCAGCGTGCTGATCGAAGACGACGTCGAGATCGGAGCCGGGACGACGATCGACCGGGGCATGATCGATGCCACGGTGATCGGAACCGGGACCAAGCTCGACGACCAGGTCATGATCGGACACAACTGCTCGATCGGTCCTCACAACGCCTTCGCCGCCCAGGTCGGCGTGGGCGGCAGCACCAAAACCGGTAGCCACGTCCGCTGTGGCGGACAGGTCGGTGTGGCCGATCACCTGGAGATCGGAGACGGGGCCTCGGTGGCCGCCATGGCAGCCGTCGCCCGCAGCATTCCTTCCGGAGAAACCCAGCTGGGGTACCCCGCCGGACCCGAATCCGAACAGCTCCGCGTGCTGATCGCCCAGAAACGACTCCCCGAACTGCTCAAGACCGTCAAGCAGCTGCTGAAGCGGATCGAGGAGCTCGAGAACCAGCTCGCCGAAGCACAGGACCCTCCACCGCCTAAGCAGATCAACCCGCAGGCGGCATGACACTCGATCCCCCTCGTACCGATTTCGCGGTCACACCGCCTCCGGAAGCGGGCTGGGTCGGGCTGGTGGCCGGAGCAGGCCGGTTTCCGATCGCCTTCGCCCGAGCCGCCCGCAAGCAGGGGCTGAAGGTCTACGGGCTGGGGGTCCACGGCATGGTCTCCGACGACCTCGCCGATTCCTGCGACCGCTTCGCCACCGCCGGTCTCGGTCGGATGGGCAAGGCCATCAGGCTGTTCAATCGTGCCGGAATCCGCGACGTGGTCATGGCCGGCAAGATCGAAAAGCTCGAGCTGTTCAAGCCGGCCCGGTTGCTCAGGCTGCTGCCCGACTGGCGGACCCTGCACATGTGGTTCCGCTATGCCACGGCCAACAAGTCCGACGACACGATTCTGCTGGCGATCATCAAAGAATTCGGCCGCGATGGCATCCGTTTCCATTCCGCACTCGACTTCTGCCCGGAGCTTCTCGTGAATCACGGTTTCCTCACCCGCCGCAAACCCTCCACCGCACAGTGGCGAGACATCAAGTTTGGCTGGGACATCGCCAAGAACATCGGACGACTCGACATCGGCCAGACCGTCGTCGTCAACGACATGGCGGTGATCGCGGTCGAAGCGATCGAGGGGACTGATCAGGCGATCCGACGCGCGGGCAGCCTCTGCCGACGAGGCGGCTTCACCGTGGTCAAGGTGGCCAAGCCCCAGCAGGACCGCCGCTTCGATGTCCCCACCGTCGGGCTCGACACCGTGCAGACGATGTACGAGGCCGGAGCACGAGTGCTGGCGATCGAGAGCCAGCGGACGATCCTGCTCGATGGAAACGACTCGATCGCACTGGCCGATCGGCTCGGCATCGCCATCGTCGCTCTCAACGCCGATGAACTGCAGCTGCGCGTCGCCTCCTGAATCAGGCGGCCTGCCGAGACCCCGCTACAACTCGTTGAGCGGAAAGTCGTCGAGATGGTCCGAGGCTGATGACGCGTCCTCGGGCAGAGACTCGATCACGCCCCCGTCAACACCCGGATCGGGCACCACCGGCATCACCTCGGTCCGCTCGCCCCGAGTCGCCTCCATCGAACCACCGGAATCGGGTCCGAACTGGACCTGGAAGTTCAGGCTGGAAAAAGACAACTCGTCGCCGGGCAACAACGCACCCCGGCTGACTCGCTGCCCGTTGACCAGCGTGCCGTTGGTGCTGCCCAGGTCGCGGACCAGCAACAGCCCGTCGGTCTTGATGATCAGGCAGTGCAGCTTGGACACGTTGCCCCGATCCAGGAACACATCGCAAACACCCCGCTTGCGGCCCACGACGGTGATGTCGTTCTTGAGCGGAATGCTGGTCTGGCCGTCGAGGGAGACGAGACGTGCTTGCATGGTGGCCGATGGCTCCTCACCTCCAATTCTCAACCCCGCGCGACGCAAGTCAAGTTCCCGTCGACGGATCGGGGCACCCAGACCCCCTCGCGACCGGTTTTCTTGACGGTCTTCTGGACGGCTGCTAGCGTTGACGACTTGTCTTTGTGCACTCGGAAACCCGTTAGCAGGCTCCCAACTCATGGCGGATCCGACCCAGTTCGTCTACTTCTTCGGTGGTGGCCAGGCCGACGGTTCGACCGAGATGAAGAACTCGCTCGGCGGCAAAGGAGCCAATCTCGCCGAGATGACCCGGATCGGAGTCCAGGTGCCGGCCGGCTTCACGATCCCCACGGAGGTCTGCAACTACTTCAGCGACAACGACGGGGCCTTCCCCGAGGGTCTGAAGGAACAGGTGGTCGCGGCGCTGGAGCGGGTCGAGGAAGTCATGGGGGCTCGGCTGGGATCCAACACCAATCCCCTGCTGGTCTCCTGCCGCTCCGGAGCACGAGAGTCGATGCCGGGCATGATGGACACCGTGCTCAATATCGGACTCAATGACCACTCCGTGCAGGCCCTCGCCGAGTACTCCGGAAACGCACAATTCGCCTGGGACAGCTACCGCCGCTTCATCCAGATGTTCGGCGACGTGGTGCTCGGAGTCCGGGCCGACGACGACGAACACGAGAACCCGTTCGAGAGACTGCTCGAGGCGAAGAAAGCGTCCGCCGGCGTCAAGTACGACTCGGAACTCTCTGCCGAAGACCTGCAGGAACTCGTCTCGGAGTTCAAGGCCCTGGTTAAGCAGAGGACCGGGCAGGACTTTCCCGAAGAGCCGATCGACCAGATCTGGGCCGCGATCGGAGCCGTTTTCGGGAGCTGGAACAATGACCGTGCCTTCGTCTACCGGCGGGACTACGGGATCCCACACAGCTGGGGCACCGCCTGCAACGTCCAGGCGATGGTCTATGGAAACCTCGGCGACGACTGCGCCACCGGAGTCGGACTCACTCGAGACTGCTCGATGGGGGCACCCGGCTTCAACGGCGACTACCTGATCAACGCCCAGGGCGAAGACGTGGTGGCCGGCATCCGCACGCCCAAGCGGATCGAGACCTCCTTGAAGGACGAAATGCCCGAGGTCTACGAACAGCTCGAGACGATCGGCAAGACGCTGGAGAACCACTACCAGGAAGTGCAGGACATCGAGTTCACCGTGCAGAAGGGCCGCGTCTGGCTGCTGCAGACCCGCAACGCCAAGCGGACCGGATTCGCCGCCGTGCGAATCGCCGTCGACCTGGTCAACGAGGGGCTGATCACACCCGAACAGGCCCTCGAGAAACGACGCATCCCCGCCGATGATCTCAACCAGCTGCTGCAACCGGTTTTCGACCCGCAGGAAAAGGCCCTGGCAGAGACCGAAGGGCGGCTGCTGACCAAGGGCATCAACGCCGGTCCCGGTGCCGCCTCGGGACACATCTGCCTGACCGCCGCCGAGGCCGAACGACTCCACAACATCGACCCCGAGAAACCCCTGATCCTGGTCCGTCGCGAGACGAGCCCCGAGGACCTGCGTGGCATGCGAGCCGCCGAGGGCATACTCACGGCCTTCGGTGGAGCCAGCTCGCACGCCGCCCTGGTCAGCCGGCAGATGGGCAAGACCTGCATCGTCGGCGCCAATGAACTCAACGTCGACTACATCGCCGGGACCGTCTCCGTCGGTGACATCGTGCTCAAGACCGGTGACCCGATCAGCATCGATGGGTTCACCGGTGAAGTGTTCACCGGGATGGTCGACACGACCCCGAGTGAAATCGTCAACGTGCTGATCAAGAAGACCGTGGCTCCGGAGGATTCCGAGGCCTACCAGAGATACGCTCAGTTGATGGAATGGGTCGATCAGTTCCGAACACTCGGAGTGCGCACCAACGCCGACCTGCCCGATCAGGCGGTCGACGCGCTGGCGTTTGGAGCCGAGGGCATCGGGCTGTGCCGCACAGAACACATGTTCGTCGAGCACCTCGAGGAAATCCGGGAGATGATCCTGGCCCGTGATCCCGACACGCGGCTGGCGGCCATCAACCGGCTGTTGCCGTTCCAGCAGGATGAGTTCACGGGGCTCTTCCGAGTGATGCAGGGCCGACCGGTCACCATCCGACTGCTCGACCCTCCACTCCACGAGTTCCTCTCCGAACGACACCTCCAGGAACAACCCGACCTCGCCGAAGAACTCGCGGCTCAACTCGGGATTTCCGTCGAGGCGGTCCGGGCCCGGACCGCCGAACTGCACGAAGAAAACCCGATGCTCGGGCATCGAGGTTGCCGACTGGGCATCGTCTACCCCGAAATCACCGCGATGCAGGCTCGGGCCATCATGCAGGCTGCCGTCGCCGTGCAGGCCGAGGGCATCGAGGTGCATCCGGAAGTGATGGTGCCGCTGGTCGGATTCCAGACCGAAATCGACAACCAGGCAGCCATCGTCCGTGAGACCGCCGACGCGGTGTTCGCCAAGACCGGGACCACGATCGAATACCAGATCGGCACCATGATCGAAGTGCCTCGAGCCGCACTGCGGAGCGACGAGATTGCCGAGACGGCCGAGTTCTTCAGCTTCGGCACCAATGACCTGACGCAGACCTGCCTGGGGATGAGCCGCGACGACTACGGCGGGTTCATCGGCTACTACCGCGAAAACGATATCGTCCCATTTGACCCCTTCCAGTCGATCGACCTGGGAGGCGTCGGTCGGCTGATAGAACTGGGAGTCGCCGGGGGACGATCGACCCGCAGCGATCTGAAGATCGGCATTTGTGGCGAACACGGAGGCGATCCGGCCAGCGTGATGTTCTGCCACCGCGCCGGGCTGAACTACGTCAGCTGCTCACCCTACCGAGTGCCCATCGCCCGGCTGGCCGCCGCCCAGGAAGCACTCGCGTCCGAGTGATCACGAGACGGTCAAGCCCACGCTGACCAGCTCGGATCTCATGCTGCTCTCGACCTCCAGGATCGGCCCCAGCATCGCATCGATCTCGGAACGCTCGGCGTCGTTGAGCTGACGTTGAGGGGCTCGCGGCGGCCCGAAGTCGGCTCCGACCAGCGACATCGCGTACTTGAGCATCGACACGTTGTAGCTGTCACCGGCCCGCGCACGGTAGTCCTCGATCGGCAACAACACCTCCTGCAGCCTTAACCCCTCGGCGTACTCGCCGGCCGAGAGCGCCGCGTGCATCGCGAGGGTGACATGAGGAGCCAGGTTGCCGGCTCCGGTCGTGTAGCCTCCCGATCCGGCGAGCATGTAATACGGAGCAAACCGCTCGGCCGATCCGCACAACCATTCGATCCGACCCCCGTCGGCCAGGACCGTGGTGCGGAACTCATGCATCTCGTTGACCGCGTACTTGACCCCGACCACCCGCGGATCGTCGGCCAACTCGAGCAGCAACTCATCGGTCGGGATCGGACCCTTGCGGTAAATCAGAGTCGGGGCCTCGACCGCATCGATCACCTCGAGGTAGTAGTCCCGCGCTCCCGCGTCGCTCATGTACGGATGCACAAACGGCATGAACATGATCCCGTCGGCACCCGCCTCGATCGAACGACGAGCGACCTCGGTGGCATGTCCCACCTGCAGGCCGACCGGGGCGAAGATCTGGGCGTCGGGGCCGGATGCCTCGCGGGTGATCCGCACCAGTTCGACCACCTCGTCGGCCGTCAGACTCTGGAATTCACTCGTGCCGGCCGCCGGCAGGTAGACCCGCATCCCGGCTCCGTACATCGACGAGATGTGGTTCGCCTGGACCTCGGTGTTGATCCGGCCCTGGGAATCCAACGCGGTCAAGGGCACCAGGTGGACGGTTCTCAACAGGCTGCTGTCGTATTCGGCGGTCATCGCGTTTTCCTCCGCAGTCGAACTCACTCGGCCATGCGCCAACACCGGCCCCGCAGGGCACTCCCCAGCGATTTACGCAGCAGTGACACGACCGGTCAAGCCAGCGGCTGACCGAGGTACGCTTCTCGCGATACAATTCCACCAGATGTCCGCACTCGCCGACCAGATCCACACCGCCTGCCTGCTCGAGGCCGCCGCCGCCAAGCCGGGCAACGTGCATCCGCGGCAGTCCTTTGACGACATGGACTACTCGGACCTCGTCCGCTCGGCGGATGCCGTCTCCGAGATTCTCGCCAGGGCGCCCGACCAGGGCGTCGGTCCCACGATTCTCGAGGCGACCCGGGCCACCGCCGAAGTGGTCTCCTGCAACACCAACCTGGGCATCATCCTGCTGTTGGCCCCGCTGGCCGCGGTGCCCGAAGATGAGACCCTCGACGAAGGGATCGGCGGGGTGCTCGATCGGCTTGATCGGCTTGATCGGCTTGATCGGCTTGATCGGCTTGATCGGCCCGATCACCGCGACACCGAGTGTGTCTACCAGGCCATCCGGCTCGCCGCTCCGGGGGGACTGGGACACTCCGACCAACACGACGTCGCAGAGACCCCCAGCGTGCCGCTGATGGAGGCCATGCGGGTGGCCGCCGATCGAGACGGTGTCGCCGCCGCCTACCACGATCGCTTCCAAAAGGTGCTCGACTGGAGCCGAAGGGGGCTGACTGGTGGCGAGTCGTTTGCCGAGGATTGGGAAGCTCAGGTGATCGGGCTGGCTCTGAGCATCCAGGCCGAGCAACCCGACACCCTGATTGCCCGCAAGTGTGGCCAGGCGATCGCGCGAGAAGCCTCGCAACGCGCCCAGGCAGTGCTCGAGGCTGGCTGGCCCTCGCACCCCGATGCCGCGGCGGCATTGAGCCGTTTTGACGGCTGGCTCCGCGAAGACGGGCATCGACGCAATCCCGGCACGACCGCCGATTTGGTCACCGCCGCACTGTTTGCAGCACTCCGCGAGAACCGGATCGTCCCCCCAAACCTCGACTCGCTGGGCAGCCCCTGATCACAACTCCGCCATGCCCTCGGCGACCTCGCGGTGATATGATGAACTGACCATGGAGTCGCACTGCGGGCCTCGGAATCCTCCCATGCAACCCACACGCCTCCCTCGCATCTGCCTCGTGGCCACCGCACTCCTGGTGGCCCTCACGTGGGCCCCCTGCCAGGCACAATTCGGATTCGGTGGCGGCGGCGGCATGGGAGGCGGTGGCGGCGGAATGGGAGGCGGTGGCGGCGGGTTCGGCGGAGGTGGGGGTCAAGGTGGGGGTCAAGGTGGGGGAGGCCGCGGCTTTGCCGGGGGTGTCAAGATCGACGCCGCCGGTGTCGTCTCAACCCGATTCGCCACCAGCCGGGCTCAGCTGCTGGCCCGCAAGAAGGGCCAGTCGCTGGCCAGGAAGTACCTCGCGGGTGATATCAACCGCAAGAGCCCGCTGCGGAAGATCTCGCTGGTCCGGCTCGAACAGGCCTGTGCCCGGTACGAAGGCAAGAAGACGGCGGCACCGCTGGACATCCAGTTCCTGGCCGGGCTGCAGCGGATCGACTACATCTTCGTCGACCCCGAGGGCCAGGACCTGGTGATCGCCGGACCGGCCGAGGGTTTTGCACCCGACGCCGAGGGCCGCGTGGTGGGAGTCAGCACCAGTCGTCCGCCCCTGAGAATCGATGACCTGATCGTCGCGCTGCGAACCGTCGACTCGCCCGAAGGCCTCGGGGTCTCGATCGACCCCGTCCCCGATCGACTCGAACAGGCCAAACGCTTCCTGCAACGAAACAGCTCGACCACGTCGGTCGCTGCCATCCGCCGCCGGTTCGCGCAATTGGCCAAGATCCTGGGACCTCAGACCATCCGAGTCTGGGGCGTGCCCCCGGATTCGCACTTCGCCCAGGCCATGGTCGAAGCGGACATCCAGATGAAGTACATCGCCCTGGGCAGGCAGGCCACCAGCGTGCCGGGACTCCGCAGCCACCTCTCGCTGCTCAAACCCCAGGGCAACTCGATGCAACGCTGGTGGGCCACGCCGCTTTATGAGGCGATCTACACCACCGAAGACCGGCTCGCGTTTCAACTGGCCGGACAACGCGTCCAGATCCTCGCCCAGGAAGAACTTCACGGCCCCGGGGGCCAACGAATCGATGCGGCCGTGACTCGTGTCACCACCAAGCAGTTTGCCAAGATCTTCACCGCGAAGTTCTCGCAGCTGGCCGACCGGTCACCGATCTTCGCCGAACTGCAGAACCTGATCGACCTCAGCAT
>CAUZEQ010000211.1:0-8547 GCA_963578885.1 Planctomycetota bacterium
GCTCTGAAACTCAAGGCCCCCTCGGTCATCAGTGCCCGGGGACCTGCGGTGCATCCCGAGATCGCGCCCGCGTCGATGCAGGCCACCTACGAGTACAAGCAACAGGGCGAGCAGCCCGCCGTGTCGCTCTCCTGGTACCAGGGCACCAACAAGCCACCCGCTTTTTCGGCCAACACGATCCCACGCTTCAACAGCGGCGTACTGTTTGTCGGCAGTCGCGGACAGTTGCTCTCCGACTACGGCAAACACCTGCTGCTGCCCGAAGACGAGTTCCGTGACTACAAGCGGCCCGATCGGTCGATCCCGCGTTCTAAAGGCCACCACGCCGAGTGGATCCACGCCTGCAAGACCGGGGCACCCACGACGTGCAACTTCGAGTACGCCGGCTGGTTGACCGAGGCGAACCACCTGGGCAACGTGGCCTACCGGGTCGGCGAGACGCTGGAATGGGATGCTGCGTCGATGACGGTCACCAACGTGGCCGACGCCGAGCGGTACATCCGACGCAGCTACCGCAAGGGGTGGTCGCTGTCCTGAAGACGGCATCCGCAGCACATCGCCTGCCGGTCGCGGCTCTTTCTCTTGCTTCCCATGGCTTCCCGTGTCTTCCCGTGACAGTCTCGGATCAGCAACCCGACGGACCGATCAGGACCCCGAAATCCCGGCGAACCGGGTTGCTGCTGTCCGTCTGCGCCTGCCATCTGCTTCACGACGGACTGGCCGACGTGCTCTACGTCCTGTTGCCGGTCTGGCAGACCGCCCTCGAGATGACTCGCTCGCAACTGGGACTCCTAATCACCCTGTACTTCATCGCGCTGGCCGTTCTGCAGGTGCCCATCGGGATCCTGGCCGAGCGGACCGGCGAGAGAATTCTGCTGATCGGCGGCACTGCGGTGGCCGGGCTGGGCTTCCTGGTGATGGGACTGCCAGGGGGTCCGGCGATGCTGGCGGTGACGCTGGTCGTGGCCGGACTGGGCTCCTCGGTCCAGCACCCACTCGGATCAACCCTGGTCGCCCGTGCCTACGGCCCAGAACGTCGTCGGATCGCGATCGGCACGTACAACTTTTCCGGCGACTTGGGCAAGATGCTGTTTCCGGTGCTGTGCGGCCTGGCGCTGGGCGTCTTCGCCTGGCAGTCGATCACGACCGTGCTGGGCATCCTGACGATCGTCTCGGCCCTCGCCTTCCTGGTCCTGTTGCGGCGGCTGCGGATCGGCGAAGCACCCGCCGAGACTCCCGAAGACACCGACCCGGACCCCGACCGCCCCACCGGGATCCACGACCGCCGCCGCTTCACGGTGCTTTCGGCCATCGCCGTCTTCGACTCGATCACCCGCTACGGCCTGCTGACCCTGTTACCGTTTCTGCTGATCGAGCAGGGGGTATCCGAGTCGGGAGTCGGCCTGGCCCTGGGGCTGCTGTTTGCAGGCGGTGCCCTGGGGAAGTTCTTCTGTGGAGTCGCGGCCCAGCGACTGGGAGTGCTGCCCACGGTGTGGGTCACCGAGCTGGTGACCGCCGGCGGCATCGTGGCCCTGCTGATCATCCCTCAGCAGTTTACGCTGGTGCTGCTGCCTCTGATCGGAGCCGCTCTCAACGGCACCTCCTCGGTGCTCTACGGCAGCGTCGCCGATTACGTCGCTCCCGAACAGCAGGCCCGCGGCTTTGGCATCTTCTACACCGTGGTGATCGCCTCGGGAGCCGTCTCACCGGTCGCCTGCGGAGTCCTCTCGGATCTGGCCTCCCTGGAAACCGCGCTAATGGTCGTGGCGGTGATTGCGTTGCTGGCGATCCCGCTCTCGCTGCTGCTGAAACCGGATCGGCCGCCGGTGTGACCGGGAGCCACTTCTGAGAGCAACGGTGTTGAACCACCCCATGCCGCTGGAGTACAACTCGGAGGGGCAAAAGTTTTCTCGCCGATCATTCCGTTCATCCCGAGCATGACGATCTTCGCCATAGGGAAAACCGATCCGGAGGTGGGTTGATGTTGAGGATGCTGGGAAGTCCGCGACGCTGCTGCGACGGGATCACTCGTCGTGAGACGCTCGCCGCCGGAGCCCTGACCACCCTCGGCGGAGGGTTCTCGCTGCCGGGACTGATGGCTGCCGAAGAGGCCACCGACGAGGCGTTGGCTGGAAGCGGGAAAGCCAAGAACGTGATCCTGCTCTACCTGCTCGGTGGGGCTCCCACCCAGGACATGTACGACCTGAAACCGGGCGCGCCTGAGAACATCCGCGGCCCGTTTCAGCCGATCGCCACCAACGTGCCGGGGATCGAGATTTCCGAGATGATGCCGCTCTCGGCCAAGTGGATGGATCGCTCGGCGATTGTCCGCTCCGTCGGGCACGAATCGGGCTGTCACAACACGTTGCCCAGTTACACCGGTTATGAACGGAAGTTGCCGAGTATCACGGTCACCGAGGATTTCTATCCTCCGAGCATGGGGTCGGTCTGCGAGTACCTGAACCCCGAACCGGCCTCGCCCGATTACATCTACATGCCCTGCTACCTCGGCTGGGGCCAGTCGATCCATCGTCCCGGTCCTTACGGAGGTTTTTTGGGCAAGCGTTACGATCCGCTGTACAGCGTCTGCTCGCCCTCTGTCGACAATCCGCCCGACAAGCCGTATCACTCGCAGGTGCTCCGCGGCGAACCGAAGATCCCCAACAGCAAGCTCAGAGACGGCATGACCGTCGATCGTCTCAATCTTCGCAAGAGCCTGCTCGATCAACTCGACGACCAGCGTCGCCGTGTCGGCCGTTCACCGGCAACCGTCAGTTTCGGCAAGCAGTCCGAGCGGGCTTGGAGCATCCTGACCTCCTCGGCCGTCCGCGACGCGTTTGATCTCGATCAGGTCGACCCCGGCCTCCGCGACAAGTACGGCCGCACGCTGTTCGGCTCGAGTGCCCTGGTGGCCCGCCGGCTGGTCGAGAGCGGTGTGAGATTCGTCAATGTGACCTGGGACTGTTACTACGAACGGCTGAAGCTGCAGTACGAGTGCTGGGACACTCACAAGCGCAACGAGGGCATTCTCCGCAACTACAACCTGCCTGTGCTCGACGCCACCTACAACGCCCTGATGCAGGATCTCGAGCAATCGGGCCTGCTCGATGAGACGCTGGTCGTGGTGATGAGCGACTTCGGCCGCACGCCCAAGCACAACTCCAACGCCGGCCGCGACCACTGGACCTACTGCTACTCGGTTCTCTTCAGCGGGGCCGGCATCCGTGGCGGCACCGTCCACGGAGCCTCCGACGGCCACGCCGCCTACATCGCCGCGGACCCCGTCAGCACCGGCGACATCTGTGCGTCGATCTACCACTGCCTGGGCATCAATCCTTCGATGCGAGTGCCCGATCACCTGGGCCGGCCGATCGAGATTGCTCATGGTGGCCGACCGATCCAGCCGATCCTCGCCTGAGACTCATTCGTTCATGCAGCCCGGCTATGCCATCGTGTTCGTCAGCGACATGCAGCGTTCGCTGGCTTTCTACCGCGACACGCTGGGGCTGCCGCTGAAATTCGAATCGCCCGAGTGGACCGAATTGGCGACCGAGGGGGTGACGGCCGCGTTGCACCGGACCGATGCCCCCGCCTCGGCCCCATCCGACCTCGATCACAGCCCAGCCGGGTGCTGCCAACTAGGGTTTCAGGTTGACGACGTCGATGAGACGCACGAGCGGTTGATCGCTGCGGGGGTGACCTGCGTGCGGCCGCCGAGCGACGAAGTCGGCGTCCGACTGGCCAAGTACCTCGACCCCGACGGCCTGGGATTCTCGACCAGCCAGCCAGCCGCCTGCTAGCCCGCCTGCGGCGGGTGGAAAAACGGTCTTCGCCGCCTCGAGGCCCAGCCCGCCGCAGGCGGGCTGCAGCGCATGGCCCGGGGTGCCAACCCCGGGTCTCAATGGCCC
The DNA here is from genome assembly GCA_963578885.1 of Planctomycetota bacterium. Lineage (GTDB taxonomy): Bacteria > Planctomycetota > Planctomycetia > Planctomycetales > Planctomycetaceae > UBA8437. The sequence continues at coordinate 3,909 of CAUZEQ010000211.1, forward strand.
GAGGTTCACTCGGCCAGCAATTGCCCGATCAACTCCGCCGCACGAGTTTCCCAGAGCTTTTGCCAGCCGGGAGCCACGATGCACTCGCTGTCCTCCTGAGCCGCACCGGCCGACTTCATCTGCTCGACCGTGGGACAGTAGTAGATGTAGCCGTTGGTGTAGGCCGCCACGAAGGTGTGCTTGTGCTTCGAGGCCTTCTTGATGTTCAGCCCCACCTGGCAAACCACCTCGCCGGGAAACGTCACCATCACGAAGTCTCCCACACGCAACCCGGCCACCTCGACCTCGAACGTCCGCTTGCCGAGCTTCAGGCCGTTGGCCTGGTGCTTCCGCAACAGACGCAGGTTCGTCTCGATCCGCGTGATGTTCTCCATCGCAAGCACGTTTTCAACGTACCGCCGCATCCTCGCGAGATTGTTCGCGTCGAGCCTCGCGTAGTCCTCACGGCCGATCGCCTTTTCGTTGAGGTAACTCAGCGAGTTGGTCGAGGGGAACCTGGGCGAGAGGCGGTACTTGCCATTGAGTTTCAGGAACTGGTCGAAGTTCAAATACGTCGAGTGCAGTGACCTGACGAGCCGGCCCTTCTTGGCCTCCAGCGCCGCGATCCGCTCCGCATGATCGGCCCGCGGCAGGGTCAGCTTCTGGTTGATCCGCCTCAGGATTCCGCCGTCCTTTGCCGGAATCCTGGCCAGGGCCCGCACGACGCTCAGCCCCAGCCGGTTCCCCTGCGGCTCGGCATCGCGGGGGCTGTCGAGGTCCTTGTAGAACGCCGGGTTGATATCGCCCCCGCACCCCTGCATGAACAGAGCCATCGCACCGTGCCCCAACGCATCCTCGATGACCTTCGACGAGAACCCGGTGATATCGGCGGTGTTGCCCCCCGCCGAGGCACCCATGATCGGATGCATGGCAAAGTTGTAGACCACCGCCAGCGGCCGGCCATCCATGCGATCGACTCTCAGGATCCCGATCTCCGGATCGATCGGCCCCGCTCCCACCACCTCGGCATCCGGTGGCAAGGCATAGGCCCGCCGCACGTCGAGCTCTCGACCGTCCTTGAGCTTCAGACGGCGATTCTCCTGCACGCGGTTCTCGAATCCGATTCCCACGCCCACGCGAACCGGCGTCAGCGACCTCGCCGCCTGCTTGACCGCCTCGGCCGTCCGCTCGAGTACGTCGGCACACGGCACACCGTGACAATGACTGCAATTGACGATCAGAGATCCGGGATCGAGCCCGATCTCCTTCTTGAGCTTCGCCCGCAGCGCCGGCAAGAACGTCGCCGTGATGGCTCCGATCTCCTCGATCGCCACGACGTCGAGCGTGACGATGACCACGGTGGTCCCGTTCCCCTCGATCATCAGCGCCCGGGCATACATGGGATCATTGACCCGCCCACCTCGATGCGTGATGTCCATCCGCCCGACCCCCGCCTTGAGTAGCTGGGCTTCGGCACGGTTCGGCATCGCGGCTGCGAGCACCGCGATCAACAGCAGCGACACCAGTCGAGGAAGAGAACCGAAGCAGACTGGGCGAGGTGGCGGTTGGGCGATCATCGAAGGCTGGCTCCGGTTGAAGGACACGGGTGTGCAGCGGGCGAGCGATCCCGCGAGGGCGTGACATTGTATCAACCGTTCTGCCAGAATCTCTCACCACCACGACTCCGTCCCAGGCACCGGAATTCGACCATGACCGACCCCCTGCACGTCGTCCCGCCACGTACGCCATTTGAGGTGATTGTCGAGCGGAACGTGATGGTCGAGGCCCGCGATGGCGTCTTGCTGGCCACCGACATCTTTCGCCCCGCCCGTGACGGCCAGAGGATCGAAGAGCCCCTGCCCACGCTGCTGTTGCGGACGCCCTACAACAAGGACGAGGTCGAGGCGTCGATGGGCTACAACCGCTTTTTCGCCGCACGCGGCTACGCCTGCGTGATCCAGGACTGCCGAGGCTGCTACGAGTCCGGCGGAGACGTCAACTTCCTGTTCCCCGAGGCCGAGGACGGCTTCGATACGCTCGAATGGATCGACACTCAAGCCTGGTCCAACGGCAGGGTCGGCACCTGGGGCACCTCCTGGATGGGTTGGACGCAAACCGCCGCTGCCGCCCTGGGCCCGAAGAACCTCGTAGCGATGGTGCCCAACATGAGCGGTGCCGATGCCCACCAGTGCACCGTCCGCCAGGGCGGAGCGATGGAGCTGAGGTTCATCGCCTGGGCCTTCTGGCACTCGGCCACCAACACCCAGGCCCGGCTCAAGTCCGACCCCTGGGTCGACCCGGCACTCAACCTCGGAGCCGCCGCGTTCCACGACTGGCTGACCCGGATGCCGATCCGCCGCGGCCAGACTCAACTGGCCCTGGTCCCCGCCTACGAAAAATGGGCGCTGGAAATCCTGGCCCACTCGGACCGCGACGAATTCTGGAAGCACCCCAGCGTCTGTCCCCGCGAACACTGGGACAACTTCCCCGACTCCGCCACGCTGATCGTCGGTGGCTGGTACGACTCCTACACCCGGGGCACCTTCGACAACTACATCGGGCTGGCCGAACGAGACCACCGGGTGAGAGTGCTGGTCGGGCCCTGGACCCACGGGTCAGTGAAGCCCGAGTTGACGTATGCCGGAGACGTTGACTTCGGACCCGACGCCGCGCTGGACAGCTTCCGAGACGTCCACCTCGATTGGTTCGACCGCTACGTCAAGGGCGACGGCAGCCAAGAGACCCACGGCGAAGCCCCGGTCAAGATCTTCGTGATGGGCGGAGGATCGGGGCAGTGTTCCACCGGGGGCCGGCTGCAGCACGGAGGACGCTGGCGCGACGAGCAGGAATGGCCTCTCCAGCGGACTCGCTTCACGCCGTTCTACCTGCACGAGGATGGGACACTGGCCGAACAGCCTCCCACGCTCGAGGAGTCCTCGACCACCTACCGCTTCGACCCCTCAAACCCCGTGCCCTCCAACGGCGGCAACGTCTCGTCGCTGGCTGAACTGGGCCCGCTGCCGGTGGGCATCGCCGACTCGGCCTCGGCGTCTCGAGACAGCCGCATCCACCAGATCCTCGAACCCGGAGGCTTCAACCAGGTCGAACGCGAGGGCCTGTTCGGCTGCCAGGCTCCCTATCTGCCACTGGGATCACGACCCGATGTGCTCGTGTTTCAGACCGATCCGCTCGAGGAGGATCTCGAGGTGACCGGGCCGATCGAGGTCAAGCTCTGGGTCCAGTCCTCGGCCGTCGACACCGACTTCACCGCCAAGCTGATCGATCTCTATCCCCCCAGCCGCTGGTACCCCCAGGGCTACGCGCTGAACCTCAGCGACTCGATCATGCGACTGCGGTATCGCAAGGGGCCCGAGCGGGCGGAGTTCCTCGAGCCCGGCGAGATCGACCTCGTCACCATCACGCTCTACCCCACCAGCAACCTCTTCGCCCGGGGACACCGACTGAGGTTGGACATTTCCAGCAGCAACTTCCCTCGCTTTGACGTCAACCCGAACACGGGCGAACCGATCGGCCGCGACCGCCTGAAAGCCGCCGCCGACAACACCGTTCTTCACGACGCCAGCCACCTCTCGCACATCATCCTGCCGGTGATCCCGTCGTGAGCACTCCCCGGCTGCACGGCGGGTCCTACAGCCGATCGACCCCCTCGGGCCACTTCCCGTCACGGATCGGCCGGCCCTTGAGCTTGCGGTGGTCGAGCACCACGTGGCGGACACGCAGCCGACGCCAGGTATAGGTGATGTGTACTCGTCCGGCCTTGTCTTGGATCACCGCCGGATACGAGTACTCGCCCTTGTCGCGTTCCAGCAGCAACGCGGCCGTCCAGTCGCGTCCGTTTCGGCTGGTGGCGACATTCAGCATGTTGCGGCCACTGGGGAACGGGCCGCGGCGGTTGGTGTGGTTGTAGACCAGCAGCTGGGTCCCGTCGCTTAGTGTCACCGCATCGGTGCCGGCGTTGGGATTGGGCAACCCGGTCGGCTCGAACCCGCTCCAGGTTTTCCCCCGATCGCTGCTCCAGGTCGACCACACCTCACCCTGGCCATTGCGGTTGCGGCACAGCATCTGCCAGCGACGTCCCGAGTCGTACAGCAGCAGGCTCGGCTGAATCGCAGCGATCTTCTGCCCGTCGCAGAACGGGCCCAGACGCTTCCAGGTCCGACCCCCATCGGAGGTGGTCTCCAGGTGCACCTGCCAGCCGTTGTGCTCGGTGCTCGAACCACACCAGATCGACCCGTCGGCCAACTGGATCGGCTTGTTCTTGACCGGCCCGATCCCCTGTTCGGGTAGTCGACGCCGGTTCTTCCAGGTCCGTCCCGAATCCTCCGAAGTCATCCACTCGCCCCACCATTGCCGCGGGTTGGGTCCGACCTTGAAGAACAGCATCAGCGGTCCCTTGCGAGGCTGAAACAGGACGGGGTTCCAGCACGGGTGACGCAGTGACTCCGATTGCACTCCGTCGGCAACCTTGACCGGGTCGCTCCAGCCGTCCTTGCCGCGACGCGAGACCCAGATCGAGACATCCTTACGGCCCTCGCGGGTGCCACCGAACCAGGCCGAGACCAGCGTTCCGTCGCGGGCCTCGACGATCGTCGAGGCGTGGCACTGGGCAAACTCGGCCTTCTTGTAGATGAACTCCTCA
>CAUZEQ010000212.1:0-8540 GCA_963578885.1 Planctomycetota bacterium
CTTCGTTTTGTCGACCTTGCGGATGTAGACGAAGATGTGCCGGATGCCCTTGGTCTGGGGATCGACGACCAGCTCGTCACTGACCAGGTCAACGGCGGCACAGACAGTGCCGTCCTTGGCCGTCGGATCGCCCTTCTTGAACAGGATCTTGGGGGCGGGAACGGCACCCTCGAGCAGGAACTGGCCCGAGACCGACCCGTGGCTGGCGTCGTTGAGCAGTGGTGCAGCTGCGGGCTTGTCGGCCTTGGGCGCGGCGGCCGAAACCAGTGAAACGGCGACGAGAATCAGCAGGCAAGACCGTAGCGTATTCATCGGACAACTCCTGGGCGGCAGAACCGGGTGCCACTCCAGACTAGCGAATCAATTCAGGCGGCGGAAGCGGTTGTCTCTTACGCCAGCACGCCGTGGATCGGTTCGCCGAGTGCGATCGGGTGCGGCTGTCCCTGGGGATCGGTGATCCGCAGTTGGGGATCCAGCCCCATGGCGTAGTAGATCGTCGCTGCGACGTCCTCGGGGGTCACCGGGTTGTTGGCGGGGTAGCCGGCGTGAGCATCGGAGGACCCGAAAACGGTGCCCGGTTGGATACCGGCTCCGCCCATCAGGATCGTGTAGCAGTGAGACCAGTGGTCCCGGCCCCCGGGCGTGGTCGCGGCACCGACGGTGACCTGGCCCATCTTGGGCGTTCGTCCGAATTCGCCCATCGCCACGATCAGCGTCTCGTCGAGCAGGCCGCGATCGTGCATGTCTTCGAGCAGGGCGGGGAAGGCCTTGTCGAAGTAGGGCAGCAGTGACTTGCGGAGGATGGGGAAGTGGCGGAGGTGCCCGTCCCAGGCCGAATCGCGGCGTCGGCCGCTGCAGACGGTCACCAGCGGCACGCCCGCCTCGATCAACCGGCGAGCCAGCAGCAGGCACTGTCCCAGGTGCGGCAGACCACCGAAGTTGCGGGCCCCCTTGTTGCGTTCCACGCGGTCGGGCAGACCGTATTTCTCGCGGATCGCCGCCGGTTCGCGCCCCAAGTCGAACGCGTCGCGGGTCTTGACCGACGAGAGCAGCGAGAAGGCCTTGCGGGTGTGATCGTCCATAGCGTTCCAGGCCGGTTCGGGAATCCGCCTGTGCGGGGCCCGGTCGAGCAGTCCCAGCAGGGTCTGCCGCCGATTCAGCCGGGTGCGGGGCACCTCGGCCGGAAGCGCGAGTCCCGGCACACTGTAGTTCTTGACGCTGGGATCACCGACGACCAGCGGGTCGAAACCGGGACCCAGAAAACCGGCCCGCTGGCCCGGCAGGTCGTGGCCGGCGTCCCACATGATGTCCGGCAGGTGCACGTATTCGGGTATGTCCTTCAGCGGTCGCTGCTGGGCCAGGACCGAGCCGATCGGTGGGAAGTTGTCCGGCTCTTCCTTGATGATCAGTTTGCCGGCCGGCAGCGGGTGCCGCCCGGTCAGCATGTAGTAGGTGGCGGCACTGTGGACCATCACGTCGTGGGTCACCGAGCGGATCAGCGACAGGTGATGCATCTGCCTGGAGAGTCCCGGCAGGCCCTCGCAGACGTGGATGTCCGGCACGGTGGTCCGGATCGGCTTGAACTCGCCGCGGACTTCCGCGGGTGCGTCCGGCTTCATGTCCCACATGTCGTGCTGGCCAGGGCCTCCGTCCAGGAAGAACAGCAGGCACGACTTGGCCGCACCCGGCCGCAATCCGCCGGCGGACGCCTGGCGGATCAGCGAGGGCACGGTCAGGCCCAGCAGGCCGAGCGAGCCGACTTGGAGCAGGTCGCGTCGCTTGATCGGCGGACCGGTGTGGGAGCGGGTGATGTCCATGGGATCAGGCTAACGGATTGGAACATCCGGCGACAAGTTGAACATGACCCGTGGCGGCACCGGGTACGGCCGGAGCGAAATTCCTCTTGCGGATCCTCATCGCCGCGCCACAGAATCGTCTCCGGTGAACCGCTCGCCTCGGGCGGCTGCCACTGTTCGTGCGGAAAGGACTCCGCCCTCCGGCAGCCGTTGCGGATGGTTTCCTTTGAATCCGCGGGCCCGAGGTGTTTGCCATGCTGGCGAAGTTGTTCACGTATTCGTTGTTCGGGATCGAGGCACGGGCTGTCGAGGTCGAGGTCGACATTTCCTCGGGCAGCCTGCCTCGAACGATCCTGGTCGGGTTGGCCGAGGCTGCGGTTCGCGAGAGCACTCATCGGATCGAGCGTGCGCTGGTCAACAGCGGCTACGTTCGGCCCAGCGACCGCGTCGTCATTTCTCTCTCACCCGCCGATCTCCCCAAGGACGCCGCATCGTTCGACCTGCCGATTGCCCTGGGCCTGTTGAGGGCCAGTGGCCAATTGCAGGGCGACCGGTACGGAGAATTCGCGGTTGTGGGTGAGTTGGCCCTGGATGGCCGCTTGCGCCCGATCCGGGGCGTGCTGTCGATGGCGTTGGCGGCTCGGGAGGTGGGTCGGGTCGGGATCGTGGTGCCGCTGGAGAACGTGGCCGAGGCGGCGGTGGTCGAGGGGCTGGACGCGATTCCGGTGGGGACCCTCGCCGAAGCGGTCGGATACCTGGCCGGGACGATCGAAATCGAACCGGCCGCGTTCAGCTGGGAACAGGAGATACGTGCTCACGGACGCGACGACATGGACTACTCGGATGTGAAGGGCCAGGAAACCGCCAAGCGAGCCGTGGTGATTGCCGCCGCCGGGCGGCACCACCTGCTGATGATCGGTCCGCCCGGCACCGGCAAGACCCTGCTGGCTCGACGGCTGGGCAGCATCCTGCCCCAGTTGACCTCGCAGGAGAGTCTCGAGACGACTCGGATCTGGAGTGCCGTCGGCCGACTGGCGCCGGGACGCCCGCTGATGCTCAATCGCCCCTTCCGCTCGCCTCACCACACGATCAGCGAGGCGGGACTGGTGGGAGGTGGCAGCCGGCCGTCGCCGGGGGAGATCAGCCTGGCTCATCACGGGGTGCTGTTCCTCGACGAGCTGCCCGAGTTCAACCGGCGGACGCTCGAGGTGTTGAGGCAGCCGTTGGAGGAGCACCAGGTGACGATTTCCCGAGCACTGGGCAGCGTGACCTTCCCGGCCAACCTGATGATGGTGGCCGCGATGAACCCCTGCCCGTGCGGATTCCGTGGGGACCCGCGGCGTGAGTGTCATTGCAGGGTGTCGCAGATCGAACGCTACATGTCCAAGATCAGCGGACCGCTGCTGGATCGGATCGACATCCATGTCGAGGTGCCTGGAGTGCCGTTTCACGAGCTCGCCGATGACACGCCGGGGACCAACAGCCAGTTGATGGCCGAGCAGGTCGAGAGGGCACGGGTGGTGCAGGTGGAGCGGTTTGAAGAGTCCGAGAGGGATGGTGTCGTGGCGACACGGACCAACGGGAACATGACCCCGAGGCAGATCCGCCGTCACTGCAAGTTGAGTGACCCGGCTGGGAAGTTGCTGAACCTGGCGATGGATCAGATGGGACTCTCGGCGCGGGCTCACGACCGGATCCTCCGCGTCTCCCGCACGATCGCCGACCTCTCGGGCCTGCCAGAGATCGCCGAGGACCATCTCTCAGAAGCCATCAACTTCCGGGCCCTGGATCGGTCGTACTGGAACTAGGGCGATGGTGCAGGGGGACGGGCACCCGCCTCCGACTCGGGCAAAGAGGCTCGTCTCTTGCACTGCATCGCGTGGCCGTAGCCGCTAAAAGGCAATTGCGAGTAATAGTCTGTGAGTCAAATGGAGTCCGTACTCGCGACGTGGGGGAGTGCGACGAACTGGCCGTGATCATGCGGCGCGTCGAGCGGATTGCCGAGCGAAAATGGGGCGACCTGGTCGATCCCCGAGACGACTTCTTTCCCTTTGGTGGCCTGTTTGATCGGCAGGGATTGCCCGACGAAACGAGGACGATTGTGTCCCCCGTCTCGGATTGGCGCGATCCACTCGGAGCGGCCGTTCGTTCTACAATTGAGTGAATCTCAAGAAGCCGATAATTCGCTACTCTCGATCTGATTGCGTTGACTCGCAAATTGCCTTAGCGGCTGACGAACAACTCCTCTGCCTGGAAGAGTCATGTATATCGGGCCATTTGCGTTTGCAATTCTCTCGCTGATCTTGATCCCGCTGGCACCGAAGCTGGTTCGGCTCAGAATCAGAATCCTTCGGTGGCTCCATTGGAACTGGGCGGCCAACTGGCTCGAAAAGCACTTCGATGGCAGGGTGTTGTTCTCTCGGATAATCCTATTCGTGGTCGCGGCAGTGCTGCTCTATGCCGGTTGGGAAGATCTTCGCGAATGACCTGGAATTACCTTTGTCGCAACGGGTCGTAGAAAGGAGCACTGCATAAACCGGGCCTCGGCGCGGCATCGGTGTATTCAGCGTGGCCCTTGGGCTGTTTTGGTGTTTCGTCACGTTCATTGTCTGGTAGCGGACGTGCTCTAGCCGACTGAGAAGGCGAAAGCGGAGTTGAGAGCGCAGCGCGGTCTCTCCGCCCAACGCCGAGCCGACGGTGCGGGCAGCGGCTATGGTGCCGCAGTCTTCAGCAACCGTGGCGAGGCCTTTGCCACCCAGCCGGCCTTGCGTTGGCCGCTGCCGGGACGGCCGGTGTCGCCCAGGTCGGCCCGGGCCGTCTCGATCAGCCCCATCAGTCTCTTGACCACATCGGGATTCGCCTCGGCCACGTTTCTGTCTTCATGGATGTCCTTGGCGAGGTTGAAGAGCTTGAGTGGCTGGGCCGGTTCGGGTTTGCCCCAGTTCCGTTTCTTGGTCTTCATCGCGACGAACATCTTCCACGGTCCGGAGCGGACCGCCTGCAGTTGGTCCATCTGGTAATAGTAGAAGGCACTGTGACCGGCATCGGTTCCGGCTTTTGCAGATTGACCTGACAGGATCGGCCAGATGTTCTTGCCGTCGATCTTGCGATCTCCAGGCGGCCTGGCACCGGCGAGGTGAGCCAGGGTGGGCAGCACGTCGATGGTGCTGGTGATGGCCTTGCTGCTGGTTCCGGCCGGGATCTTCCCCGGCCAGCGGACGACACACGGCACGCGCATGCCTCCCTCGTCGGTCCGCCCCTTGCGGCCTCGCAGAGGTAGGTTGCTGCCCTGGCGGGCTCGGGCCGAACCGTTGTCAGAGGTGAACAGGACCAGCGTCTGCTTGTCGATCCCGCATTCCGAGATCGCCTTGAACAACTCACCCATCGACCAGTCGATTTCCTGGACCCAGTCTCCATAGAGTCCGTCTCGCGACTTGCCTCGGAACCTCTGGGCGGGGACCAGCGGCAGGTGCACGGCGGTGTGGGGCAGGTAGAGGAAGAAGGGTCGCGACTTGTTGGCGTGGATGAATTTCACCGCCTCCTCGGTGTACTGCCTGGTGATGGAGGTGTCTTTCTGGATGCCCGAGGCGAGGACCGTGAGGTCGCGAACCAGGGGCAGCGGGACGTTCTTGCGGTTCATGTCGTTGCTGTAGGGGATGCCGAAGTAGTGGTCGAAGCCCTGGTTGGTGGGCATGAAGTCGGGGTGGTCGCCCAGGTGCCACTTGCCGATGGCCATCGTGGCGTAGCCTCGGGTCTTGAGCACTTCGGCGACGGTGATTTCCGAGGGGTTCAGGCCCTTGCGGGCGGCGGGGAAGAGCACGCAGAGGTTCTTTTCGTCGACGTGCATGTTGACCCGCCGCGGGTAGCAGCCGGTCATCAGGCTGGATCGCGACGGGGTGCAGACCGAACAGGTCGAATAGAAGTCGGTCAGCCGCATGCCCTCGCGGGCCATCCGGTCGAGCACCGGGGTGTCGTGCGTCTTGGAGCCGAAGGGACCGATGTCGGCATAGCCGAGGTCATCGCAGAAGACGACGATGAAGTTCGGCTTGGGTTCGGCGAGGGCCGAGTGGGTCGTCAGCAGGGCGAGCAGCAGGGCGAGTGAGTGACGCATCGGACCGAGCCTCGGGATGGAGTGACCTGGTGAGTCGCGAAAGGCCGCCCGCTCATGTCGCCGATCTCATCGCTGCGGCGAGAATTTCGGAGGTGCTTTCCCGCATGATCCTGGGGTCGACCAGTTGACCCTGCAGCAGCGTGGCCCGGACGTCCTTGCCCGAGATGAACACCGACTTCTCGTCGGGGTGGTTCTTCATCAGGTCGACCCGCCCCAGCGACTCGTAGTAGGCGGCGAACCCGACATTGACCGGCTCGATCTGCAGGTCTCCGGCCAGGTTGTCGAAGATCTCCTGGGCATCGAAGTCGCCCCAGATCGCTTCGCCGTCGTGGAAGGGGGCATCGGCGTGTTTGCGACCGATCACGATGTGGGTGTAGCCCATGTTCTGGCGGTAGATCGCGTGCATCACCGCCTCGGACGGGCCGCCGTAGAACATCTTGATGTCCAGGCCCAGCAGGCGGACGCGATCGGGGACGCTCTCGCCCCGTGGTTCCCAGAGTTCCGGGTCGCTGTCACCGTCGCCCATCGCGCGGTCGCTGATCAGTTTCTCGTAGGTCCGCATCCGGATCGCGGCGTTGACGTCGTCTCCCTTGGTTTCGCCGACCAATGGGTTCAACACCGCCCCGGCGTTCTTGCCGGCCTTCAACAGCGATTCGAGCGCGTAGACCAGAGCGTATTCGTGGGCCCGGTGCAGGGGGTTGCGGGTCTGGAAGGCCACGACGGCGTCCCAGCCGGTTTCGGCCAGCAGCGAGCGAACCTCGCGAGGCGAGAGCACGTGCTGACCGAAGTCGGGGTTGCCGGCTGCCGGCAGGACCCGGATCGTGCCACCGACCAGGTGCGTGGCGTCGGCGTCATGGACCGTCACCATGTCACCACCGGGGTGATCGGTGCGGTCGGTGCCGTAAACCGACCCGATGTACCGGGGCTTGTCCCACTCAAAAACACTCTCGACGTCCAGGGTTCCGATCACCTCGCCGTTTTGTCCGGCCAGCGCGACGGTTGCTCCGACCTCGAGCCCCGAGGCGGTCTCGGCCGAGGCCGGCAGCGACAGCGGAATGGTCCAGGCGTAGAGCGACCCGCCGGACTCGATCACCTTCTCGTCGAGCACGCGGTTGAAGATATCCTCGTTCATCGGTCCGACTAGCGGACTCAGCGTGCCGTCACCGATGCGATGGACGGTCGAGACATCGGCGGTCGATACATTCAGGCGGGGCAGTTGGGACGCGGTGGCCCGAAACGAATCGGCTTCATCGGCCGCCACCATCCGGCACACGGGTTCGGAGAGACCGCCATGAGGAGGAACGAGGTCGGGCATCGAGGGCTTTCGTGGGTTGGAGTCAACTGCGAGTCAGAAGCCGAATCTGCGAGGGTAGGGAACGGGGTGGTCGTTGACAACTACCCTCGCAGCCCGGCCGCCTGCATCAGCCGATCGGTTGCCTCGTACGCCTCGGCCACCCACTCCTCGATCCTGTCCGGTTCGGGTGAGTATTCCAGTTCGATCGACACCGCTCCGTCGATCTCCAGCTTGCGGATCTCCTCGAGGTACGGCCCGAAGTCGACGACTCCCCGGCCTGGCGGCAGGTCGCCGTGGACCTTGCCGTCGCAGTCGGAGATGTGCACGTGGATGGCCTTGTCCTTGAGCTGCTTTAGCTCCTCGGCCGGCACGTCGGCCAGCAGCAGGTGCGAGACGTCGATGTTGGCCTGCAGGGCCGGGTGGTCGACGTCATCAATGAACCGCACCATGTTCTCGACGTTGCCGACCAGCGACAGCGGGAACGGTTCGAGTTCCAGCGCGATCTTCAGGCCCAGGTTCTCGGCGTACTCGGCCAACTCCCTGCAGTTCTCGACTCCCGTGGCCCATTGCTCGGCCGGCGGGATCACTTCCTGGTTCCAGATGTACTCGCCGAGGACCAGCAGCAGGTTGTCGGCCTCGTATTCGTAGCAGAGATCGAGAAACGCGTGACAGCGGTCGACGTGAAACTGCTGGACCGAGGGGTTGAAGTCGATCAGTCCGACGGCGACACAGCAGATCGAGACGATCGGCAACCCCGCCTTGTCGCACTCGGTCTTGATCCGCCGCCGTTCCTGGATGTCGATGTCGAGCGGATCGGTGAAGATGTCGATCGAGTCGAACCCGAGTTCGGCGGTCTTGTGGATGCCCCAGGTGGTGTCGCGACCGGCCTGGGCCCAGGCCGAGTTGATCAGGCCGAGTTTCATGGCGGGTGACTCCGGGATGAGTGGTCGTCGCCCAGCGAATGTAGCAGAGTTGCCCCCCGGCCTTCATCACCGACAATGGCGGCTCACTTCCAGCATGGAGCCAGCCACGATGGACCTTGCTCTTTCCGACCATGTCGCTGTCGTCACCGGTGGAGCCAGTGGAATTGGCCGCGCGGTGGCGGTGGGTTTCCTGGCCGAGGGGACACGGGTGGCGATCTGGGACATCGCCGATACGGTCGACACCACTGCCGACGAACTTGCCGCCGGCGGTGGACCGACGGTGATCGGTGTCCAGGCCGACGTGACCGATGACGCCTCGATCGCCGCGGCCATCGGGAGAACGGTCGAGGCCCTGGGGCCGATTGACCACCTGGTCCACTGTGCCGCCATCGGTTCAGGCCATTTCGGCTATCCCT
>CAUZEQ010000213.1:0-8521 GCA_963578885.1 Planctomycetota bacterium
ATCAACCGTTGGCACACGTGTCCCGAGACCGGTCCGATCAACGCATCGAACCCGTGTTCGGAGTACATGTTCCTGGACGACACGGCGTGCAACCTGGCGAGCATCAACCTGCGGAAGTTTGTCGGGCCCGACGGCTTGTTCGACGTCGCCCGGTTCCGCCAGGCGGCTCGGATCTACATCACCGCCCAGGAGATCCTGGTCGATCGTGCCAGTTATCCGACGCCCTCGATCGCCGAGAACAGTCACCTGTTCCGGCCTTTGGGCCTGGGATATGCGAACCTGGGCAGCCTGTTGATGTCGATGGGCATTCCCTACGACAGCGACACAGGCCGGGGCATCTGTGGCGCGATGACGGCTTTGCTCAACGGCGAGGCGTACCGCACGTCGAGCCACATCGCTTCGAACATCGGTCCGTTTGCCGGCTACTCGGAGAACAGCGACTCGATGCTGAGCGTGATGCAGATGCACCGCGACGCGGTGGAGTCGATCGACGATGCGTGTCCGACGTACCTGAAGGACGCGGCTCGTGAGTGCTGGGACGAGTGCCTGGTGACGGGTCGTGTGCACGGGTTCCGCAACGCCCAGGCCACCGTGCTGGCACCGACGGGAACGATCGCCTTCATGATGGACTGCGACACGACCGGCATCGAGCCGGACATCGCCTTGGTCAAGTACAAGCAGCTGGCCGGTGGCGGGATGATGAAGATCGTCAACCGCACGGTGCCCGAGGCTTTGGAGATGCTGGGTTACGATCAGACTTCGGTCGAGTCGATCGTGGCCTACATCGACGAGCACGAGACGATCGAGGGTGCCGAAGCGCTGAAGGCCGAGCACCTGCCGGTCTTCGACTGTGCCTTCACTCCGGCCAACGGCGAGCGGTCGATTTCGTGGCAGGGTCATGTCGGCATGATGGCCGCCGCTCAACCGTTCCTCTCGGGCGCCATCTCCAAGACGGTCAACATGCCCGAGGATTCCACAGTCGAGGAGATCCAGGAGGCGTACGTGGAGGGATGGCGACTGGGCTTGAAGGCCCTGGCCATCTACCGCGACGGTTCGAAGATGAGCCAGCCTCTGGCGACCAGCAAGGAAGGCGACCGTGCCGACGGGGTACCTGGCCCGTCCCGGCGTCGTCTGCCAGCCACTCGGCAGTCGCTGACTCACAAGTTCTCCGTCGGTGGCCACGAGGGCTACATCACCGTGGGCCTGTACGAGGACGGGGAACCCGGCGAGTTGTTCATCACGATGGCCAAGGAAGGGAGCACGATCGGCGGGCTGATGGACACCATCGGCACTCTGACCAGCATGTCGCTGCAGTACGGGGTCCCGCTGGAGGCTCTGACCAGCAAGTTCAGTCACATGAGATTCGAACCGTCCGGCTGGACGGGCAACCCCGAGATTCCCAACGCCAAGAGCGTGGTGGACTACATCTTCCGGTGGCTGGGAATCCACTTCCAGCCGGGATATGGCGAGCCGAACGGTGCGGTGCCGATCGCGACTGAATCGGCCGCTTCGGGTGCCGTCACCTCGGTCGCCTCGATCGCCGACATCGAGCAATCGGTGGCCGAAGTCGTTGCGGCTCACGCGGACCTTGGTGCGGCCGCCGTGCGGAGCCAGCAGTTTGCCCAGTTTCAGGTCGATGCACCTGCCTGTGACAGCTGTGGAGCGATCACCGTTCGCAATGGCAACTGTTACCTGTGCCACAACTGTGGAAACAGCATGGGATGTAGCTGAAGGACCGGCGAGTCTCTTGCAACGGGCACCCCGATCAATGGAACGATCGGGGTGCCTTCTTCTTATGGCAGTCCCCGCAGGGACACAAAGCGAGAACTTTGCCGATGACGACTCCGAAACTGACGATCGACGGCCAGGTCGAGGTGCCGCTGGTGTTGACCCAGCAGGACCTGGCCGGTTTTGACTCATCCGAGCAGGTGTTGGACGTGAGTCGTTTTCATCCCACCCGCAGCGGTGACGGCGTGACGCTCGAGTCTCTGCTCTCACGCGTCATTCCGACCTCAGAGGCCAGCTACCTGACACTGCACGCCACCGCGGACGACTTCGCGGCCAGCGTGCCGTTGGAGCCGATTCGCGGCGAGGGGATCCTGGTCTACAACGTGGCGGGTCAGCCGATGACTGCCGAGCAGGGTGGTCCGTTCCGGTTCCTGATCAAGGATCCTGCGGCATGTCATACCGACGAGTTGGATGACTGCGCGAACGTGAAGTTCGTGGACCGGATCGAGTTGACTGCCGGGCCGGGCCGTGATACTCGACCGACCGATGATGCGGAGCACGAGGAGTTGCATCGTGGCGAGGGCGAGGGACTGGCTTCGTAGGTGGCTGTCTTCTTTGTGGGTTTGCGGTGGCTGGCTCTGGGCGGTGGCTGGTGCAAAAGGGGTCAGGCCCCGCTTGTGGCGGACTTTCAGTCCACCACAGGCGGCGTCAGACCCCAGGCTAACAGTCCACCACAGGTCCGCCGCAGGCGGATCTGACCCCTGCCTAGTTCCTCAACCCCAGCAGTCGGCTCATCTGCGGGTTGGCGGCGTTGATGGCACCGAAGCGTGGTTCCAGCGAAAGGTGGAATCCGGCGGCTCGTCGGCTGTTGTCGTAGCTGGCTCCGAAGTGGACCAGGAAGTCGCCGCCGATGCGGGTCAAGGTCAGCGACTGTCCCTGGCTGCGGTCTTCGGCGAGGTCGTAGGCACTCTGCAGGGTCGAGACCCACTTGGGGCTCATGCGGTAACTGAGTCCCGCGGCGAGGATCTGGCTGTCGATCCCTCCACCCTCAATCTGCCTCAGGTTGGCAAACAGAGTGCCTCGAGCCGTCCGCTGGCTCAGCAGACCCACGTTCCACATCCGGGGTGCGTTGTCGAAGAGGTCCAGCGTTGCGTCGGCCAACAGCGTGGTACGGTCGCTGAGGTGCCAGCGGTAGGCGGTCCCCAGCAGTCCGAAGTCTTCACCGAAGTTGTCTCGATCGGGCCTGGGGAACCAGGTCGCTTCGAGGTCGAGTGTCATCCAGTTGCGGATCTGTTCTCGGCCCGGAGCCCCCGTCTTGGTCTGCAGTCGGTGCCGCCATGCCAATCTCAGGGCCTGCTGGTCGGCGACCAGTTCGTGCCACGGTGCGGTCATTCCCAGTCCGATCCCGCTGCGGACTCCGAAGCTGCGGGTGTCGAAACCACTCGGCAGCGAACCTGCGAAGCTGTTGGCCAGCAGCCGGTAGCGGAAGCGTTCCTGTGCGTTGTCGTCGATCGGGTTGTACTGGGGGATGTCGCCGGGGCCTCGAGACGTTTCGGTCCAGGCGAGGTCGGTTTCGAATGTCATCTTGTGGGCCAGCCCGTTGAGTCCGAAGATCGAGCTGCGGATGCCGGGGTCGATCCGTGTCATCGAGAGACTGCCTCGCAGGCCCGTGCTGAAGAGGTGCCGGTCGATCTCGGTCCCGGCCATCCCCTCGCTCCAGTAGGCACTCTCGGCCATCACGTACGGAGTCAGCGGCGCCGGTCCCAGCATCAGCGGCATCGAGAGTTCGTGCCGCGACATCAGCACGGCACCACCCACGTCGGCGGAATGGGCCAGTGGAGCGAAGACATCGTTGGGGTCCAGCGGCGCGTCGGCTGGTCGGAGCCTGGCGTAGCCGGCCGAGGTGTGCGACGACCAACTGAGTTCGGGCAAGCCGATGATCCCGTGGGCCAGGGGTTGCGAGAACACAAACAGGTCGCCTCGCGGCAGCCACTCGGTCGTGGTCTCGAAGTCGTTGATCCGCGGCTGGGCCAGCAGGCTCCAGGCCGTGCTGTCGCTGCGTTGTTCGAGGTACAGCAGCGTGTCCTGGTCCTTCTCTCCGTCGAACTCCTGTTCGTAGTACTGTTCGAGCAGGTTGCGATCCGAGACAAAGCCGAATTCGCCTCGGACCGTGAAGTCTCCGGGCAGTTGGTGTTGGTGAATCAGCCGGCCACGTCCGCGGTGGGGCGAATCGAGTCCGAGTGCTCGTCGGTCTCGACCGAGGTTGTCGAGTCCGCGGTCGTGCAGGTACGCCGCGTTGCTCCAGCCGCTGACATCACCAGCGAGTCCCAGCAATCCGTCCTGTCGATAGACCAGCCCGCTGCCGATGCGGGGTCCTCGATCGGTGTAGTAGTCTGCCTGCAGCGTCCAGTCGACTCCCTCGGTCGGTTCGATGTCCAGCAGCGTGAACAGGCTCCAGGTGGTTTCGGCCTGGAACCCGAAGATGCTGTCCTGCCGGAAGTTGATTCGTCGGAGTGGAAAGTTGAATTCGGTGACGGGTGCGCCGAGGTTGGGTGCGAAGAAGACCGGGGTGTCTCCCAGCAGCAGCGTGTTGTTCTGTGAGGTGATCCAGTCGACGGTGTTGTCGGTGAGTGGATGGGCCGGTGCACCGAGCCAACGTGGGAGTCTGCGTCGATCGAGGAAGACGTCGCTGGCCTGGAGCCGATAGCCGGGTTCTCCGAAGGGGCTGGTCGAGGCCCATGCGTTCGTGGCGTGGAAGTTGTGGTCCCCCTCCTGCCGGATCTTCTCGGCCCGGATCCTCAATGGCACTCGGCTGCCGGGGATCTGGACCAGGAGGTCGGCATCGATCATCAGCGCCCGTCGTTCTCGAGCGTCGTAGAGTGCCCTGCGGGCGCGCACGACGTGGCCTCCCTGCCGCAGTTCGATGTTGCCCTCGAGGTAGATCTGGATGCCCTTGTTGACGGCCTGCAGGAGTTGCGAGGAGACGTCCTGATCGTCGCTCATCTGCGCCCAGATCACGGCTCGGTCGGCCGAGAGATCGACGGTGCCGCTGCCGAACAGCGACCCGGTCTTGTTCGTCTCGACCTGGTCGATCACCAGGTTGATGCCGCCGGTGATCACGAACACCTTCTCGTTGGGAGTGGTCCCTGTTGCGGTGTCGGTGGTGACGCTGAAGGGTCTGTTGGTCCGAGGAAACAGTTGCACCCTCCGGACTCGCTTTTGCGGTTCGCCGCCCAGCGGAGCCGGGACGGGAGCAGCAGCGGCGGTGGGTCCGGGCTGGTAGGCGGCCAGTTGGGGACCATTGTCGGGACGCCGTTGCCTGTGTGCGGCACCGCGGCGATACAGCGGATCCTCGGCCAGCAGCGAGGGGGTCTTCTGGGGGCGGGCGATGGTGACGGTGGGGGGGTTCTCGGTGAGTGCCAGGCTGTGCAGCAGGACCGGACGGCTGTGAGTCTGGTCGGGGCTCTCGAGCCGGACGTTGTCTTCGAGATAGACCGAGATGCGGATCCCGGTTTCCGGGGCCCGTGCCCGGCTGATCCAGGCGATTCCCTGCCCGGCGGTGATCACGGTACCGGCCTGTCGGATGGTGACATTGCGCCGAAGCAGCACGACGCTGGGCAGGACACCGGGACCGCGGGCGGGGGTTTCGAATCCGAAGTCGGCTGAAATCGAGACGTGGTCGGGGGCCGCGACCGGCTCATCGCTCCAGGTCACCTCGGGCAGCGCGATCGCGAGAGTGACCACAGCCGCGACGAGCCGACGCCACGGTGGTGCGACGGCAGAGTGCGGGTGGCGGCAAGAGAGTGCGTCGGTGGGCGTCCTGCCCGACACGCGGGAATCCGATTCCTGGAGGCACAATACCGGAGCGGCCGCCGCCGGAGGATGGCTCGAGAGGTGAGCAACCCGGAGGAGGCGGGGAGTTTCCGGAGTGGACCCGTGTCGCGTTGAGCACGGGGGGCGGGATTATAGGTCCGCATTTTCCGGAGTGTCAATAAGCCTCCGCCGCGGCCGTTTCCGACTCCGCCTCTCGGGCAGGCTTCCCGCAGACTCCCACCGTCCCCAGCAGGAACACCACCGGCATCACCGGGGCTCGCATCCGCATCGTCGACCAGAACACCACGTGCACCAGTGACAGCGCGAGCAGCAACAGCAGAGGTGATTGCCAACCGCGGTGAGCTGTCCAGGGCGCGCGGCACAGCCCGACCAGCATCGCCACAATCGCGGCGGCGTACCAGGTGGCGACGGCCCACTTGAGAGCTGTGGGCCAGGCCGAACCGGGTGCGGATTCCAGCGGCCACGGTGTCCAGAACCTCAGCACACGCAGCAGACACGCCCTGGCAAACCCACCCGGGTCGTCGGCGGCATGTGCGAGTGCCAGGCGGTACATGAACCGGTCACGCTGACGTTCGGCCTGGATGCCACGAGGCGGGGTCGGCAACCGGGCCTCGAGGCGCTCACGCCATTCACCGGGTCGATGCCCGGGATCGGACGTCTTGTCGTTCCAGGTCGTACCCAGCGGTCGTCGCACCACCTGGTCATAGAAGTCCGGGTTGTTGCCCAGCAGCAGCGTGTAGCCTCCATGGGTGCTCGTCAGCACGGGGGTTCCCGAGACGGCCAGGTTGCGTCCCAGCCACGGGCCGATACACAGCGCGATACCGGCGAGCGTGGCGGCGAGGGCCAGAGGGTGTCTCGATCGATCCGGCCCGGTCCGTTTTCTGAAGCGTGCGACGCCCGCGACGACGGCCAACACCGCGGCGAAGGCCCAGACCGAGGGTCGGCACAGTGCCGCGAGTCCAAACAGAATCCCCAGCAACAGTCCTCTTGAGCCCGACGGGGCGGCCGGCGACGTGACGACGGCCAGCACTCCCATCGCCAGTGCGGCAAACAGGGTCTCGGTCATCGGCAGCGTGGCTCCGACAACCAGCAGCGGATCGACGGCGACGGCCGCCGCCGGCCACCAGGCACGTCGGGAGAGTCCCAGGTGCAGGCCGGTGACAAGGGTCAGAGCGACCGTGGCGAGGCCCAGCAGCAGGTGCAGACCCGCCACCCCGACGTCACCGGCTCCGGTCCAGAGCACCGCGGCCAGCAGCAGGGGGTACAGCGGAGGTCGGTACGCGGTGGGGGTGCCGTGATCCGGGTGCGTGAACTCTCCGGTTTGAACCAGCCCCTGGGCCAGCAGCCGGTAGTGGTCGCGGTCATCCTGCAGCGAGTCCATCCGCCAGGCTGCCACCGGCACGCGGACCGCCAGCGCCAGGAGGATCACTCCCAGTAGAGGTAGGAGGTGAGAACGGTAGCCGACCACAGGGACTCCTGTTGGCTCCTCGGGCGGACCGCGACTATCCTTAGGGCCACTGGTGCCCACGGGCGGTGCCAGTCTAACCGAACTCCGCCAACGCGGGAGATAAGGCCGGGGATCGATGGACTCCAACGGGACTGGTCCCGACCATTTGCAGGACGCACTTCAAGTGCCACCCTCTCAGGACCCTCCGGTTCCGAGACTGTTGGCGATGGTGCTGCGGTACCGGTTCGCCCTGCTTGTGGCCACCGTCGTGGCGGCCCTGCTGGCGGTGGTCCCGGCCGGTCAGTTGAGATTCGACCAGTCGATCGAATCGCTCTACGCCCAGGACAATCCGCACCTGGCCGCGTTTCGTGCCAGCCGCGAGTTGTTCGGCGGAGACGAGTTCGTGATCGTCTCCTACGAAGACCCTCAGCTGTTTGGCAGCGACGACCCGGATTCGCCGTTGTCGAGTGAGTTGAGCGAGGAGGCGAGGCTGCGGATCGAGGCACTTGCCGAAGCTCTGAGCGGGGTCAAGGGAGTCCAGTCCGAGAGCACTCAGCACCTGGTGCGGGCGCTGGAACCCGACGGGGTGCTCGGCCGCGTGATGAAACGGATCAGCGGCCTGAGGCGACGCGTTTTGAAGTTGGTCGAGGGTGTCCTGGTGGGGGAGGACCGGCGGACGGTGGCGATCGTGTTGAGGCTGTCGCCGGCGGTTGGGGCGGAGGCGACCGCGGGTCGTGCGGCGACGTTTGCCGAGATCCGCCGGCTGGCGGCCGGTCACAACCCGGTGGCCCGGGTCGTCGGGGAACCGGTGCAGGTGCACGACATGTTCCGTTACGTCGAGCAGGACGGTCGGACGCTGTTCTGGTGGTCGCTGGGCCTGCTGGCGGCGGTGATCCTGGTGCTGTTTCGGAGTCTCCGCTGGGTCGTGCTGCCGCTGGCGGTTGTGCTCACCGCGATTCTCTGGACCGAGGCCCTGTTGGTGCTCAGCGGGATGAAACTGAGCATGGTCAGCTCGATGCTCAATTCCCTGGTCACGATCATCGGCGTCGCCACCTGCACTCACGTGACCGTGCACTACCGCGAGCATCGCAGCGAGCTGGCACCTCTGGAGGCGTTGACCCTGACGATGCAGCAGTTGGCTCCGGCGATCTTCTGGACGGGTGCCACCACCGCGGTCGGGTTTGGGGCTCTGCTGTCGAGCAGCATCAGCCCGGTGCGGAGTTTCGGGATCATGATGGGCCTGGCGACACTGCTGGTGCTGCTGGCGGCGCTGTTGCTGCTGCCCGGCGGGATCCTGCTGGGTCGACGCCTGGCGGACCCCGGCCGGGTCCCCGGCGAAGGTCAACTGACACGCGCGCTGCAGTCTCTGGCCCAAGGCATCCGCCGTCGCCCCGGGGGGGTCTTGATCGGGGTCGCGCTCTTGGTGACCGCGGCGGGAGCGGGGATGACGCGGCTGAGGGTCGAGACCGACTTCAGCGAGAACTTCCGCGCCGACAGCCCGATCCGGCTGGG
>CAUZEQ010000214.1:0-8446 GCA_963578885.1 Planctomycetota bacterium
GAAGGAAGAGGACGAAATCGTTGCGTCGCTGGATGCCATTATTGAGAAGCTCGAACAGCAAGGCGGCACGTGACCTGGCTGTGGCAACGGCCCGGGTGGTCGTAATCAGTCCAACAGCCCTGCCCAGGACAGTTCGATTCGAGGTGGCCAGGGTCCGGGCAACGTCGCGAACAAGAACACCGGCAACCGCACCGGCTGGGGCGCCCTGCCTCCCAAGGCCGAGGCTCGTGCCCGCAACATTCTTGATCGCAACTACCCGGCTCACTACCGCAAGGCGATCGACGAATACTTCAAGCGGCTGGCCCAGAGACAGACGGCTTCGCGGAAGTAGTCGGCCCCGGGACTGGCTCTGCCGCCCGTGGCGGGGTGCCTGTCCCTGAACCTTGGGGCGATGTGCTGTTCGGGGACCGGGCGTGGGGACCACGGGACAGGCACCCCGCCACGGGCGGGAGAGCCAGCCCCTGAACTTTGGGGCGATGTGCTGTTTGTGGGGACCGGGCGGGGAGACCGCGGGACAGGCACCCCACCACGGGCGGGAGAGCCAGCCCCTGAACCTTGCACCTGCGTGCTGTAGCGGGACAATGAATGTGTCCTGCTCATGAAGCCGAGGGTGTATCTGATGAACCGTCTCGCGAACCCGTTGTGTTGGGCCTTCTGCCTGGCGTTTGTGACTTTGGCTTCCCCGGTCTCAGCCGAGGACTGGCCGACCTACCGCCACGACGCCACGCGAGGTGGTGCGACGGGCGAGACTCTTGCCTGGCCGCTGACGAGCCAGTGGACTTTCAGCACACCCGTGCCGCTGAAGACGGCGTGGTCGGGTCCCGAGGGTCGTTCGATCGAGGGCAAGGACCTGCACGACCGGGTCCGGTTCGACGACGCACTGCACGTGGCGATCGTCAAGGGCCGAGTCTACTTCGGCAGCTCGGTTGATCATCGCATTCAGTGCGTCGATGCCGCGACGGGCCAGACGGTCTGGACGACCTTTACCGATGCACCGATTCGGTTGGCTCCAAGCGTCGCCGACGGACGGGTGTATATCGGCAGCGAGGATGGATACGCGTGGTGCCTGGATGCGGGGACCGGTCGAGTGTTGTGGAAACTGCGGCTGGGCCTGGCCGACGAGCGGATCGTGGCTCGAGGCGAGATGATTTCGCGGTGGCCGGTCCGGACCGGGATCCTCGTCGAAAACGGCATCGCCTACTTCGGCGCCGGCATCTTCCCTCACGAAAATGTCTACCTCGCAGCCGTCGACGCGAAGTCCGGCAAGCCGATCTGGCGCAACGACCAGGTCAGCCATGGCAATGCGGGTCGAGTCGACCTGTCGCCGCAGGGGTACCTGCTGGCCACCAAGACGGCACTCTACTTCCCCTCGGGCCGATCCAGGCCCTCGGCCGTTGATCGCAAGACGGGCAAGATCAAGGTCGTTTCCGGTTGGCGAGGCGGTTCGTCCGGCGAAACGCTCAACCTCTCCTCCGGCCAGGTCGCCGGCGCCAACGCCGTGATTCTCGGCGGCAAACTCCGCATCTTCACACTCGGCAGCCAGGTCGCCGGTTCTGCCGGCTCGACCTACGTGACCACCGGAGGATCCCTGGCGCGGATCAACCAGAAGATCTATGCGACGGTCAACGCCAACCGAGCCAAGCTCCGCAACGACCTGCGGGCCGTGTACAGCGAGTACCGCAGCGGGAAGATCGAGAAACCGGAATACCTGGTCAAGGCCGACGCGGTTCGCGCGAAGCTGAACGCCCAGGAGGAAGTGGGTGTTGAGTGGAAGGTGAAGTGCACCTCGAACTCCGCGGTCATCCTGACCGCCAACTCGGTGATCGTCGGCGGTAAGAACATCGTCGAGATCTTCGACGCGAAGACTGGCAAGCCAACCGGACGGTTGGCCGTAAAGGGATCCGCGCGCGGGCTGGCCGTCTCGGACGGTCGCCTGGTCGTCAGCACCGATTCGGGTCACATCCACTGCTTCGCGGCCGGTGCCAGGGGCAATCAGGTCGCAGAGGGCAAGCCGGTTGCCGATCCGTATCCGCAGGACAAGTGGACCGCGGTCTACGAGTCATCGGCGAAGGCGATCCTGGCACAAACCGGTATTCGCACCGGGTTCTGCCTGGTGGTGGGAGCCGAACAGGGCCGGCTGGCGCTGGCACTGGCTCGCAACAGCGGGCTGAAGATCTACGGCGTCGAGTCCGACCCGGCCAAGGTGGCCACGGCCCGCAAGGCCCTGGTCCGAACCGGTCTCTATGGACACAGGATCACGATCCACGAGGCGGCTGCCGGTGAGATTCCCTACTCGAATTACTTCGCCAACCTGGTGGTCAGCGACACGCACCTGCTGACGGGTCGCGTGCCGGTCGCCGGCGACGTGGTCGCACGTCACCTGAAGCCGTGTGGTGGAGCGATCTGCCTGGGCGGCACTCACAAGTTCGACGCCGCCTGGCGAGACAGCCTGGGGCTCAAGGACCAGTCGGTGACGGAACTGGGCGGGAGTTTCACGGTGCTGGAGCGGGGCAAGTTGCCCGGAGCCGGTAGCTGGTCGCACCAGTACGGCGACGCCGGCAACACGGCCTGCTCCGACGACCAGTTGATCCGCGGCGGACTGGGAGTGCTGTGGTACGGCGACCCCGGCCCGGGCAAGATGATCAACCGCCACGACGGAGCCGTCGGCCCGGTTTCGACCAACGGGCGAATGTTCATCCAGGGCACCGAGAGCCTGATGGCCTACGACGCCTACAACGGCCAGTTCCTCTGGGAATTCGAGAACAGCAAGGCGATCCGCACGGGCGTGTTCCAGAACCACTCCCCGGGCAACCTCGTCGCCAACGACAACAGCGTCTTCATGATGCTCGATTCCCGCTGCCTGCAGTTGGACGCTGCCACCGGAAAGCTCCAGGCGACGCACCTGTTGCCCAAGGGCAAGGACGTGAAGGAGCACGAATGGGGCTACGTGGCTTTGTCCGAGGGAATGCTGCTGGGCACCGCCACCCGCCGCAAGCGGCTCAATGCCGCACGGGCACGGCGTGGCAAGCAGACGACCGATGCCACCGATGCGATCTTTGCCATCGATCTGAAGACCGGCAAGCACCTGTGGAGTTACCAGGGCAAGAGCATCGATTTCCGAACGATCGCCCTGGGGCCGGGACGCGTTCACTTCATCGACAGCACGATCACCGCCGAGCAGCGGCAGGCGTTGCTGAAGCAGGACAAGACCGAGCTCTTGAACCTCAAGGGCGAAGACCGCAAGCGGGCTGAGGACCGGCAGAAGCGGATCGACGCCCGCACCGCCATGGCACTCGATTCGCATACCGGCAAGGAACTGTGGCGGCAGGGGGTTGATGTCACAGACACCAGCGACATCGGCATCGGCGGCGGTCGCCTGACGATGATCTACAAGGACGGAGTGCTGCTGTTGGGTGGTGCCAATGCCAACGGTCACTACTGGAGGCAGTTCATCTCCGGAGAATTCAAGAAGCGACGACTCGTGGCACTCTCGTCGGTCAACGGCTACAAGCTGTGGTCCAAGGATGCCAACTACCGGCACCGGCCGATCATCGTCGGCAGCCGGATCATCGCCGAACCGTGGTCGTATGACCTGAAGACCGGCAAGCAGATCACGCGGATCCATCCGCTGACCGACAAGGAGGTGCCGTGGAGCTTCATGCGGCCGGGTCACCACTGCGGGATGAATACCGCCGCGCCCAACATGCTCTTCTTCCGCTCGGGCTTCACCGCGTTCTACGACTTGCAGTCGGACAGCGGCACGAGGCACTTTGCCGGGCACCGGCTGGGGTGCTGGATCAACGCGATTCCCGCCAACGGGCTGGTGATGATTCCCGAGGCGAGTGCCGGATGCGTCTGCCTGTTCTCGATCGCCTCGACCGTCGTCATGGAACCGAGAGCTCCTCGGAGGGCGTGGGGGATCTACAGTGGCGTGGGTACCGCGACTCCGGTCAAGAAACTGTCACTGAACCTCGGAGCTCCCGGCGACCGCCGCGACGCGACCGGGAAACTCTGGCTCAGTTACCCCAGGCCCAAGTCGCCCAAGACGACCGGGCTGGAGTTGAACCTCAGCCTCGGCGAGTCGTTTGCCGAGGGAGGCAAGTTTGTCAGCTACGATGGAGACTCCAGCGAGACGAGCACGAGTCCCGCTGCGTGGGTCTACTCGTCCTCGGCCCTGGGCATCAAGAGATGCACCGTTCCACTCAGGGGCGCAGGTGACCGGCCGGCTCGCTATTCGGTCCGACTCTACTTCTCGTCCGGCTCAGCCAAGCAGGCTCGACCCGGCCAGAGGGTGTTCGATGTTCATGTCCAGGGCCAGGTCGTGCTCAAGAGCGTCGATGCGGCCAAGTCGAGCAAGGATGGAACTGTGGTGCTCGAAGTCCGCAACGTGTCGGTCAAGGGCCAGTTGACGATCGAGCTGGTTTCCAAGACATCCGAGCTACCGATGCTCTCGGGGATCGAGGTTACGGAGGTGCCGGCGGGGAAGTGAGCGCACAACCTGCGTTCGAAAGTGACAGGAAACTCCCAAGTTGCCTCCGCCAATGAGTTCTCCATGAGCACACCACCCGGCTCGGTCTACGTCGACGTCGAACAGATGCCCTGGCAGCCGACGGCGTTTCCCGGGATCGACATCAAGATCCTGTTCCAGGAACCTGACGGCGAGGGGTTCACCGCGCTGTTCCGGGCCGAACCCGGTGCTCGGCTGCCGATGCACCGGCACCTCGGTGTCGAGCAGACCTTCATCCTCGAAGGCAGCCTGGTTGATGATGAGGGTGTCTGTACGGCGGGCAATTTCGTCTGGCGTCACCCGGGCAGCGTGCACGAGGCCCATGCTCCGGACGGGCTGCTGGGCATCGGGATCTTCCAGCAGCCCAACGAGTTTCTCGAGACGGACGGTGACAATGGCTGACCGGCACGCGGTGCTCGAGAAGATCGACGGCGAGTGGATTGCGGAATTGACCGAGGAGATGGTCAAGATTCCCAGCGTGACGATGAACGAGACCGAGGTCTGTGCGTACTACGAGCGTCAGCTGGTCGAGTTGGGACTGGAGGTGGATGTTCGCGAGGTGACTGCGGGTCGCCCGAATCTCTATGCGTGCGTCCGCGGCCAGGGCGACGGCCCCACCCTGATGCTCAACGGGCATCTCGACACGATCCCCAACCAGACCAACCAGTCGTGCTACCGCGACGGCGATCTGCTGTACGGACGCGGTACCACGGACATGAAGGGAGGTATGGCGGCGGTGCTGGGAGTGGTGCGGGCGTTGCAGGAGTCCGGAACCACCCTGGCCGGTGACCTGTGGCTGACGGCGGTGGTCGGGCACGAGGAGCCCGAGGCCGGGAAGGACGGGCCCAAGGCTCTGATCCAGGACATCAACGACGGACGCGTCGCCGCCGACCGGATCATCATCGTCGAGGGTGACGACGAGCTGTGGGTGATGAGCATGGGGTCGATGGTCTTCACCGTCACGCTGACGCCTTCAAACGGAGGTCGCCACACGCAGTATGTCGACTTCAAAGACAACCCGATCCGGTTTGCCGGTGACCTGGTCGCCGCCATCGCCGCACGACAGGACGAGCTCGACACACAGGACGTGCATCCGTTGGCCGGTGCCGAGCGGATCGACCTGGGCATCCTGCACGCCGGCGACTACTTCAACCGCACGCCCGTCTCGTGCCGCTTCACCGGCACCCGTCGCTGGTCGCCGGGCAAGAGTGCCCCCGAGGTGCTCGAGGAGCTAGAGCAACTGGTCGCTCCGATCGCGGAGGCAGGTGGGATGACGGCGGAGGTGACGATGGATCACGAGCGTGAGCCGTTTGAGACCGCGCTGGACGATCCGCTGGTCGAGGCT
Source organism: Planctomycetota bacterium (assembly GCA_963578885.1). Lineage (GTDB taxonomy): Bacteria > Planctomycetota > Planctomycetia > Planctomycetales > Planctomycetaceae > UBA8437. The sequence goes on from CAUZEQ010000214.1 coordinate 5,853, forward strand.
GTTGGGGCTGCTCACCAGGAACTCTTCGACGAGAACCCTCGTGTCATCGGACGCCGGATCGTCGGCGATGCCAACCTGTACGTACACGGCAGCGGGGTGCCGACGATCTACTACGGGCCGAGTAACGAGACGGCGCATGCCGATATCGAAAACGTCTCGATCACCCGTGTGGTCGACTCGGCCCGCATCTACGTCCTGGCTGCGATGAACTACTGCGGCGTGCTGTAGGGCGACGGGAGCCCGATTTACGCCAACTCAGCCGCGGTCCCCTGGATCGCTGCCCAGGCCCTCTCGACGTTGTCCAGCCGCGTCGACGTTTGCCCGATCGAGAATCTCAGCGTCAGCTGATCGTCGAGCACCGTGTGAGTCAGGAACAGGTCGCCGGAGTCATTGAGCGAATCGACCAGTTCCTGGTTCATTTCGTCACCGCCGGTGTGGCGGAAGCAGACCAGGTTCAGCGACGGCCGGGCCGCCAGCTCGAAGTCGCCGTCGGCCTCGACCCACTCAGCAAACCGCCCGGCCCACTCGACGTGCGACCGGATCTTCTTCTGCAGGCCCTCGACGCCGAAACTGCGGATCACGAACCAGAGTTTCAGGGCACGGAAGCGGCGACCCAGCGGGATGTGCCAGTCGCGAAAGTCGACCACCTCGCCCGACTGCGACGCCCGGTTTCTGAGGTAATCGGGCAATACGCTGAGCGCCTGCAGCAACGGCTTTCGGTCGGCGACGAAGAAGCAGTTGCAGTCGAAGTTGACGAACATCCACTTGTGCGGGTTGAAGGTGTAGCTGTCGGCCAGCTCGAGGCCCTCGTGCATTTCGCGGAATTCCGGACAGATCGCTGCCGTGCCGGCCATCGCCGCGTCGACGTGGAGCCAGGCTTTGTGTTCATGGCAGATTCTTCCGATCTCGGGCAACGGATCGACCGCACCGGATGAGGTGGTGCCGACGGTGGCACAGACGAACGTGGGTCGCAGTCCGTGAGTCGCATCGATTGTCATCTGCTGTTCGAGCCGATCGGGTCGCATTCTCCCCTCGTCGTCGCTCGCGATCACCCTCAGGCGATCGGTGCCCATGCCGGCGATCATCATCGCCTTCTCGATCGACGAGTGGGCCTGGTCGGAGGTGTAGGCGAGTTGCCACGAGTCGATCCCTTTTTGCCGTGTGTCGTGGGGCTTGCTGTCGGTTGCGCGGTGGCAGGCGGCCAGCAGTGCACACAGCGAGGCGCTCGAGGCGGTGTCCTGGATCACTCCGCCTCCGTCGCCACCCGAATGAAACGACTCGGGCAGATCGAGCATCTCGATCAGCCAGTCGAGCACGTGCTGTTCGAGTTCGGTGCAGGCGGGGCTGGTGGTCCAGAGCATGCCCTGGACTCCGAGGCCGGCGGCGAGCAGTTCGCCGAGGATCGAGGGGGGTGAGGTGTTGGCCGGGAAGTAACCGAAGAAGTTCGGTGACTGCCAGTGCGTGATGCCGGGCAGGATGACCCGCTTGACGTCGGCAAGGATCTCGTCGAAGCCCTCACCCTGTTGAGGTGCCGAGTCGGGCAGTGCGGCTCGGATGTCGCCGGGCGCGACCTGCGAGAGTACCGGGTACTCCTCGACCTGCTCCATGTAGTCGGCGATCCAGTCGATCACGTCACGACCGTGTTGTCGGAACTCCTCGGGCGTCATCACGCCGAGTCCTCCCGCGAGTGCAACAGCTTGACCAGCGACAGGTAGTCGGCGTCTCGCCGGGCGATCGTGTCGTCGACCGTCTCGGGTGGATACGCGTAGACCCCCTGCCCCGTCTTGGAACCCAGGTCCCCGTCTTCGACCAGCTGCCTAATGACGGCGGGGATCTCGGTATCGCCCCGCATGTCGGGAACCAGGTTGGTGTAGGTGGCCGAGGAGATATCCCAGCCGGCGTGGTCGATGATCGCCAGGGGCCCCAGTGCCGCCAGTCGCAGCCCCATGCTGCCGCGGATGGCCCGGTCGATTTCCGAGGCCGTTGCGACACCACGATCGAGCAGGTCAAACACCTCGCGGAACATCGCCACCTGCACGCGGTTGACCAGGAACCCGGTCAGTTCCTTGTCGATGCGGATGGCTGTCTTGCCGATCGCTTCGAGTGTTGCCAGCGCGGTCACCACCGTCGCCTCGCTGGTCCGCTCGCCGCCGACCACCTCGACAACCGGGATCACGTGAGGCGGGTTGAACCAGTGCGTGACGATGGCCCGTTGGGGATGTTCCAGGTCACCGGCAGTCCGGGTGATCGGGAAGCTGGAGCTGTTACTGGCCAGGATCGTCTGAGGATCGACGAGCGGTTCGATCTTCCGGAACAGCTGCTGCTTGACCTCGAGGTTCTCCCACGCCGCCTCGGTCACCCAGAGTGCTCCATCGACGGTTGCCTCGAGAGTTTCACAAACGGTGATTCGTTCGAGCACCTCGGTTATCTGCTCGCTCTGCAAGAGTCCGGCGTCGGCGAGTTGTTTGAGATTGCTGCCGATGCGGTCCAGAGCCGTGGCGGAAGTCTCGGGCCGCTCGTCGATGGCTCGAACCGAATACCCTCCGACCGCAAACGCCTGTGCGATGCCGTGTCCCATCGTGCCCAGGCCGATC
>CAUZEQ010000215.1:0-8437 GCA_963578885.1 Planctomycetota bacterium
TCCGGATCCGCCGCTGTGCAGTTGCAGCAGTGGTGCGTCGCTGCAGAGTGTGCAGGAGAGCAGACGGATGTCGCGGCCCTCATCGGCGGAGCCTCCGCCTCCGGGGGTCAGCACACTGATCGCCGGGGCGGAATCGGTCACGAGCAGGCTGTTGACGAGTGCCACCTCGGCCGAGCGGGAGTCGAGTTCGAGCAGGGTGGTATTGCGACCCCTGGCGAGCACGGCTTCGAAGAGGACGCGGGCGGGGTGGTCGCCGGGTGCTCCCGAGACAGCCACCGCCGTCGTCCCGCCCTCGCGTTCCTGCGATTGAGTGATCGTACAACCGATCAGGCTCAGGTCCGAGGACTGGCTCGAGATCAGCGTGAGTCGGCGGTCGCCGGCGAAGGCGGATGCGGCCGGTGCCAGGTCGAGGTCCCGCAGTTCCAACGCCGTGTTCCGGAGGCTCAGCACGGTGGGGCGGTTCGAATTGTCTTCAGCGGGCCGAAACACGACAACCGCTCGGGCCGACTTGGGTGCAGAGATGACAACATGGCCGCGTCCGATGAGTTCGGTGGCCGTGATGAAGAAGGGCCCGGGTCCCCGCAGGCGGATCCAGCCCCCCTGTTCGGTCAGTGCCGCGAGCGCGGCGTCGAGACTGTGGAAGTGGCCGGGACCGAGCGGCCTGGCGGCCACGTTGAGCACCGGGAGAGTTGCCGGCTGCGGTTTCTGAGCCCACTCGAAGACGTGGCGCTGCTCGCCCTGCCTGAGTGCTGGCGGTGCCGGGCGTGTCGGGGCGGGTTTGCCGAGCAGTGTGGGGGCCGAGAGTGTGTCGTAGGCAATGTAGCTCTCCGAGGGGTCCCGGGAGCCGCTGTCGGGATCGGCGGGGTTGTCGCCGCCACCGGAACCCTTGAGTCGGTTCGTCTGACGTCCGTCGGTGACTGCAAACGGGTTGCCGCCCCCCTGGTTGTCGGACGTGTCGACCGACTGGCTGAGGTTGACGAAGATGTAGCCGAAGAATCCCAGTGCGATGACTCCCAATATCATCAGTCCGACCGGTTTGAGTTTCTCCCAGTCCACACCGGCGCTCTGTTCGCCGTCGTCGCGGAGATCGGTCTGTCGTGCAGCACGACGGGATCGCGGAGACGAAGGGGGCGCTGAGGATCGTCGACTTGATATCGACGACCCGGAGTCCACGGAGTCGGACCGCGACGATTTCGAATCGGCCGCATCAGCCGAATCGCGTCGCCGGGATGTCGAGCGTTTTGAGTCATCGGTGTCCGACGGGGCTGCTTCGCGTCGCCGGGTTGTCGAGCGTTTTGAGTCATCAGGGTCCGAGGGGGCTATTTCGCGTCGCCGGGTTGTCGAGCGTTTTGAGTCATCGGGATCCGACGGGGCTGCTTCGTGGAGGGGGATGGGCTTCGAGGTGCGGGTGGAGTCAGTTTCGGAGCGACCGGGAGCGGAGTCCGGCTGCCGACGTCGACGCGGCGGTTGGGAGCTGGGGGCGGGCTTGTCGTTATCCTCGGGCTGAGGCCGTGCGACCGGGACGCTGTCGACGCTGTCGACGCTGTCGACGGTGTCTGTTGTCGCGAAGTCGGACGCGGCTGTGGGGGGCGGTGCTTGGGAGCGGCGGTGCAGGGCGTCGTCAGGGTGTTGAGGCGGCTGCGAAGTCGGCGGCCGGGAGGGAGGTTCGGGTTCGGAATCATCTTCAGCGAGGGCGGCGAGAAGATCATCGGTGAGTTCGGTGCGGTCGAGATCGATGGCGGCGAGTCCATCGACGAGTGCGTCGGGGTCCTGGAACCTGCGGTCGGGCGACTTTTCGAGCATCCGCTGTAGGACAACGACGACGTCTTCGGGAATCGAATCGTTGATCGATCGTGGGTCGGGCGCGGGCTTGGTGGCGTGGTCCCGGAGCTTCTGGATCAGGCTGCCGTCGGGAAACGGGGCCTGCCCGGTGAGCATGTGGAACCAGGCACAGCCCAGCGAGTAAATGTCGCTGCGGGCGTCGGCCGATTTGCTGTCTCGAGCCTGTTCCGGTGAGATGTAGTCGACGGTTCCCACGGTGGTGCCGGCCTGGGTGATGCCCGCTTCGGCGGTTTCGTCGAGGGAGCGGGCGAGTCCCATGTCGGTCAGCTTGACGACTCCGTCGCGACGGATCAGCAGGTTGGACGGCTTGATGTCGCGATGCACGATGTTCTGCTGATGCGCGAACGAGAGTGCGAGTGCGACCTGGCGGGTGATGTCCAGTGCCCGACGCACCGGCAGCCGGCCTCTCGCCTCGATCAACTGGGCCACGTCGGTCCCGTCGACGAATTCCAGCGCGATGTAGAACTGTCCATCGATCGACCCGGCCTCGTAGACCCCCACGATGTTGGGGTGCTTCAGTTCGCGGGTGGCCAGCGCTTCGGAGCGAAACCGCTTCAGCAAAGTGGGGTTGTCGGCCTTTTCGCGGGCGAGCACTTTCAGGGCGATCTGCCGATCCCTCTTGGGGTCATCGGCGAGGTAGACCACGCCCATGCCGCCCTGCCCGAGCAGTCGCAAGATGCGGAATCTCCCGAACGACTCGGGGTGTTCAACGGGCGGCTTGGCGTTGCTGTCGTTGCTGAGGTTACTGGCGTCGGGGCCGGATGGCGAGGAGGGGTCGGGTGCCATCTGCCGCGTCTCGTGTGTGCGGGAATCGAGTGGTCAGAAACGGTGCGGTGCGGGCGGGCACATCGAGTATACACGGGTCGGGCCAATGCGGTCAAAATCCGATTGGGACGATGCGCGGCACAGATCAGCGATCGCTGGACTCTGACTTGTCGGGCCGATGCCTGGCCCACGGCGCCCATTGCAGGCACTGCACCAGGCCTGATGCAAACCCGCAGACGGCCTGGTCGCCAAAGGGGCCACAGCACAGGGCCACGAGCGGTTCGGGGAGGTCGGCCTGCCAGAGAATGTTGCCGTCGAGATCCAGCAGCACGAATCGCTCTTCCATGGTGGCCGCGGCGATGACCGTGCCGATGTAGCTGGTCGAGGCGAGATGAGCGGTGCCTCCGATATCGTAGAACCCCTGTGCGCGGCCCCGATTGTTGAAACGCTGGATCCCGTGATTAAAGGCGGCCAACAGCATGGTACGGGCGTTGCCATTGAGCGTCAGGCCACCGACGTTGGTCCAGATCTGCTCGGAAAAGCGAAGTGCCCCACCGATGGTGTGGCTGCAGATTACTCCAGTTTCGGCCGCCCCGATGACGACCGGGCGATGTGATGCCAGCGCGAGGTAGCGGAGCGGGCGGATCGAGGTGAACTCGCCGATGGGCTGTTGCCGCGAGTCGAGCACGACGTTGTGCCGATCAACAAAACTGATCGCCACGGCATTTCCAAACGGGGAGGTGGCCACGTCGAGGATGCTGTTGTGGCAGTCGACGGTCCACTGGATCACCCCGTCGCGGTTGATCCAGCCGACCTTGCTGGGACCCAGTTGCACGACGCCGCCGATGGCGGTGTCGGCCCAATCCAGCGCGGGTCCGGCTTCGAGTGGCAGCGGTGCTCGACGAGCAGTTCCATCGTGGCCCAGCAGATGCAGTTTTCCGTCGGCGGTGACCAGTGAGACGTCGCCGGACTCGAGGTCGACATCCAGGGCGGTGGGTTTTGAACGAGCGGAGTAGGTCCAGGCGTTGACCGGGTGGCGTTGACCACGTCCGTGCTGGGTCCAGTCTGTCGCAGGTGTGCTCATCAGCCCGCCAGGCGAGTCCTCAGTTCTTCCAGGGCCTTGCGGACGTCGGCGTCTTCGGAGAGCTTCTCACGGGTCGGTCGACGATACACCTCGCCCTGGTCCTTCGGTGCCGCGACCACGATGTCGGGTCGCACTCCGACTTTAGAGAGGTTGTGGCCTGCGGGCGAGTAGAAGCGGGCGGTTGTGAGTCGAAGTCCCGAGGAGACTGCCAGCGGAAAGATGCTCTGTACGCTCCACTTGCCGTAGGTGCGTCGTCCGATCACCAGTCCGCGTCGGTGATCCCGGATGGCACCGGCCACGATTTCGCTGGCGCTGGCACTCTCGCCGTCGGTCAGCACCACCAGCGGCATGTGGTTGGTGCCCACTCGGTGGGCACGGTAGACACGGTTCTGGTCGAAGGTGCGACCGCGGGTCGAGACCAGCACACCCTCGCCGATGAACCGATCGAGCACGTCGGTGGCCGCGTCGAGCAGTCCGCCGGGGTTGTGACGCAGATCCCAGATCACGGCGCGGGCACCCTGCCGGCGGAGGTCGTCGAGTGCGCGGTCGAGTTCGTTGGCGGTGCTGCGTTGGAAGCCGGTCATCTGGATGTAGCCGATGCCGCTGTTGGGATCGATCATCATCGACAGTGGGATGCTCTTGATGATCACCGGTCTGCGGGTGATCCGCAGCGACTGTTCCTCGGATCCGTTCTCCCGGACCACTCCCAGAGCGACGCTGCTGCCGACGGTTCCCTTGAGCAGTCCGGCGGCTTCGTCGGTGGCCATCTCGGTGCAGTCGGCGCCATCAATCCGCACCACGTGATCGCCGGCCCGCAGGCCTGATGTCTGGGCCGGGCTACCGGGCAGGACATCGACCAGCAGCAACCCGCGTCCGGCCTGGGCCTTGATCTCGATTCCCAGGCCCACGAACTGGCCGTCGATGTTGGCGTTGAGATCCGAGTAGCGATCCGGTGTCAGGCAGGCGCTGTAGTCGTCCAGTGCATTGCAGCCGCCAAAGACGTATTCGAGTACGACGCAGTTGGCGGGAAGTCCGAGTGTTTGCCCGGAGAGTCGGCAGACCTGTTGGACCACGCGGTGGGCCTCGGCTGAACTGCGAATCGGCAGGTTCCAGTACTTGGTAAACAGAGTCCGTCGCAGCGAACGGATGGCCGCGGAACGAGCCCGGGCTTGACCCCCCAGGTGCTTGTCGAGGAACTTCTGGTTGGCCAGCGACAGGTAGAGACTCTCGGTGCCGTGGGCGACAAATGCGGTCATCGTGATCGGTTCCACGAAGCTCGACTGTACCCGTGCGAGCAGGTCGTCGAAGAGTCCCAGGGCATCCCGTTCGGGGATGCTCAGCAGTTGCTGCCGGAAGCTTCGGTCGGCGTAACGATGCAGGATGCCGCACTGGATCCGCGATCGCCTCAGACCGTGCTTCAGTTCGTTGGTGTCGGGCCAGCGGTCGTTGGCGGTCTGGTAATGCGAGAGCGCATCGGACCAGCGACGGCTGATCTCGAGCTGCCGACCGGTGGCGATGGCCGACTGCTGTTTGGCCGGCGACTGGGCGGCCAGCGGCGACGCGGCCAGCAGCGAAATTGCGGCGAGCCAGAAGGCAGCCGACAGAATCCGATCGAATCGAAGGGGCGAGGGGCCCGTCGCAGGACGCATGATGACGTGTCTCCCCAGACGTGTCAGTTCGTAGCCGCCCGACGCTTTCGTGGGCCACTCAACGAGACTACGCCACGTTTTGGACGTGAGCAAATGTTGAAGACACGCCGTGCGTTGCCCAGTTGTTACGTCCGGCGCATCCGGAAAAGTGCCGGTCGGTCGTGTCACGTGCGATGATCGGACTGACAGTTCAACCGCGGTGTCAGCGACCTGGCAGCAGTGCGTGCAGGTGCCGGATCTTGTCCGAAAACAGCGGCAACGCCAGCTCGGGCGGTTCGAGCTCCGGGTGCCACATCTTCTCCCACTCGTAGCTGTACCAGCCGTCGTAGCCACCGCGTTGCAGCAGCCCGAGGCATTCGAAGACCGGAAACTCGCCTCCGCCGAACAGCACGTAATCGGCGTGCTGATGGCCGGTCATCAGCGCATGAGCCTGCTCGGCCGCCTGGTGCGTTCCGCTGGTGTCACCCGCGGCCGGCCTGGTGACCGAGTCTTTCCAGTGCGTGTGGCGGACACGGTCTGCGAAGCGAGCGTAGGTGGTCGCGAGTGGTTCGTCGTGGAATCTCCAGGGATGGTGCGTATCCCACAGGATCCCTACAGCCGGTGACTCGACACGGGCCATCGTATCAGCGACCAGTTCCGACCTCGAAAAGTCACCGTGGGTCTCGATGATCACTTCGCGGCCAAGAGTCGCGGCATACTCGCCCAGCCGATCGAGTCCTTCGGAGACCTGTTCGATAGTCGCCTCGCGGCTGACTCCTTCAGCGATGGTGTCACCGAACACCCTCACGAAGCGGGCATCGAGTTCGGCGGCGAGGTCGAGGTAGGCCCGTCCGACGTCGAGTTGCCGCTCCCGCTCGGCGGCATCAGTCGAGTCGAAAGAGACCGAGGAGGCGAGGCCGCATACGGCAAAACCGGCCTCGTCCAGTTCGCGGCGTCTCTCGGGCAAGGCGGCGGCCCCGAGATCGGGAACCGCCAGCAGGTCGGTCTCGCGTTCGACAAGCCGGATCTCGACGCCATCAAACCCCGCCTGTTGCCCCAGGCGGATCATGTCGGAAAAGGACCAGTCGGGGCAGCCGATGGTGGAGAAGCAGGTGCGGATCATGCTGGCGGGTCGGTCGAGACGGTGATGAGTGCGGCGTGCGTGGTGTTGGCGTCGTGGCTGCGACTATAGAATGGCACTCAACCGACGGCGAGGCGCGGGAGTGATGGCGAGCGAAACGGGTACCAGGTGGCTGAGAGGCGGGGCTGACATCGCCGTTGAGGTTCGGGACCGGGTCGCCGCGGCGTACCGCGAACTGGCCGAGCGGGAGACCCCCGTTGATTACCACGCGTGGGTCCGCGACGCGTTCGAGATCGACCTCTCGAGTGAATACGCCGGCCAGCGGATCGAGAACCCCTGGGGCAAGGCGTCGGGGCAACTCTCGATGACCGCTCACCAGGTAGCCGAGGATGTCGCCGCGGGACTGGGTTACGTGGTACTGAAGACCGTGATTGCCGAGTCGGAGGATGGCGGGCAGTCGATGTCCGAGTGGGCCATCCACGAAGCACGGATGCAGGTTGAGACGATCCGGTCTCAAGGTGGCGAGAGTGGCTGGACGGTGAGCTGGAAGGGTCGCGGCTGGTGGGGCACGCTGGATGAATACCTGGAGCTGGTCCGCGAGGCCCGAGGGTTGGCCGAGGGGTCCGCGACCCTGGTCGTGCCGTCGGTGAAGTACCACTTGCCTCAGCCGGGGGAGACAAAGTGGTTGGAGTCGGAGTACGAGTTCACGACGCGGCAACTGCTGCGGGCCTGGGGTGAAGGTACTCAGGCGGGTGCGATGCCGATCGAGAAGGACTTCAGCCCCACCCTGGCCGGCAGCGGGCGGTCACGGGTCAGGGAGACCGTCGTGGAGTGGTTGCGGCGTGTTCCGGGACTGGTACGGGGCGCGGTGGCCGCCGGAGACGTCACGGTGGGGCTGAAGATCTTCAACGCGCTCTTCGACGACGAGTTCCAGCTCGAGTTGCTGCAGTCCGTGCAGCAGGCCACAGGGGCCGATGCTGCGGATTGGCTGGTGTATGGCAACCGGCTGTTTGATCCCGAGCGAGAATTCGATGGCCTGCATGGGATCGCCTACGGGGGTCCGGATCTGAGTGATCGCAACCTCCGCGTGCTCTCGGAGTTTCACGACAGGTACGGCACGGCGATGCGGCCGCTGGCGGGAACCGGGGACATCAGCAGTGGTCGGATGGCACTCGAGTATGCTCTGCGCGGGGCGTCCAGTTTCCAGCTGCACACGATGTTTCAGCTGCCCTCGCGGCAGTACGCGTTACGGAGCGGGAGCCGGACGCAGAAGGCATTGCACGAGTTGTACCTGCATCCGCACGACGGCCTGGTGGTTTGGCTGTCTCACCTGGCGCGGCGTTGGAGCCTGCCGGATGCTCCGTTACGGTTCCGCGACGTGGTGGGTCGCGGGCGTCCGGACTAGTGGCCGGTTGCAGAACGCCAAGTGCCGGGGTCAGACGCCGCCCACCCAGAGTCCTGATCCACCCTTCACGGCCCGCAGGCGGGGCCTGAACCCTTCCATTCCAACCACCAACGCTCGAGTGTGAAGGGGTCAGGCCCCGCCTGCGGGACGCTCCTGGGGAAACAGGCCAAACTGGGGGCGGCGTCAGACCCCGGACTCCGAGTTCTTTCTCATGAACGGGCTGCGGCCTGGTTACAGCGTCCAGCCCTTACGGTACTCGCGGCGGACGATCGTCTTGACCTCGGGAGCGTTCTTGGGAGTCAGGGTCTTGGCGTCCCACTCGACCTTCTTCTCGGCCCAGACCGCGAGGTTGCCCAGCAGCACGACCTCGGTCAGCGGCCCGGCGTATTCGGGGAAGTTCGATCGAGCGGGCTTTCCGCTGGTGATCGCACGAGCGTACTCGGTGAAGTGCCCCGGTGACTTCTCGAAGTCGACCTTCGGCTTGTCGACTCCGATCACGATGTTGCTCGAGCCGGCGTAGTCGCCCGGCGAGAGCAGCATGCCCTTGTCGCCGATCAGCAACGCCCCGGTCCTGGGGACCTTCTGGTCCTCGGGCAGCAGGTCCTGTGAGGGTCGTTCCCCACCGTCGTACC
>CAUZEQ010000216.1:0-8415 GCA_963578885.1 Planctomycetota bacterium
CCCCCTCCCCAACAACCAAGTCCCCGCCGGAGGTGGGGGCGACATGTCCTGCATCTGGGTTTCGCCCCGTCACCACCCCTACCTCGACCCCCTCTCGATGCCGCACATCGGGATACGTTCCGCCCAGGTCTTGCAGAGACCCGAGCAAGTGTCGCCCCCACCTCCGGCGGGAGCTTGGTTGTTGGGTGCTTGGTTGTTGGGGAAGGCGGTCGGGGAGAGGGGTGGGGTGCCGTCGGGCAAACCCGGGGTTTCCACCCCGGGCTAAAACATGCCGTCCGCCTTCGGCGGACTCGGCACTGGGTACGGCGAGGGCACCGATCTCGAAATGACCACTAATTCAACCCGCCGAAGGCGGGCTAAGCCATCAGGACCCGCAAGCACCGTCGAAACTGCGTCAGTTGCAACCCCCGAAATGCTCAGCTATTCTGGGCCCGTCACGCCGGAGGCCCGGTCCTCTCGACTACCTGCAATGCCGCCCGGCGACAGATGGTGGGTATAGCTCAGTTGGTTAGAGCGCCAGATTGTGGTTCTGGAGGTCGCCGGTTCGAATCCGGTTACTCACCCCTTCGAATTCCGATTCGAAATGCTCAGGCGGCGACATAGCACCTGCCTAGCCCACCGCACCGAGGGGAATCGCAGCTCGGATGGCCCGCGCCAGGTGACGCGTGCCGGCAAGAATGGCCTCGTCGGAAGGGAACCCGAACGCCAGCCTCAGGTAGGGGATGTCCCGGTCGCCGCTGTCGAAGTTGCGGCCGGGGTGATACAGCACCCCCTCCGCCTGGGCCGCGCGAGCCAGGGCCGCGTTGTCGATCTCAGCGGGGAGCTTGACCCACACGAACATCCCACCCTGCGGTCGCGTCCAGGAACACAGGTCGCCCAGCTCGTCCTCGAGCGCACCCAGCAGGATGTCCCGCTTCCGCTTCAGTACGCCGCACAACTTCGCCGTGTGAGCCCGGCGATGCTGCTGCATGAACTCGGTGACGATCATCGCCGCCAGGTTGCTGGTCCCCGCGTCGCTCTTGAGCGACATCAACCGCTCGAGTAGCTCGGGTGAGGCCGAGACGTAACCCAGCCGGGCGCCGGGGCCAAGAATCTTGGACCAGCTGGCAACATAGATCACGTCGTCACCGCCGGGCAGAGCGCGGAGCGACTTCGGAGGCAACTCGGCCTCGAAGTGCAGGTCCGCATAACAGTTGTCCTCGATCAACGGCACGCCACGCCGCTTGACCAACTCGAGTAACTCACCACGCCGCTCCAATGACAGGATCGAACCGGTGGGGTTCTGGTAGGTGGGGATCGCGTAGAGGAACCGAGCGGGCCGGCCCGATCGCTCCAGCCGATCAAGAGTCTCCTCGAGAGCGTCCAACTGCAGGCCCTCATCGTCGGTCGCCACGCCGACCGTTTCCAGACCATAACGGCGGAACAGAGACAACGCCCCGGTGTAACTGAACTCCTCGGTGATGATCGCATCACCGGGACTCGCCAGGGCCTCGGACAGCAACGCCAGCGGCTGAGTCGAACCGGTGCCCAGCAGGAACGAGTCGGGGTCGAGCCCGACTCCCTCTCGCTCAAGGAACCGCTCGGCCGCCAGGCGACGCAACGGCTCGTATCCCTGCGGGTCGGGATACTGAACCAGGTCACTCGCCTCCTGGAGCAGCCGCCGCGAAGCCGCCTCCGCAAGCTCGGCCACCGGGAACGACTCGGGGTCGGGACGCCCACTGCTGAAATCACAGACGATCATGCTGGTGCACCGTTGATGAGAATGTGGGCCAGCTGGCCCGGCCAGGACTCATTGTCAATTGCCGCGACTCCGCTGGCAAGCAATCATGGCAGTCGACACCCACCACAAACCAATCCTGCAACCCGAATCGGTCCCGACGATGCCCGCGATCTTCGATCTTCAACACGTGGTGACCGCCGAGGAGATCGACGCCCAGGGACACGCCGGCAATGTCGTCTTCCTGGGCTGGATGCAGGACGCCGCGCTGGAACACTCAAGAGCACAGGGCTGGCCGCCGGAACGCTATCAGCAGCAGAAAGCCGGCTGGGTCGTCCGCACACACCAGATCACATACCTGCAGCCGGCCTTCCAGGGAGATCGACTGGTGGTCAGGACCTGGGTCGCCGACTTCCAGAAACTCACCTCCAGACGCCGATACCGGATCCTGCGGACCACCGACCAGGCACCAACCGTGCTGGCCGAAGCCGAAACCAACTGGGTCTACATCGGCTTCGAGCGGCGATTGCCCCGGCGGATCCCCGAGGAACTGTCCGCAGCATTCGAAGTGGTCAGCGACAACCCGGGCGACAACCCGGGCGACAACTAGATCGGCGGTCGCGACTCGACCGAGGGTCGACTAGCATGAAACCATGTGTGGTCGATTCAATCTCCGGATCCCCGCCTCGCAACTCGCGGCGTTCTTCGACATCGTCTTCGATCCCCCGCTGCAGACCTCGCTGGCACCCCGCTTCAACATTGCACCCTCGCAGCCGGTGCTGGTAGTCCGTCGGGCGGCGGCGGCGGATCGAACCGAGGGAGCACTGGTCCACTGGGGCCTGGTCCCCAGCTGGGCCAAGGATCCCTCGATCGGAAACCGGATGATCAATGCCCGCGGTGAGACCGTCGCCGAGAAACCGTCGTTCCGATCCGCCTTCCGGCACCGCCGCTGCCTCGTGCCCGCCTCGGGATTCTACGAATGGCAGAAGATGACCGGGTCCAGGAAACAGCCCTGGCACATTCACCGGCCCGATGACGCTCCGCTGGCCTTCGCCGGGATCTGGGAACACTGGGAAGCCGAAGACGGCTCGGTGCTGCAGACCTGTGCGATCATCACGACCGACGCGAACTCGCAAATGGCACCGATCCACCACCGCATGCCGGTCATCCTCGACCCGCCCGACTTCCCCGCCTGGCTCGACCCCCAACACGACGACCACGACCAGCTTCAGCGACTGCTGCAGCCCTGCCCCGACGAGACACTGGTGGCCGACCCGATCGACACCTGGGTCAACCGGCCCGCCAACGACGGCCCCGATTGCCTTCGGCCCGTCGACGAATCCGCGACCGGCGACGGCGTGCTATTCGAGTAGAATCGATACGACCCGCTCGGTCTCCGAGAGGTCCTCGAGCAACATGTCCGGCCGGCTGGCTGTGATCTGCTCAGACGAAAACAGCCCCGTGGTCACAGCCAGCACCCGCACGTCGATCGCCCGGGCACAGCCGACATCCAACGGCGTGTCCCCGATCACCCACACCGCCCCGGCGTCCCACCAACCCAACTCCTGCCGCACACGCTCGCGACCACCTCGCGCCACGTCGTCGCGATCCCGCTGATCGTCTCCGAACCCTCCGAACAACCGGCCGTCGCGTTCGAAGAACGTGTCCAGTTCGAAGTGGCCAAGCTTCCGCCGAGCCCCCTCGACCAGGTTGCCCGTCAACAGCCCCAGCACCACGTCCTCTCGGGCCGACAGCTCCTCGAGCAGGTCACCGACTCCCGGCAGGGTGATCCCCTCGAGCCGGGCGAGTTCCGCGGGCAGGACCTGCAGATAGGCCTCGCAGACCCGGCCAAAGGTCGCCTCGTCAACGCACAGACCGTGGAAGACCATCAGGTCTTCGATGATCGCCCGGTCGGTGCGGCCCGCCGTCGAAATGCCCTCGGTCGGCCGCGTGACCCCGAACAGACTCGCCAACGAAGCCTCCATCGCCGCCTGGCCCGCCTGGCCGCTGTCGATCAGCGTGCCGTCGATGTCGAACAGGCAGACCCGCATCAGGCCACCAGCCGCGACTGGGCGCCGGTGGCGACCTGGCCGATCTGGCCGATCTCCACGTCGGCCCAGGCCGAGAGAATCCGTGAGCGGCCCTGGTCGTCGCGGGGCGAGACCACCAGCAGTGTGGCACCGTGACGTGTGACCAGGTGGTGGATCGTCGAGACCACCGCACGGCTGGGTTGCCCGGCTGACTCGATGCGATCCAGGATGATCCGCGCGTCCGAGCCCGATTCGGCGAGGACCCCGGCCAGGCGTCTCCAGAGAGAGACCGTGGCACGAGCCTGTTGGGCGTGAGGACCCAGCAGCCTCAACAGCAACGTCCGCTCGAACAACTCCGAGTCGACCATCGACGAGAAGTCCGCGAACAGAACCCGCAGGCCAGAACCTCGCCACTCGGAAATCGACCGGGCCACCAAACTCGCGGTCTCGACACCGCCCTCGCCACTGAGCCAGATCACCCGTCCGCCACGCTCGGCCTGCCACTGGATTCGTGACCACGCCTCGAGAGGTTCGATCATCAGCTGATCTCCTCTGACTCAACCCGCCAGGTGTTGCCCAGCCTGCCCAACCCGTACATCCCGCACAACCCGCACAACCCGTACAACCCGTACAACCTGTACAACCTGTACAATGGAACCCCAACACTGGTATCGGCCATCGCAGCGGGGGTCCATGATCGGCAGCAGGAGAATCCTCGATGCCACCCTTGCCACCCTTGCCACCCTTGCCACCCTTGCCATGAAGATCTCCCGGTCTACCTGTCCCGGGAACGGCAAGAGACCAGGAAGAGGCCGGGGAAGAGCCCAACGGGAGTGACCTTGCTGTGAGCCGATTGCCGATTAAAGTTCTTGACGGTTTTCTTGAGACCCGAGTAGAGTACCCAACGGGGATGGTTCACGGGTTGCGCGGAGAATTCGGCGAAGAGTGGGTCAAACCGCCCACCGACTCGCTCGGTTCGCCTCGTGCGACTCCTGTTTTGACCCCGTGCTGCCTCACCCCGCAGTAGTGCCTCTGCTCGGACGGGTCGGTTCGTACAGCCGATCCGCAGTTTGTCATGGGGGTGATGAGGAGGTTGCGAGATGGTCAAGCGTCGTCGTCGCGTGGGATTTACCCTGGTCGAATTGCTGGTCGTGATCGCCATCATTGCGATCCTCGTCGCACTGCTGCTGCCGGCTGTGCAGCAGGCACGTGAGGCCGCTCGCAATACCCAGTGCAGGAACCACCTCAAGCAGATCGGTCTTGCACTGCATAACTATCACGAAGCACACAACTCCTTCCCGCCCGGGCAGATCAACCAGCTGATGTTCGGCGGAGTCGGCACCGGAGGCTTCCAGCACTCCGATCCGACCGAACCGATCCAGGCCAGCGGCAACGGGCTGCAGGGAACCAGTTGGATGCTGCACCTCCTGCCGCAGATGGGCCAGCAGCAACTCGGGAAGCTCTGGGAAGAGAAGATGAACGTGCAGATGAACGGGAACGGAGCCAACCTGGCCATCGACCCGATCACCCAGATACAGATCATCCTCACGCCCGCCCTGACCGATATCCCCGAGTTCTACTGCCCGACACGACGCGGCTCGATGGACCGCAGCAAGTACCCCAACCTGCTGCTGGTCAACCCCAACTGGACCAAGGGCGGCAACGACTACGCCGGCGTGACCGGCTCGGGAGTCGCCTTCAACGACGCCAACCGCGGCACCTGGGCGCTGACGCCTGCACAGACCATCAACGACCCCACGCTCTCCAGGCTCCCCAACAACATCCACATCGGGATCTTCTCGGTCAACAGCGCGACCCGGTTCCGCGACGTCGAGGATGGCAGCTCGCAGACGCTGATGGTCGGCGAGATCGAACGCTTCAACGTCATCGGCGATCCCCTGAGACTGAGCAGCGACGGTTGGGCCTGGGGCGGCCCGGCAACGCTGTTGAGCACCCGCTTCGGTCCGAACCAGAAAATCCACTACGACAACGCCGGCAGCCTGCACACCAGCGGCGGAGTCAACTTCGCGCTGGTCGATGGCAGCGTCCGCAGCATCAACCAGAACATCAACATCTCGATGTTCCAGAACCTCGGCAACATGCGCCGCGGAGTCCCCGCGGCGGTGCCCAACTAGGACACCGCCGCAGCAGCAGCAACCGCATCCCCGACCACTCGATCCCGACAAACCCTCACACCCGATGACGATCCGCTATCAGTGTACCGAGTGTGAATCGGTTCTCAAGATCCGAGACGACAAGGCGGGCCAGGCAGGTCGCTGCCCGAAGTGCAAGACCGCGTTCGTGATCCCCGAGCCGGAACCGGATGACCAACCGGAACCGGATGACCAACCGGAACCGGATGACGTGCCGGAACCGGATGGCGTGCCGGAGTCGGGTGAAGACGTGGCTGAGGCGGCGCCGGAGTTGGGGACCGGTGATGCCGAAGACGACGCGATGGCGTTCCTGATGGAATCCGGAGACGTCCCCGCAGCGGCACCCGAGGCCAGCACCGCGCTGGATGACGAGGAGGACCTGGTCCCCGGCATCCCGCCGCCTCCAATTCCTCCCGAAGAGCGTCAACTGCACCGCCCCCCCGTCAGGCCTCATGTCGAAACCGACGATACCTCAAGCGCCGCCGGTGACCTGCTGGCCCGCGGCGAATCGGCCCGATCGGCGGCCGCCGATCAGCCCCCTCCCGACCCGGGGCCTCGCATCAACATGGACGAGGTGAAAGAGGTCGCCAAGCGGCGGCTGTTGCCCATCGGCGGAGGCATCCTGCTGGTCGCAGGCCTCTGCTACCTGCTGTTCAGCATGATGGCCAACGACCCCGATGTCCCGCTCCTGTCCAGCGTCAGCGGCACCATCACCCTCGATGGAAAACCCCTGCCGCATGCGATCGTGAACTTCGAACCGGTTACCGACGACAGGGTCAAAGAACAGCGACAGCTCGGCGGCAGCGTGGGTCGCTCCGACAAACACGGTGTCTACAGCCTGACCTACCCCGGCGGCCACGACGGCGCCGTCCTCGGCACCCACACAGTCCGGGTCAACAAGAACAACGATCAGGGACTCGAGGTGCTCGCCAAGAAGTACCACCTGCAGAGCCGGATGAAGCACGAGGTGAAGGCGGGATCGAACACGATTGACCTGGACCTGAGGTCCGAGGCCACCGCCGCACCGGTCAACCCGCTCGCCAATCCCCCCTCACCGTAGCTCGCCTGCGGCGGGCTTGGACGAGGTCGCCGATCGCTCGGGATCCAATTCGGCAGCCCGCTTCAGATCTGCCGCCGCCTCCGCTGTGCGACCCACCGCCTTGTGCGCTGCGGCTCGTTTCAAGTACGTCTCGGCCACCACCTCGTCGAACCGCCGCACCCTGGTAAAGTCGGCAATCGCCAGGTCCCAGTTCCCCTGCAACTTGTGAGTCTCACCACGCAGGCTGTACGCTTCGTACCCGCCTCCGGCCTGCAGAGCCCGGCTGCAGTCGGCGGTCGCCCGCTTCAGGTCCCCCGTGGCGATCCAGTGACGAGCCCGTGCCAGGTACGCCTCGTGAGCCTCGCCCGGCTCGACCGTGATCGCTCGCTGGTAATCGGCCAATGCCGCACCGCCGCGGCCGTCGATCGCCAGGTGACGCGCCCGTTGGATGTAACCGGCTGCCTGCTTCGGAGACTCGGCGACGCGACGAGTCAGCTGCTGAAAACGGATCAGCCAGACCAACTTCTCGCTGTCGGCCAACGCTTCCTTCGACTTCCCCAGCCGACGGTACGCCTCGCGACGCAGCTGGTAGAACCGAGGATTGTCGGGTTTCAACTTGATCGCCAGAGTGCAGTCGGCCACCACCTCGCGATACTCCTTGCGAGACATCCGCAACAACGCTCGGTTGTTGTAGGCCATCACGAACTTCGGGTCGCAAACCAGGGCCTGGTCGAAGTCGGACACAGCCTTGGCGTGATCGTTGCTCCGAAAATAAGCAAAGCCGCGGTTGTTCCAGGCGTCGGCGAACTTCGGATCAGTCGCGATCGCCCGGCTGAAGTCCGCAATCGCCTTCTCGTAGTCCTGGTCCCCGATGTGCAGCAAACCGCAGTTGTTCCACGCCTCGGTGTAGTCGGCATCCAACTCGATCGCCGCCTCCAGATCGCGAAGTGACGCGTCCCGCTTGCCTCGGATGAACAGGAAGAAACCTCGAGCGTTCAGCCAGCGGGCCTTCTGGAAGGAGTTTGGCTCGATTCGGATCGCCGCCGAATAGTCCGCCAGGGCATTGGCGTCCTGCTTGCGAGCCGAGTAGATGTCGCCCCGGATCTTGAAGGCCCGCGCATTGCTCGCATCGTTGCCGATGACCTGGCTCAGCAACTCAATCGCCCCCTTCGTATCTCCTGCCTTGACCCGCAACACCGCCTGCTCGATCAGCTTCTCGACCGCCGATTCGTCAACCGTCCCGGACAGGCCCGTCGATTGGCCCGAATCGCCACCACCCTCCGATTCGTCGTCACCACAACCGGTGAACCCGACCAGCAGCAGCGAACAGGTCACCGCAACAGCCCACAACCAGCCCGCTCGACCCGCCCTCGAACTCGCCGGCCGCAACATGTCACCAGTTTCCAGCATCACGGAATCTCCTGCACGAGAACCCCATTCAACGCTCGCTGTGCGTCAGCGAGGATCAGATACGGG
>CAUZEQ010000217.1:0-8412 GCA_963578885.1 Planctomycetota bacterium
AGCGACCCGTGGCCCGACTGGAACCCCCAACACTTCGTCGGCCAGAATCCGCCGGACGCCAAGGGATACTACTCGGCCATCATCTGCTGGGGCCGCGGCGGCCACCGGCTCACCAACAACCTGATTGCTGGCCCGTTCACCAACGGGATCAGTGTCCGTGCCAACGACTGCCGATTCGTCAACAACACGCTCGTGCTGACCAACGGGCTCGGCTGGTTCCTCGACGCCGGCAACTGCCAACTCGCGAACAACGTCACGCAGACCCAAGGCGACTACCTCAGCAGCGACGGGAAACTGGCACTCGACCACAACGGCTATCACGGCGGCAAGTCGTGGAGGATCGGCAAGAGGACCCACACGACATTCGCTGCGTTGCAGGCGGCCGGTTACGAGCGACACGGCGTCGAGGCCGACCCGGGCTTCGTCAATGCCAAGGCCCGAACGTTCTCTCTGGCTCCCAACAGCCCGCTGCGGGATATCGGATCGGCGAAGATCGCACCAAGCACAGACATCGACGGGACCAGGCGACCCCAGGGCAAGCGGGTCGACCTGGGTGCGTACGAGGCGGCTACGAAGTCGAATCGAGTTCGACGGCCTGTGCGACCGCCAACGCGCTGAGAATTCAGGCGCGATAGCATAAGATCGTCGAAGACAGGACGTGGGAATGCCGTCATCCGAGTCGAGAACTCGAATGTGTGAATCTCATCCCGAATTGCAGTGCCAATGACCTACGACGTGACCGCGAACATCGGTGCCTACGAAGAGGGCAAGCTGGACGATGATGCCGTCAACCAACTGTTCCAGCAGCTCGCTGATACCGGACAGGTATGGGAGATGGACTCCAAGTACGGGAAAAAAGCGGTCGAGCTGGCCGAGGCGGGACGCATTTCGCTTCCCGACATGGGGTTGGACACGACCCACTTTTTCGGACCTTGAGCAGGGGTGATCATCAGCCGTTCTCTCGCCGACGTCTCGGCGTTGATGATCACATCATCCTCGCTCACCGTGTCGAACCGGTCTTCCAGGTTGAAGACCTGAGCGGCGAACGCATGGCTCCAGGGACAGTCCCAGCCTACTCGCCACCGCCCAGTGGTTGCCCGATGGCTCGCAACAGCCGCACCTGTTCGCGGTTGTAGCCGATAATGGCCTCGAGACGGTCCTGGCGTGCCTGCGAGAGTCCTTCGACGGACTGCTGAGCCTCGAGCGGCAGGCCCAGCAGGCTGCGGATCCGCAGCCGGTGCAGACGTAGTGATTCACCGGCCTGCTTGAGACGCCGCTGCGAGATTGCCAGCCGCTTTCGGCTGGCGAGGAGCCGATGCCAGGCCGTAGTCACCTCGGTCACCACGACATCCCGCGATCGTGACAGCGTCAACTCGGCCTGCCGCTCGCGGCTGGAGGCCGCCTGACGAGCCGCGCTGGTCCCCCAGCCCATGTTGTCGAGTTTCCAGACAGCCAGCACATCGAAATCGGAACGACCGTCCATGCCGCCAAAATCACCGCCCGGTCCCCCGGCAAAGCCTCCGGCCGAAACTCCCAGCAGGAGATGTGGCAACCAGGGCCGCCAGTCTTCGGCCGTCCTGGCCGATCCGGTGGCATCGACCGTCGCTCGACCCGCATCCAGCTCGGGCCGCGACTCAACGGCCACATCGACCAGGCCCGCCAGGGTTTCGGATTCGTCAAGCAGGTCCACCGGCACCGCCTGTTTCTCGAGTGCAAACAGCGTGGTGGATGGGTCGAGCCGCAATTGTCGGGCCAGCAGTGCCGAGGCCACCGCGACATCACCCTCGGCAGCCGCCGATCGCTGACGACGTCGCTCGACATCAGCCGCGATGCGGGTCGTGTCGGCGTTGGAGCCCTTGCCCGCCTTCACAAAGGCCTCGGTCTGCCGCAACAGGGCTTCGGCATCCAACTGGTCGGCACGGCGATTGGCCAACTGGCCCTGCGCTGCGACCAGTCCGAAGTACGCCAGGGCCGCATCCCGCAGCGTATCGTTGAAGGTCGTCGACTCGCGGGCCAACGCGACATCGAGTTGCCGTCGCGCGACCAATGGTCCGAAAATCGCATCGGCCAGCGACAGGTCGACACTCAAACGCAACGGTCCACCACTGCCGCCGGTCAGTGGAGCGTTCCCCGTCAGAGCTCCGCCACCCACGAATACCGAGCTGCGACGGAAGTCGGAGACCGTGCCCGGAGTCGCCTGAATCTGTCCGTCGTGATAATTGTAACCAACCCCCCCGATCAACGAGGGCATCCACATCACTTCGGCTGCATCCAACGCCGCCCGGGCCTCGCGGACCCGCTCGGCAGCAAGCTCGGTGTTCCAGTTCCGGGCACCCGCCAGTCGCAACGCGGTCGGCAAATCGACCGGGAAGGGAGTCCCCTCGACCGCAGCGGCAGTCTCGTCCAAGGGCTGACTCGTACCCTCGGCTCGCCACGCAGCCGCCGGCAGGATCGAACCCGTGGACGACTCAAGCGGATCAGCCTCGCTCTTGGCCGCGGTCTCGCTCTCGGACGCGGTCTCGCTCTCGGACGCGGTCTCGGTCTCGGACGCCGCCTCACGCGAGCTGTCGACGAAATGTCTGAGTCGACTCGAGAACAGCTTGGTTACCGGATCGCCGGACTCGTCGTCGACGCCCACGGCCATACGCACTTCGCAACCGCACGTGGCAGCGAGACTGCCAAGCAGCAGCATCGCGGTGCCGATTCGGCGTTGTCCAGGGACGATTCGTTTCATCACGGTCTGCAGTTTTCCGTTTCCGGGGTGAGATGATCAGTAAGGGGAAATGTCTCCGACTCGGACCCGGTCGCCGGGCCCGATCTCGCCGATGACTCCGACTCGCTTGTCGTCAACCTCAACCGTTTCGACCAGGACTCGCCGGCTGCTGTCGGTCCCCTCGACAACCACCACGAACTGGCGGCCCTGCTTGTCGGTGCCAACCGCGGAGGTGGGGACAGTCGCGAGCATGTCCTGCTTGGTCCACTCTCGGGCCAGCACGCTCAACGTGCCGAATTGCCCGATCGACAGAGGGTCTCGTCCCTCGAGTTTCGTGTTGTCCACATGCATTTCGATCCGCATCTTTCTCGATGACGGATCCAGCACCAGGGCCGACCGATCCACTGTGCCGCTGATGGCAACGCCCTCTCCGTGTCCGCCGATACTGTGGAACCTCGCTTTCTGGCCCGGCCGAACGGCCCCGAATTGCGAGGGCGACACGAAGCCGACAACGCGAACCTGGTCGATCCGAGCCACCTCGAACAGCGGACTTCCCTCGGCACCGGTTCCCGCCGGACGCACAAACGCCCCGAGATCCACGTGCCGGGCCACTACGACTCCGGCAAACGGTGCCTTGATCAGGCGATAGGAATTGAGTGCTTCGAGCCGCTTGACGACGGCCGCGGCGACTTCGACCTCGGCAATCGCCTGGGCCACGTCGGCTTCGGCCTTGCGGATGTTCGCCCCCGCCGTCACGACTTCGGCCTCGGTCGCCTTCATGGCAGCATCGGCAGCGGTCAACTGAAAACGGGCCTCGTCCTTCCTGTCGAGATCCGCGGCACCCATCTTGACCAGCCTCGTAATCCTCGTCAGTCCGACCTCCCGCAAAGCCCTCAGGGCCTGCTTCTCGATCAGGGACTGCTCGACCTGGGTCTGCATCGCCTTGGCAATCTCGACGGCCGCCTTGGACTGGACCACCTCGGCCAACGCCCGACGAGCCAAGGCCTGCTTTTCACTCAATTCCTCTTCCAACTCGGGAATGTGCAACTCGGCCAGGACGCTGCCTGCGACAACGCTGACACCGATGTCGATCTCCCGGTCCCCCTCTCGGCCGATCGCCTTGACGTAGGCGGCCTGCTTGGCCACCAGCACCGTCGATTCAAACCCCACCACGCTGGCCCCGGGCAGGTCGGCCACGGTCTCCTGGTGCTCGATCCACTCGATGGGCTCGACCGCCGCCGCTGCTGAAACCGCCGCGGGAGTCTCACCACCCTGCGAGCCGGCAGGCTCGGACTGGGAATCTCCTCGACCCTCACCATCGCATCCGACCAGGCTGGCCACCGTGACCAAGCTGACCAGGCTGACCAGGACCAGGTGGGCCACGCGACTGTGGTGAGCGGGTCTGTTGCTAGGGGTTTCAGTCATCGGTTTCACTCTCCGGTGTCACTCGACACGTGCGGCAGCCTGGCGGTTTTCTTGGCCGTCAGGACCATGCCGCATCCAGGTCCTCGGTCGTGTCCTTGGGTCGCTTGACCAGTATGTACAGGCAGGGGACCACGAACGCGGGCAACAGCGTAGCGGCGATCACGCCCCCGACGATGGTCCGAGCCAGCGGCTCGTCCGCCTCGCCCCCGGCAAACCCGATCGCCATCGGCAACAGTGCCAGGATCGTGGTCAGGGATGTCATCAGGATCGGGCGGGACCGGATCATCGCCGCGTCGACAATCGCCGCTTTGACGTCGGCCCCCTCCTTCAGACGAAGATTGGCAAAGTCCAGCAGCACGATCGTGTATTCGACCACGATCCCGATCATCATGATGATGCCCATGAACGACTGGATGTTCAGCCGCGTCCCGGTCAGTTTCAGGATCAGGGCGACCCCGATGAACCCCAGTGGCACCGTCGCCATCACGATCATCGGATCCAAAAACGATCGGAACTGGGCGACCATCACCAGGTAAACCAGCACGGCGGCCAGCACCAGTCCCAGCGTGAAGTCGACGAATGAGTCTCGCATCGAGCGGATTTCGCCGTGCACCTCGACCGTCATCCCCGCGTAATCGCCGCCGGCAATTTCGAAGCGGGTCGGCCGGTTCATGCCGGTCACCGCGAGCACCTTCTGAAGCCAGAGCGGATAGCGAGACGCGGCGGCACGTGAATCGCGGATCGGTTGTAGCTTGAGATCCGGATGAACCTTCAGTCGATCCTCGATATCTGCCACCACGCTGCCCAGGTCGTACTCGGGCTCGATGTTGGCAAACACATCGGTCACGCGAGTGATGTTGCGGTGGTTGATCACATTCGACCCGGTCTTCGTTGTGTCGAACTTGGCGATGTCGCTGAGATAGACCGGTGTCCCGTCCTCATCCTCGCGGACGACAATCATCTTCAACGAGTCCAGCGAGTTGATGCGGTCCTCGGGATACTGCGAGCCCAGGAAGTAGTGGTTGCCGTTGGACGGATCGATCCAGAAAGCGGGGTCGAAGTTGATCGAACTGTTCGTGGCACTGACCAACGCCTCCATCGTCTCCTGCGGGGTCACTCCGTGATCGGCCGCAGCGATCCGGTCGATCTCGACCTCGATCATCGGGTAGTCGATTCGCTGGGCCACCCTCACGTCGGTCGCACCGGGCACCAAACTGATCGTCTCGACCAGCCTGTCGGCGATCTCGTGAGCCTTGTCGAGATCGTAGCCGGCGATCTGCAGGTGGATCGGAGAGGGTTCTCCCATGTTCAACGCCGCGGTGAGGATCCCACCGGTGTCGAAGGCAAACTCGATGCCGGGGAACTTCCTGGCCAGCCGCTTGCGAAGCCGCTGCACCAGGGCGAAGACATCCGTGTCGCCCCGATCGCCCAGTTGCACCAGGATGAACGAGTCCATCGGTCCGGTGTTGGGGGTGTAGGCCGCCGGCCAGTCCATCAGCACGCCGATGTTTGAGATCAGCATCTTGCAGTTGGACGCCGCCGAAGCCCGCTTGACCTCCGCGTCGGTCAATGGCCTGGTGGCCCCTCCGGCAAACTTGTCGCGGGTCACCGGGTAGATCACCTCGGCCGGATTGCCCGGAGCCGGATCTCCGATCTCCGCCACGATCTCGTTCTCGATCGCCTGCACCAGCTCCTCGGTCCTCTCGATCCGAGTCCCCGAGGGGGCCCGCACGTAGATCGTGAACTGGCCGGAATCGATCGGAGGAAACAGCTCGGTTCCGCTGCGTGACATCACCACGATCGAGATCGCGAACAGGACGACCGAGCCGCCCAGTACGGCCCACTTGAACCGCAGCGCCCCCAGCAACATCGCGCGGTAGGTACGCAGCCACCGGCCGTACTCGGGCACGACCGGCCCACTGGGTTCCGCAGCCATCGCCCCGGCTTCGCCGCTGGCCGCTGACGACAGCGAATCGCTACTCCCGGTCTCCGAGCCGCCCTTTCGGCCCAACAGCTTGGCGGCAGCCACCGGGACAAAGAAGATCGCGATCAGGTAGCTGGCGATGACGGCAAACAGCACCGACATCGCCAGCGGCGTGAAGAGAAACTTGGCCAGGCCCGAGAGGAAGATGACCGGGAAGAAGACGACCATGAAGGTGATCGTTGATACCAGCAGCGGCACCGAGACCTCCCGGGTCCCGTCCCAGGCCGCTCGCAGCCGGCCCTTGTGCAACATGTTCAGGTGACGCTCGACGTTGTCGAGCACCACGATGGCCTGGTCGATCAGGATCCCCACCGCCAGGGCCAAACCGCCCAGTGTCATGGCGTTGATCGTGTTGCCGGTGAAGTAGAGACCGATCAGCGACGAGAGGATCGAGACGGGGATCGCGATGATGATCACCAGCGTCGAGCGGATGTCACGCAGGAAAATCAGCACGACCAGGCCGGCGAACAGAGACCCCAGCACCCCGGCAATCCACAACGCATTGATGCTCTCGCGGACCTTGACCGACTGGTCCATGACCACCTCGAGATCGAGCGTGGCCATCTTGGGACCCATCACCGGGTCGTTGCGTTTCTCGTCCTGGAGCTTCGCCTTGATCTCGTCGAGCTTGTCGTAGATCCGGTCGACGATCTCGATCGTGTTCGCCCCCGGCTGGCGGTAGACCGGCACGTAGACCAGCGTGCGGCCGTTGACCCGCACGATGTTGGACTGGATCTGCTGAGTGTCCTTGACCTCGCCGATGTCGCTGAAAAGAATCGGCTCGCCCCGCTTGCCGACGGTGATCGGAGCGGCGTTCAACTCGGACACGCGATCGGGGATCGCGTTGGTGTAGATGTAGAATTCGCGGTCCTGGATCTTGGCACTGCCGGCCGGGATCAGCACGTTCTGCTTGCGCAAGGCCGCGTGCACGTCGCGGATGGTCAACCCATGAGCCCTCAGCTTCTCGGGCTCGACGTAGCAGAGAATCCGACGCAGCGTGCCACCGTTGACCGCCGGTGCGATGACTCCCGAAATCGACTGCAGGTTGTTTCGCAGGTTCTTGTAGGCGACGTCGTACAGTTCCGAGTCGTTCATGTTGGGATTCGACACGGTGACCAGGCACAGCGGCACGCTGGCGGTCGGGTCGAATGGCATCACCATCGGTGGGATCGTTCCCGGAGGCAGGTAGAACATGTCGCTCATCGCGTACATGCTCACCTGGCTCAATGCCTCCGCTTGGCTGATCCCGGGATGGAAGAAGTCCTTGACGATGCAGACTCCCTGCAACGCCTTGGCCTCCTGATGCTCGATCCCGGAACTCTGGCCCGTCCACCTCTGCAGACGACTCATGATGTCCTGCTCCATCACCTCCGGAGGCATCCCGGGGTAGAAGCAGACGATCTGGGCCGCCGAGGTGGTGAACGTCGGCAGCAGGTCCGCCGGGATCCTCGCCAGGCTGACCATGCCGATGATCGTGACGATCAACACGTGCACGATCACCAGGTAGGGGTTCTTCAGAGCAGCTCGAATCATCCGGTGGCTTCCGCGAGTGGCTGGCGACGCGCGCTCATGACCAATCCGGGCACGGCGCGGGGATTGTTATTGAGTTCTTCGAATCGTGCAATCCGCATTTTCGTCACAACCGGATCCGCCTCGGCCAAGTCACTCACACCAACCTCCTGCCCATGCAGTCAGCGGGGCTCGCAATCCGACTGATCCCCAAAGACACCGCGATCCTCCGGGTCATCGCGAGCTCCCTGCCGCTGCGCCGCCACCACTCCGACAGGTCGTCTCAGGTCCCACCCCCCATGAGTTGCTCCGTCCGCCGTACGGCGCTTTGCGCCGTCCTGACCAGCCTGACCTGCATGGTCGCCACGCTGCCGCTGGCCGCACAGGACTCAGCCAGCCCCAAAGCCGGTTCGGCTGCCCGACCCGTCGACCCGTTGGCCGTACAGGTGGATCGTGCGATCGACGTGTCGAGCCGCCGGTTCCTGACCATCGAACACCACTCGCCCTGGCAGATCCTGCACGGAGTGCTCGCGCTGCGACAGGACTTCGTGATCAACCAGCCGGGAGGCAAACCGGGCCAGCGGGTTCGCGCCTTGGACTGGATCACCCGGGGAGCAAGTTACCGCGGCACCCCGCTGTTTCGACGCACCGAGCACGGTGCCGAGGCTCAGCCGTTCACACAACCCTACGAATTCGAAGGGCACCCCAACCAGTTCCTCGCCATCCTGACCATGTCGCGGTTGCCCGTGGCCCATCAATTCGCCGTCGCCGGAAGCCCCGA
>CAUZEQ010000218.1:0-8360 GCA_963578885.1 Planctomycetota bacterium
CCCCTTTTCAACCAGCACTCGTTGCAACTCGAAGAAGGGGTCAGGCCCCGCCTGTGAAACGCGACAGGTGGAGCAAACCCCGTTGTGGGCGGCGTCAGACCCCAGAGTCCGAGTTCTTCAATCCGCCGCAGGCGGGCTAGCGAGACGGAAGTCGAGAGGGTGAGGCGTGGCGGTTGAGCGGTCAGCGTTGGAGTGCCGGCTGTGCCAGCGGGCCGAGGGTCGCTCGTTCCACGAGGACTCTCGGCGGTACTTCCGCTGTGATGAATGCGGGCTGGTGTTTGTCCACCCCGAGGCATTCCTGGAGGCTCAGCGGGAGCGGGCCGTCTACGATCGGCACCAGAATTCTTCGGATGATCCCCGCTATCGTCGATTCCTGTCTCGGCTGTTCGACCCGGTCGCAGGGCGATTGCGACCCGGGAGTCACGGGTTGGACTTTGGATCCGGTCCCGGGCCGACTCTGTCGGTGATGTTCGAAGAGGCGGGTCATGTGGTTTCGGTGTTCGACCCGTTCTATGCCGACGACGCGGCAGTCTTTGGAACTCGATACGATTTCATCACCGCCTCGGAAGTTGTCGAGCACCTGCACCGGCCTCGTGAGGAACTGGAGCGGTTGTGGGAGTGTCTGCTTCCCGGAGGGGTGTTGGGCGTGATGACCAAACGAGTGCTCGGCGAGGCTGCCTTCTCGCGGTGGCACTACAAGAATGACCCGACGCACGTCGGTTTCTTTGCGTTGCAGACGTTCGAGTGGCTTGCCGATCACTGGGCCGCGCGGCTCGAGGTTGTCGGTGACGACGTGGTGGTGTTTGAAAAGCCACCGGCCACGTAGGAGTTCCTGGTCACCTGTCACACACCGCGCGTCGCAATTCAGCGAGTGCTTGACTGGAGTCTGAACCCCGACGGCGTGGCCTGAAAACTCCGCATGGTGGTCACCGCCTTGGCAAAGGTGCCGTCGCCGTGTCCGGCCAGCAGCGTGAAGCTGCGGTGTCGGTAGTTGGCGGTGACCAGGTCAACGTGTCCATCGCCGTTGGCGTCAAATGCCAGCACGCCGTAGTTGCCCAGTGCGGTCTTGATGTCGGTCTTGTTGGGGAATTGTCCGTTTCCGGTATTGAGAAACACGCTGGCGAAGTCTTCGGTCCAGTGCGTGACGGCGAAGTCGAGGTCACCGTCGGAGTCAAAGTCGGCGACGGCGAAGAAGACGCAATGTTTGCCGGCGGGCATCAGGCGTTCTTTACCAAAGGTCCCATCACCTCGTCCGGGGAACAGCGAGACGGTCGAGGAGCCCCAGTTGGCAGTGAGGATATCGAGGTGTCCGTCGCCGGTGAAGTCGCGGGCTCGGACGTCATTGATGCGGAATCCCGAGGGGTTGACGGTCTGCCGCTTGAGCGGGGACGTGTTCTTGAAGATCGACGGGCCGGGGCTGATCCAGAACGAGGCGGTGCGACCGAGTTCGTTGGGAACGAGGATGTCGAGGTAGCCGTCTTCATTGAGGTCTGCGGTTTCGACGTAGTAGGCCGAGATGCCTGCTTCGAGCACGATCGGCTTGGCGAACTTCCAGTCGCCCAGGCCTCGGCACAGATAAAGTCGTCCGGTCTTGAGGTCGCCACTGCGGCCGGTGCCTCGGGCGGTGTAGAGCAGGTCGAGGGAGCCATCGCGGTCGAGGTCGGCCAGCGCCACCCCCTTGGCGTCACTCGCGGTCTTCAACCACGCCTTGGCCTCAAACGTCCCGTCTCCGCGGTTGCGGGCCAGCAGCACCAGGTTGTGCGTGCAGCCGACCAGCAAGTCGGGCCGCTGGTCGCCGTCGAGATTACCGGCGGCGAGGTTGTAGGATCCCTTCAGCGGGTTGTCGTGGCCGGGCGGGCGGAGCGGTGTGATACCGCGATGCCGGAATGTGCCTCGCCCGTTGCCTTCCTCGACAGTCAACAGGCCCAGGTCGTGGAACCCCACAAGGAGGTCGCGGTGGCCGTTGCCCGTGAAGTCGCGGGCCAGGAGCTTGTAGGGGCCGGCCAGCCTGGGTGGTTCGGCCGCCGCACACGGCAGAACCTGCAGCGCGAAGACCAGGCACAGGGTGTTGAAAGCGGGCATGCGGTGGATCCGAAAGGGGGTCGTCCTGAGGCGGACTGACGGGGTATGATCCTCGAGAGGATCGTACCGAATTGCGGTCCCCGCTGGCGACGACTCGACGACTTGACGACTTGACGACTTGACAAAAAGGGGCCGGAACCGGGATCGGGTGGCGGAGTGAGAGTACAGTTCGCGGGGGCCGAGCGGAGTCGAAGATGAACGATGCGGAAAACCGCGGCGGATCGGCCGTGAAGTCGGGCGCGGGTATTGGCCAGGTGCTGGTGATCGTCGGCTTGCTGCTGCTGTACGGGGTGGGCGCCTACTGGATGTGCGCCGAGCTGATTTTCGGCGACGCTGAGGGTGGGGGTGAAAAAGCCCCGCCGTGGTGGCTGAAGATCGGCCTGCCGACCGTGGTACTCGGAATGACCATCCTGTTTGTGACCGTGTTGTTCCAGAGACTGAAGGCGGCCAGGACCGACAAGTACACCGACGTGAAGGACTAGAGCATGACGAGCGACCAACCCGGATCGGCGACCGAGAGCATCCTGGTGGTGACGGCTCCTCGGATAAGCGGCAAGCGAGTGACCGCGACCTACGGCCTGGTCTCGGCCAACACGGTCCGCGCCCGTCACATAGGCAAGGACATCATGGCGGGGCTGCGGAACATTGTTGGTGGTGAGGTGGTCGAGTACGCGAAGCTGTTGTCGGAGAGTCGTGAGCAGGCGTTGGACCGGATGAAGGACAAGGCGGCGGCGCTGGGCGCCAACGCGATCCTCAGCCTGCAGTTCCAGACGTCGGTGATCATGGGAGGTGCGGCGGAGATGATGGCCTACGGCACCGCGGTGCGTGTCGAGGACGAGTAGAGGGTTGTCGGGCGGTGGGTCGAGGTGGGGAGTCTCTGGGCATGGCCGTGTTGTTTTTCGTGAAGCGTGGTGAGCGGATTCTCGGGCCGACGCGCCTGGCCGATCTGTTCCAGCATGCCGCATCGGGGCGACTGCGAGCCAACGACCTGGTAGGCGAGTCGCCCAAGGGTCCCTGGCTGCCCGCGAGGCAGCTCGACGAGCTGGAGGACGCCTGGGCCTCGTCACGCGATGCAACCGAAGCCGCGGCCGCCGAGGACGACTCGGAATGGGACCGCATGTACCGGGAGCATGAGGAAACCGAGGCTGCTCTGGGAGAGCCACCCTCGGAAAAGACCGCGGCGTCAGGTTCACGCAATACGGTCTTGCTCTGGAGCCTGCTGGGTGGGTTTTTGGTACTGCTGCTGGGTCTGATCGGTGGTGGCGTCGCGATGTTGTGGAGCGGGGGTGTTCTCGCATCGAAGCCGTCTTCGCCGCAACCGGTGGCCCTCTCCGAAAGTGACTCGGACTTCAAACGGGCATTGCGGCTGGATGCGGCGGCACGGGTGCTCGATCGGGCCAACGCCTGGGTCGCCGATGCCGAGGCGAGAGATGACGGAGACTGGACCGGTCGCCGCGACGAATTGGCGTCGATTGCGACCGAGTATGGGGATCGAAAGGTGGTCGGCGTCGAGTGCCTTCGGCTGGATGCGTTGCTCGATCGGTACGCCAAGGTCCGAGTCGAGCTCGAAATCGCTCGCAGGGCATTTGTCGAGTTGGACCCTGACAGGCCGCGGTACCTGGAACCGGCCGGGGTGGCTGCTGCTGCTCGACGTGTGGGAGTGGCCCGGCTGAGCCGGTTTGCGGATGAGTTCATCGAGGTGCTGAAGCTGGCGCAGGACGACCAGGCGGCCCTGGGTCGCCTGGTGCCGATGTCGCAGGCGGACTTCTATCGGGCCGTGCTGGTGAAGCCGATCACGGGCACCTCACCCCGCAGCCGCATGCTGGCCCTGGCCCGGTTCCACTCGAATCTCAGGGTGGCCGATCGAGCCAGGCTGGCTCGTGAGCGTCTGGCGGGCGAGCAAACGGCCAAGACGGTTTCGGGAAACCGGCAGGCGACCGCGGCCATGCCGGTCGTTCTGAAGACCCTGGCCCAGACCAAATCGGTCGTTGACGCGATCGTGACTCGGAACGGATCGCGGGTGATCCTGGCCTGGAGTCCCGGAGAGGATTGTTATTGGCCGGTACCTTCTGACAGCCCGGAGGGCCTGACGGCTTCACTTCAGGCGGCCGGGCTGACCGCGTGGCCCGCCAGTGAACGATCGCTGGCGATCCAGCTCTCCGGCCCGATGCTGCTGCAACTGGTCGAGTGGATCACTGTGCAACGCCAGGCCGCGGGCAAGTTGTCCGGCGGCACGCCGCAGGGGGAACGTCCCCTGTACTTCATGTCGAAGCAGACCAAGAGCCGGTACCTCTCGTCGGGGCACTGGGGCCAGGAGCCCGAGGTGATCGTGGCGGGTGAGTTGGGTCTGGAGCCTGCATCGGGTGGTTCTCGAGCGGTGCTGAGAGTCGATTCGATCGTCGTGGGGGTCAATCCGACGGTGGCCACCGTGGTGCACAACCGCAAGCACTGGGGTCTGCTGGGTCGAGTGATCCGGAGGGACAAGTCGTTCCCGGTGACGCTGCATCGCCCGCGGACGATCCGGAAGGTGGGCGGCAAGACCGGCCCGACGATTGACCCATTCGGCAGCGTGGGAGCCGACAGGGCGGGTGGCGGAGAGGACGGTTACCTGAGAATCCTGGCCGCTGGTGACGAGGCGGCCATCAAGTCGCTCAACGAGTCGGTCACCTCGCACATGCAGGCGGAGGTCAAGAAGACCCAGACGATTCTGCCGGCGGTGACGCTGCCGCGTCTCGAGCAGGGCCTGATTCCTCTGGTCGGGAACAAGCAGGCTTTGGTCGACGCCCGCACGATCGGCGGCACCGGGCTGCGGGCTCTGCTGGGGGCTCACCGGCTCTCCGCGGCGAGTGCCCGGCTGTATCCCGACGGCGCGTTGTACGCCTACAACATCACGATCATGCACACCTCGCTCTCGGCCAAGGGCTGGGGCCTGTTCAATTCTGAAATCCGTGACCGGGTGCTGATGTTCGTGGTCGCGCGTGACGGGATCTGGTTGCTTTCGAGCAGTGAGCTGTGCGAGGTGGCCGAAAAGGTGTTGCCGCGTGCGGGGTTTTACACCAAGGGGGGGCGCAAACCGCTGGTGCCGACTGATCGAGATCCGGACGTTGCGATCTTCGAACCCTCGTTACCGCGGGCTCCGACGGACCCCAAGGCCCCTGCGGCACCCGTCGCGATCGTCGAGCCCTCGGATGCCGATGGCCAGGCGGCGTGTCGTCAGCATGCCGTCCTGCAGTCCGCCGCTCATCAGAGGGCTCTCAAGGAGCACCAGCAGAACATCACCAACGGGGCCTACAAGTCGGACAACGACTGGCGGGGGTTCCAGCAATCGCTCTCAGAGTGGCGTCGGACCACGGGGGCAGTGGAAGCACAGCTGGTCCGCAGAAAGACGCGATTGGGTGAGACGGTCAAGTTGCGAGAGGATCTGCAGAAGACATGGAACGAGTTTGCCCAGGCGGCAGTCGACGCGGTCAAGCAACGGGCCGGGCGGCCCGAGAAACCAGGCGAGGAGATCAAGGTCGAGGGCAAGGACGTCGCGGTGCTGCCATCGATTCGGGAGGCGTTGGAGTATCGGCTGAAGGGAGGTGATCGATGAATGGCCTGGTCACCCGCTTTGTCGCCGCAGGCCTGGTCCTGCTGCTGTCGGTCGTGGTTGGCTGTGAAGGGGGTGTTCCCGCACAGAGTGAGGCTGAGGTGGCTGCGGCCGGGAACCGACGGTCCGACGAGATCGAACAGATTGCCTCCGCGCTGGAAGCCTCATTGGAGGTGGCGGAGCTGGGGGTCTGGCGGGTTGTCGAACCGGTCACGTTTCGCCACGGCGTCTCGGCGGGTAGCGGTTCCCCGCTGGTTGCGACCATTTCGTTCACGTGCATGTTCCCGATCACGATTGAGGGGACCGAGCACGAGAACCTGGTACGACACAGTGGACGATTGGTGTTCCACCAGAACCAGTGGCGTCTGCAGCAGGTGGGAGTGTCGTTCAAGTATTTCAACGAGGACGAGTTCACCGCCGAGTCGGACCTGCTGGCCGCGTCGCTACTGGACGGTGGGAAGCTGACGGTGCTCAAGTCAGTCTGGTCTACGACGGTTCGCGACACGGTCGAGTTGCAACTGGCGGCCAGGGAACTCGAGCGAGCCGAGGCTCTGCGGGCCAGGGAGGAAGCTGTGGCGCTCAAGCAGGCCGAGGCGGAGGCCAAGAGTGCCAAGCTCGACGAGCAGGCCGAGGCGGCCCGCCTGGCGGTGATGACGACCAGGCTCTCGAAGATCGCTCGGACGGCCAATGCCAACCTCGGGGCGACGATCGAGGGCGTGGATGGCCTGCGGCTGAGCGGTGGGGTCGAGGTGGAGGTTGAGCTGGCAGTGGACGCTTACCGCGGCTGGGTTGCCTTTGCCGCCACACCGCGGGATGTCAAAGTCGAGTACACCGCGTCCCGATTCGGTCGGCCGTGGGTCTATGCCGGGCTGGTGGCTGACGAGGGCTGGGACGGCCCATCACGCCGGGTGCTCTCGGCGTTTCTCGACAAGCGGCTCTCCGAACCGCCGGCAGCCAAGAAGTGAAGCAAACCGTATCAGTCGTCAACCAGCGAGTCCTGCTTCTCAGTCTTCTCGGTCTTCTCGATCTTTTCGGTAAAGGTCGGTCATCCTGCAGGCGTCGCCGTGACGTTGCATTTCGGATTTGAATTCACAATTCACAATCCAGTAACGTCAGCAAGTACAAGCCTCGGCTCAATGACCGAGAGCTGCCCTCGGAATGAGTTCCGAACTCCGAACCGCATTCGACGCGGCCAGTGATCGCTTCTCCGCGCTCAACATATAAATGGCAGTTCAGCAGTGAGCCGTTCAGACTCTACTGAGGCTTGAGTGAAACGCGCAGCGTGGTTATTGGCGAGGTAGGTTCAATTGACAATGGCTGTGCCGGCGCAAATCCGTTGGCCTTGACGACAACTTCGTACGAGCCGGAGGCCTCGAACCCCCGGTCCTTGCCGACGGTGCCCTCGAGTAATTCCAGGCGGGCGCGGCCTACTCTGTCGGTCGTCACTGCGAGTGGCTTTTTGCCGGTGACGGTTGCCGTCACCGAGGCACCCGGAACCGGCTTGCCAGTTGCCTCATCAACGACGATGACCACGAAGGTCCGCTTGAAGACGATTTGTGAGTTCTTGGTTGTCCCCTTGCTGAAGTCGATGTGGTCCTTGCGGACGTTGCAGTCGATCAGCGTGCAGTCGGGTTCGAACTCGGTCCACAGGTCGTCGTTGCCTCGGCCGAGCTGGATCTTGCAGCGGCGGAATGTGACCTTCACGCCTCCCAGGAATGCGATCGGGCCGCAGCCGCGAAACTCGCAGTTCTCGAACGTGTTCGGACCCGCGTACCACATCGTGATGCCGGCGTCGCCTCCGCTGACGATCAAGTCCTGGACCAGGTTGTCGTGGGCCCGGCTCGTGAAGTAGATCTGACCCCACCATGAACCGTAGATGCGGTTGGACCGGATGATGTTGCGCGTCGACTTCGGCCCGGACATTCCGAGGCCGTCGGGAGAATTCCGCAGCTCGTTGTCGATGATCAGGTTCTCGGCGCTGTTGCCGATATAGAGGCACATGTAGTTCATCCCGCTGACCTTGTTCGACAGGACGAGATTGCGGTTTGATCCGGTGTCCAGCGAAATGCCCATGCCGTCGGGCTTCCTGCTCCGACCCCCGATTCCCTTGATCGTGTTGCCCTGCACCGTGTTGTCGGAAGACTCGTAGAGCTGTACGCCGTAGGCAGCACAGTCCTCAATGACGTTGTCGACGATCCGGCAATGACGACTGTGCGACACGTGGATCGCTCCGGAAGGCCGTCGCTCGACATGGCCGCAGTGGGTGATCTGGCACCCCTCGACGACAACGTCGCTGGTCGCCTCGACGCGGACGCCAATTCGCTCGCATTTCTCGAACCGGCACACCACGACCCGGTGGGGCGAAGCGGCAGAGGCGATGATCGAGAGACCCTCGAGTGCCCCTGCAATGTGGCAACCGGATAGCCGCGAGCCCTCCGGCAATCCGCCAGCGGTGGCATGTGAGCGTGGAGCCAGGACGACCCCTCTCCATGCGTCCGGACGGAGTTTACCCAGGGGAACAAGCGTGATCGGCTTGTCTTCAGTGCCTTCTGCCAGCAGTTGACCGTGCACAGAGAGTCCAACGCCGTCGGCGAACGCGACGCGAGTGCCAGGCTTGATGACCAGCGTGACACCCGCAGCAACGGAGACGTGATTGCTAACCTCGACCCGACCGCTCCAGACGGTGTCT
>CAUZEQ010000219.1:0-8358 GCA_963578885.1 Planctomycetota bacterium
ACTACACCACCGGCCAGATCTACCAGAGCGTGATCGCCAAGGAGCGGCGGGGCGAGTTCCTGGGCAAGACGGTCCAGGTTGTGCCGCACATCACAAACGAGATCAAGGAGGCAGTCTTCAGCCTGGCGACTCCCGATGTCGACGTGGTGATCACCGAGCTGGGCGGGACGGTTGGCGACATCGAAGGCATGCCGTTCCTGGAAGCGATCCGGCAGTTTCCCCGGGACGTGGGCAAGGAGAACTGCCTGTTCATCCACCTGACTCTGGCACCCTACCTGAAGGCGGCCGGAGAACTGAAGACGAAGCCGACCCAGCAGAGTGTCGGGATGCTGCGACAGATCGGCATCCACCCCGACATCCTGATCGTGCGGACCGAACGTCCGCTCGGGCACGAGAACATCGAGAAGATCGCGCTGTTCTGCAATGTCGAGCAGTCGGAGGTGATCGAGGAGATCGACAAGGAGTTCTCGATCTACGAGGTGCCGCTGGGCCTGGTCGAGCATCGGCTGGACCAGTTGATCGTCGACAAGCTGTCGCTGCCGGCCGGGACGCTGGACATGAGTGACTGGCGAGCGATGTTGCAGCGGATGAGGACACCCGAGCACGAGGTGACGATCGGCGTGGTCGGGAAGTACATCGAACACAGCGACGCCTACAAGTCGATCTACGAAGCACTCGATCACGGCGGAGTGGCCGACCGGACCCGGGTGATGATCAAGCGGATCGAGGCCGAGGAGCTGGAGAGCCAGGCCCCGGAAGTGATTCTCAGCGGGCTCGACGGCATCCTGGTCCCCGGCGGTTTCGGCAGCCGCGGCGTCGAGGGCAAGGTGCAGGCGACCCGGTTCGCTCGCGAAAACGACATTCCCTACTTCGGCATCTGCTTGGGCATGCAGTGTGCCGTGATCGAGTTCGCTCGAAACGTGCTCGGCCTCCAGGATGCTCACAGCTCCGAATTCGTCGCCGATACTCCCAACCCGGTGATCTGCATGCTCGAGGAGCAGAAGAAGATCACGTTCAAGGGAGGCACGATGCGGCTGGGTTCTCAGCCGTGCACTCTGCAGGCGGATTCGACCGCGGCGGAGTGCTACCAGGTGACCGAGGTCGACGAGCGGCACCGGCACCGCTACGAGTTCAACCCCGAGTTCCGCAACCCGTTTGCCGCAGCGGGCATGCTGGCCTCGGGAACCAGCCCCGACGGGAACCTGGTGGAAATCATGGAGGTGCCCGATCACCCGTGGTTTGTCACCGTGCAGTTCCATCCCGAGTTCAAGTCGAAGCCAATGCTTCCCCATCCGCTGTTCACCGGCTTCGTCGAGGCGGCTCGGACACGGCACCAGGAACGGATGTCGGTGCGGCTGTAGACCGGTCTCTGCGAATCGGGGCGAATCGGGGCGAACCACGATGACGTGCGGGTTCCTGGTACTCGACAAGCCCACCGGGATGACTTCCAGGCGAGCCGTCGATCGCGTCAAGCGATTGGTCAAGCCGCACAAGACCGGTCATACGGGCACGCTGGATCCCCTGGCCAGCGGTGTGCTGGTGGTCGCCGTCGGCAAAGCGACAAGCCTGGTCGCTCGCGTCCACGCACAGCGGAAGTCCTACCGGGCCACGTTCCTGCTGGGCCGACGCAGCGAGTCGGACGACACCGAGTTGGAGGTCGAGGTGCTCGAGGAGACTCCGGAGTTGGACCGAGCCACGATCGAGTCGGCCCTGGAGGCGTTTGTCGGACCGATCAGCCAGGTGCCGCCGGCCTACTCGGCCGTCAAGGTCGGCGGCCAGCGGGCCTACCGGCTGGCCCGGGCCGGCGAGGAGGTGGAGTTGCAGCCGCGGACTGTCGAGATCGACTCGATCCGGCTGCTCGACTGGCAGTCTCCGGCGCTCGACCTCGAGATCGTCTGCAGCGGCGGCACCTACATCCGTTCGATCGGCCGCGACCTGGGCCAGCGGCTTTGCGGCGGTGGGGTCATGAGCGCGCTGGTGCGAACCCGGGTCGGCCCCTTCTCGATCGAAGCGGCCGTCGCGCCCGATTCGCTCGACGCCGATTCGCTGTCGCGGCAGCTGGTTTCACCTCTGCTGGCGGTTGCGGAGTTACCGCGGCAGAGTGCCACGGCGGCGGAGTTGGTTGAGATCTACCACGGACGCCGGGTGGGTTGGTCTGAGCCGGCTCCGGCAGATGCGGACCCGGTGGTGCTGGTCGATGCGGAGGGTCGCCTGGTGGCGCTGGGCGAGTTTCACGCCGGGACCGGCGAGTTTGCTCCGCGACAGGTCTTCCTCGACAGCCTTCCGGCTGAGGACGACTGAGGGGCGGGGTGTTACTTGTCGTCGGTCGTGGGGGCGACCGAGACAGCCGGTGCTGCGGTGGTGGGGCGGGTGCGTTCCCGATACAGCACCAGTCCGTGCAGTGCGTGGTAAAGCGGTCCGCACTGGACGGTGGTGTCGGAGTGGCGGATCAGGTCACCGGCCATGGCGGCCACAGCGCGTCGCATCCAGTCAGAGCGAAGGTACTGGTCGCTGGCAGCCTGCACGAGCCATTCGAGGGTGTGTCCGGAGGTTTCGATCCGTTCCTGGAACTGGTGGCTCTGGTGGGGGCCCAGGAAGTAGCTGGCCGAGAAGGTCCCATCCTCGTTCTGGTAGATCCGAGCCTCCTCGATGTGACGCCGGATCTTCTGGTCGGCCTCGAGCCACGCGCCTCGGACCTGGCCCTTGTTGGCATCGCGGTAGCGGTTGCGGGCGTAGGTCAGTGCGTAGAGTCCGTGAGTGCCTCCACAGGCGGCGTCGTCGGGATCCTCGGACGTCTGGATCTGCACCAGCCGCTCGATGCTCCACGGCTCACCCGCGGCGTTCATCCACCTCGCCTCGGGAGGCAGGTAGTGCGAGAGGGCCCAGAGCGTCCAGGTGATCTCCTCGAGGTCATTCACCCTGGCCTGTGCGTGCTTGACCAGTTCGGCGATCGAGACTTTCTGCTGGTCCGGGCTGCCGGCAACGGCGAATTGATGTTCGGCGGGCAACCGAGACATGGTCAGGATGGCGAGGAACTGGTTGGGATGGCCTTCGAATTCGTAGGGCTGTGTGAACGGCTGAGCTTCTGCGCCGTATGCGGTCCGTCGGAACAGCGGGGTACCGCGATAGCTGGCCCCGCGGGTAATCCAGTCGAGCGCGCGAACCCGCTCGCCCGGTTTGCCGCCGGGCTGGTTGATCACGAAGTTCTGCCTCAGTGCGAGGACTCCGTGCAGGATCTGCCAGGGCGAGTGATGCTCGATGGTCAGAAACCGGCGACTCGACACGTCGATCGCCCAATCCACCTGCTGGGCCAACGGGTCGAGCGGCTTGGCGACCGGCTTGGCGGCTGGGCTGGTGGAGTCCTGGGCGGCCAGCGGCAGCGCGGTGGTGATCAGGCTCATCAGGGTGATCCGGGTGATCCGGGTGGCGCAGAGCACCGTACGGCTGGAGCAACTCATGGGAGTGAGACCTGGGAGAGCCTGGCGGGCGGGCGGCGGCCGTGTTGGCACCGGAAATCGACAGGGCGGATCGCGGTGTCTTTAGGGATCAGTCGGATTGCGAGCCCGGTTGACTGCACGGGCAGCGGGTTGGAGTGAGTGACTTTGCCGAGGCTGATCCGGTTGTGACGGAAATGCGGATTGCATGATTCGACGAACTCGACAACAATCCCCGCGCCGTGCCCGTTGCGGGTCGCTCGTGTGACCGGTGTCGGATATCAGTGCGCGTCGCCACCCATTCGCGGAAGCCTCCGGATGATCCGAGCTGCTCTGAAGAACCCCTACCTGGTGATCGTGCACGTGTTGATCGTCACGATCATCGGCATGGTCAGCCTGGCGAGGATCCCGGCGGACCTCTTGCCGACCTTTACCACCTCGGCGGCCCAGATCGTCTGCTTCTACCCCGGAATGCCCCCGGAGGTGATGGAGCAGGACATCATGAGTCGGCTGCAGCGGTGGACCGGCCAGAGTTCCGGGATCGAGCACCAGGAGGCGAAGGCGCTGCAGGGAGTCTGCATCGTCAAGGACTTCTTCCACCCCGGGATCAGCCAGGCGGAGGCGTTGAGCCAGGTGAGCATGTACGCGATGAGCGACATGTTCTACCTGCCTCCGGGCACGATCCCTCCGATGGTGATGCCATTTGACCCGACCGCCAGCGTGCCGTTGTGCCTGGTCACGGTGTCGAATCCCGACATGAACGACTCGGAACTCTACGACGTCGCCTACAAGAACCTGCGGAACAACCTGCAGTCGATCTCGGGCGTGATCGCCCCGGCGGTCAACGGCGGCACGCTGCGTCGGATTCTCTGCTACGTCGAGCCCGAGAAGCTGAGGGCTCATGGGTTGACCATCCGCGACGTCCACGCGGCGCTCCGCAAGCAGAACGTGCTGATCCCGGCGGGCAGTGCCAAGATCGATGACCGCGAATTCTATATCTACACCAACGCGATTCCCGATCGCGTGGCCGACTTGAACGCCGCTCCGATCACCATCGGCAAGCGGGGCGAGCCGATTCTCTTCAGCGACATCGGCGAGGTGAAGGACACGCAGCAGATCCAGAGCAACATCGTGCGGGTCAATGGCCGCACGCTGGTCTACGTGCCGGTCTACCGCCAGCCGGGCGCGAACACGATCGAGATCGTCGACTTGATCTACGACAAGCTCGACGAGATCAAGACGAAGCTCCAGGACGAGAAACGCAACGACCCGGTGATGGGTCCCAAGATGGCCACGCTCAATCTCGAAGTGGTCATGGACCAGTCGGTGAAGGTCCGCGAGAGCATCAATGCGTTGTGGATTGCCGGAGTGCTGGGTGCGCTGTTTGCCGGCCTGGTCGTGTTCATCTTCCTGCGTGATATCCGGTCAACGCTGGTGATCATCATCGCGATCCCAGTCTCGATCCTCTCATCACTGATCGGTCTCTACTTTACGGGCAACACGATCAACGCCATGACACTGGGCGGGCTGGCCCTGGCGGTGGGGATCCTGATCGACCAGGCCATCGTGGTACTCGACAACGTCGAGCGTCACCTGAAGATGCCTGGCAAGGGCCGGCTGCGAGCGGCCTGGGACGGGACCCGGGAAGTTTCGGTGCCACTGCTGGTCGCGACGATCACCTTCATGGTCGTCTTCTTCCCGGTCATCTTCCTCTCGGGCCTGGCCAAGTTTCTCTTCACGCCGCTGGCCATGGCGGTGCTGTTTGCCGTCATCGCCAGTTACCTGATCGCGATCTTCTTCGTCCCGGTGGCTGCCGCCAAGCTGATGGGCCGAAAGGCTGACCCGGATGCGGGGGACACCGATTCGCTGTCGTCGCCGTCCCCTGCCGCAGGCGGGAGTGTTGCCTCGGCAACCGCCGGGCCGGCCGGCCCGATCGTGCCCGAGTACGGTTGGCTGCTGCGAACCTACCGTCGGATGTTGCTGGGAGCGTTGCGTTTCAAGTGGGCCGTACTGGGCGTCGCGGCCGTCCTGTTCGCGATCTCGGTCGTGGTGATGTCACGCACCGGGACCGAGCTGTTTCCTCCGATCGATTCGGGCCAGTTCACGATCTACGTCCGAGCCCCATCGGGGACTCGGATCGAGAGGTCCGAGAAGTTGGTGGAGGCGATCGAGAACGAGATTGTGGCGATGATCGGTGATCCGGCTCCGGGGAATCCGGCCGAGGCGATCTACCCGGTGACCCGCGAAAAGTTTGCCGGCGGGGAAACCAGACAGCTGACCGCAGCGGAGCTCAAGCGGGCCGCGGCGGCGTCCAACTGCAAGATGCTGATCTCAAACATCGGCGTGCTGATGGACTGGCCGGCGGCCTACACGCCCAACACCGGACCGATGGACTCGTTCATCCTGGTGCAGCTGGGTGATCGGGGCGACACGGATGTCTTCGCCCTGGTGCAGAAGCTTCGCAAGCGGCTGACCAAGAAGTTTCCCGAGATCGAGTTTGCCTTCGACACCGGGGGGATCCTGACGGCGGCGTTGAACATGGGAGAACCCTCCCCGATCCACCTGCAGATCGCCGGCTACGATCTCGACAAGGCCCACGAGATCGCCGACCACCTGGTCGAGACGATCGCCGGGGTGCCCGGGGCGACCGATGTGCGGGTGGCCCAGCGAATCGACTACCCGATGATCGAGGTCGAGATCGACCGCATCGCTGCGGCCGATCACGGTGTGACCCCGCAGGAGACGATGGAGGCGTTGGTCAGTGCCACCAACAGTTCGATCAACTTCGACCCAGCCTTCTGGATCGATCCCTCCAACGGCAACCACTACTTCATGGGCTCGCAGTATCCCGAGGACCGCATCAACTCGCTGGACTCGTTGAGGATGATTGTCGTCCGCGAGGACGAGGACGGGACACCGGTCTACCTCAAGGACATCGCCAAGTTCGACACGACCAAGACCGGACCGGCAGTGATCAACCACCGCAACATCACTCGCGTGACCGACGTATTTGCCAACATCGAGCCCGAGTACGACCTGGGCAGCGTGGTCTCTGAGATCGAGGATCGCCTGGCCGTTCATCCGGATCTCAAGCTGGGAGCGACCCGCGATTCGCGTGCCGCCGCGGCTCGCTACCCGCAATGGCTCCAGCAGCTGCTCTCGGCGGTCGGTATGAACCGGGCGACGCGGTTCAAGATCACCGGCGGCGACTACGCGGGGATGACGGTCGAGGTGCACGGAGAGATCCGCTCGATGCGAGACTCATTCGTCGACTTCACGCTGGGGCTGGTCCTGGCCTCCGTGCTGGTTTACCTGGTGATGGTCGGACAGTTCCGATCGTTCCTGGATCCGATGATCGTGATGGCGACGGTGCCGTTGGGGTTCATCGGGGTCGCTGTGATCCTGAAATTGACGGGGACGCGGCTGAACATCCAGTCGTTCATGGGCATCATCATGATGATCGGGATCGTGGTCGAGTACACGATCGTGCTGCTGGACTTTGCCAACCTGCGTCTGAAGGAGGGAGCCGACGTCAAGGATGCGATTGTCGACGCGGCACTGATCCGTTCCCGCCCGATCCTGATGACATCCCTGACGACGGTGCTGGCGCTGCTGCCGATGGCGATCGGGTTTGCCGGGGGCGAGGCCGACGAGCCGCTGGCTCGGACCATCGTCGGCGGAGTGATCGCCGCCACGCTGTTGCCCGCTTTCGTGGTCCCTTGCCTCTACATACTGGTCAAACGACCCAAGGACACGACCGAGGATCTGGAGGCGGCGTGGTCCTGAGGGCCCCGAGCCACCAGGCTGCCACATGTGTTGAGTGATGCCGGAGAGTGAAACCGATGACTGAAACCAATACCCCACTGCCCAGCAAGCAACGCCTCGTGGCCCACCTGGTGCTGGTCTGCCTGGTCTGCCTGGTCGGATGCGATGGGCCGGGTCGTGGGGATTCCCAGGCCGAGCCTGCCGGCGGGCGGGGTGGTGACACAGCTGCGGCGGCGTCAGCGACGACGGTCGAGCCGATCGAGTGGATCGAGCACCAGGAGAGCGTGGCCGAGCTGCCCGGGGCCAGCGTGATCGGGTTTGAATCGACGGTGCTGGTGGCCAAGCAGGCCGGCTACGTCAAGACGATCGGTCGACAGGGGGACCGTGAGATCGACATCGGTGTCGCCGTCGACGCGGGCAGCGTCCTGGCCGAGTTGCACATTCCCGAATTGAAAGAGGAGTTGCTTGAGAAGCAGGCCGAGGGACGTCGGGCTTTGGCCGAGGTCGTCCAGTCGAGGGCGGCCGTCGAGATTGCCAAGGCGATGCAGACCCAGGTCAAGCAGACCCTGATCGAGAAGCAGGCCCTGAGAGCTTTGCGGGCGGTCGGACTGCAGAGGATTGCCGCGCTGGTCAAGATGGGTGCCGCGGATCTCGACCGGAAGGACGAGGCCCGTTTTCGGCTGACCGCCGCCGAGGCCGCGGTGAAAGCGACCGAGGCCGAAGTCGTGACGGCAGGGGCGAACATCCGTAAGGCCGAAGCCGACGTGGCCCAGGCGATTGCCGTGGCCGACGTGGCCGCGGCCTCCGTCAAGCGGCTCGAAGCACTCAATACCTATCGCCTGATCACGGCGCCGTTTGCCGGAGTCGTGGTGGCCCGATACGTCGATCCCGGGGCGTTTGTGCGGCCGGCGGGAAGCGGTGCCGAGGGGAGTCCGCTGTTCGAAGTGTCTCGGTTCGACCGCGTTCGCATTGTGGCATTCGTCTCGCCTTCGCAGCTCGGGGCCGTTCGCACGGGCCTCAAGGCAAG
Organism: Planctomycetota bacterium; assembly: GCA_963578885.1. GTDB lineage: Bacteria > Planctomycetota > Planctomycetia > Planctomycetales > Planctomycetaceae > UBA8437. The sequence goes on from CAUZEQ010000219.1 coordinate 8,227, forward strand.
GTTCCACAGTATCGGCGGGCTCGGCGAGGGCGTGGCGATCAATGGCACGGTCGATCGCTCGGCCATGGCGCTGGATCCGTCGTCGAGAAAGATGCGGATCGAAATGCACGTCGACAACACGAAGCTCGAGGG
>CAUZEQ010000220.1:0-8310 GCA_963578885.1 Planctomycetota bacterium
CTATCTCACTCAAGCCAGACAGTATCAAACGCAGTTCCACGGTTGAGCCGTGGGATTTCACATCTGACTAATCTGGCCGCCTACGTACCCTTTAAGCCCAGTAATTCCGAATAACGTTCGCCCAGTACGTGTTACCGCGGCTGCTGGCACGTACTTAGCCCGGGCTTCCTTTGAGGCTTTGTCAACCAAGGAGGATAGCCTCCAAGGATTTCATCCCCTCTGACAGTGGTTTACAACCCAAGGGCCTTCATCCCACACGCGGCGTCGCTCCGTCAGGCTTTCGCCCATTGCGGAATATTCTCGACTGCAGCCACCCGTAGGTGTCTGGGCAGTGTCTCAGTCCCAGTCGTGGGGGCCATGCTCTCACACCCCCTAGGCATCTCAGCCTTGGTGAGCCATTACCTCACCAACTAGCTAATACCACGTAGGCCGCTCCCAGAGCGGAATCACACCAATTGCTCCCGGGACGATCATGTCCTGGGAGATCATCCGGTATTACCTACAGTTTCCCGTAGCTGTCCCGGTCTCTAGGGTACGTAACCTACGCCTTACTACGCCGTCTGCCGCTGTCCGTCAATGACTTCCCCCCGAAGGGTTCCATCAAAGACTTCTCGCTCGACTTGCATGCCTAATCCACGCCGCTAACGTTCATTCTGAGCCAGGATCAAACCCTTCATATGACTGCTTTCCCGTTGCCACGCCTTCCTCCTCTTGTGTCTCTTTCGCAGGTCCCGAAGGACCAACTCCAGAGAGCCGCTCGAGGATTCTGGCCGGGCAGGGGACTGTTAGCAGAAAAAAAAGTCTGATGCTGGATGCACAAGTGGTCAAACCTGTGCAATCAGCCGCATCCCGAAGGATCCAGCGACTGAAATCGCTGAACGAGGGCCACCAACCAAGTTGTCAAAGAACTGCCCGAAGGCATCGGAGACGACGTCGAAACGACTTCTCCTGCGCACCACTCAATGAGCAGCGCATCGAGCCATGGTATCAGCCCCCCGGCGGCTGTCAACCGTCGCGGCCAAGTTTGTTTTTCGACCGGTCCCCGTACGCCTCGTCCGATTCCTACCACGTCACCGGTCGGCTATCATGGGCCGGCGGCCCAGAGTCCTCCAACCACCCGTCTCCTGCAGTTGAGCCCCCAGCACGATGACCACTCTCCCGGCTCCCGGCATACCCCACGCCGATCTCGACACCCCCAGCCTCTGCATCAATCTCGACGTGCTCGAAGCCAATATCTCGAAAATGGCCTCGTTCATGAGCGAACGCGGCAAGCAGTGGAGGCCTCACGAAAAGTGCCACAAGACCCCCGAAATCGCCCATCGGCAGCGTGAAGCCGGAGCGATCGGGGTGACCTGCGCCAAGGTGACCGAGGCGGAGGTGATGGCCGCAGCGGGGATCACCGACATCCTGGTCGCCAACATGATCGTGGGCCAGCCAAAAGTGCGTCGAGTCGCCCGGCTGTGCGAGACGGCCGACCCGATCATCGCCATCGATCACTTCGCTCAGGCCCAGCCGCTGGCAGCCGCCTGTGCCGATGCGGGAGTCACCTGCCGGGTGATCCTGGAAATCAACGTCGGGCTGGATCGCGTCGGAGTGCTGCCAGGACGTGACGCCCTGCAACTGGCACGGGCCACCGCCGAACTGGATGGCCTGAGCCTGGTGGGGATCATGGGCTATGAGGGGCACCTGCTGAGGGTGGAGGATCCCGAGGAGAAGCGGAGCTCGATCAACGCCTCGATGAGACTGCTCGAAGAGACCCGGGACGCGATGCGAGACGAGGGCCTGGTCTGCGACATCGTCAGTGCCGGGGGCACCGGCAGCTACCAGTACACCAGCGACTGTCCGGCGGTGACCGAGTTGCAGGCCGGTGGCGGGATCTTCGCCGACCCGGTCTACCAGCTGCAGATGGGCGTGACGGGCCTGGAGTACGGCCTGACGGTGCTGGCCACGGTGGTCTCTCGTCCCGAAAAGACCCGAGCCGTCCTCGACAGCGGCCGCAAGACGCTCAGCCCCGACGCCCACCTGCCGCTGGTCAAGGACCATCCCGAGACCGAGGTGGTCCGCATGAGTGCCGAGCACTGCGAGCTGAACCTGGTCGGCGACGCGCTGGACCTCTCGATCGGTGACAAGGTCGAGTTGATCGTTGGCTACGCCGACTTCACCACCGTGCTGCACGACCACTTCTTCGCCTGCCGCGGGGGGGTGCTCGAGGAGGTGTGGGAGATCGCCGGGCGGGGGAAGCTGCAGTAGCGGTCCGAGCGGGAATAGGAGAGTGGGATGAACGCGGGGCTGGTTGAACGCCTGGGGGATGCCGACCTGGAGGTTCGCAACGAGGCGATTGTCGAGGCGGCCGAATCTTCTGGGGTCGAGGTGGCCGACGCGTTGGCGGGGCTGGTGATCAGCCCCGACGTGGGGACTCCGGCTCGGACCGCCGCGGCCCAGGCCCTGGCGCGGATGCCCGACGAGGCCGGGGTCGAACGTCTCAAAGGACTGCTGGGTCACGAGGAATCCGAATTCCGCGTGATGGCCGCCTCGGGACTCGAATTCCACCCCGACCCCGACACCGTCAGCGCGCTATTGGGCGCCCTGGTCGACCCGGTCAACAAGGTCCGCAACGTCGCCGAACGCAGCCTGCTGGCCATGACCGGCGTGTTCACCGAAGAGTCGCATCGCCAGATCTCCGAACTGCTCGACCACCCGATCCCGCTGACCCGTTCACCGGCCGCCCGGCTGGTCGGGGCCGCAGGAATCGGAGCGCTGGCCGGGAAGCTGGCGAAGATGGCGATCGAGGACGAGGAGTGGCTGCCGAGGGTCTGGTCGTCGCGGGCACTGGGTGAACTCGGTGAGCCCGAAAACCTGCACGTGCTCCAACAGGTGGCGACCTCCGATGAAAAAAACCGTGTGCGAGCCGCCGCGGTCGAAGCGATCGGGGAAATGCGGGCTGAGCGGTCTGAGGAGATCCTGAGGGGGATCGTCGAGGCGGACGCCGACGAGGGAGTCAAGCGGGCCGCCGAGGAGGCTCTCGAAGACCTCCAGCGCGGCGGTTTCGACGACGAGTGACCCGCCGCACACCGCAGCCCGCAGCCGGTTCACACCACGCCAGTCTTCTCGACCAACGCCCGCATTCTCTGCACAACCTCCTCCAGCCGACGTCTCACTCGGACCGCTGAACCCCTCGCCACCGTGCCGTCGGCCAACCGCTCGACCCAGACCGCTCCGGCCAGCAGCACGCCGCTTTGGTCGAGCACTGTCACCAGCCCGGTCTCCTCCAGCGACAGACCCTCCGCGCGCTCATAGGCTTCCAGCCCCCGCTCCCATCCCTGGGCGTCGTCTTTGACCAGGCTGCCCAGCAGTCGCGCCACGTCGATCGCCACGTTGTCAATGCGGGCACTCCCCGGGTCGATCAGCCCGGTCACCTGGCTCCCGGTCCACAACAGGTGATCGTGCCACACGTCCCTGAGACACGGTTGGCATCGAAACAGCGTGCTCACGAAAACACTCAACTGCCGCCTCACCCAACCCCTGCCACGACAAAACAGCCTGTCGATCTCTCCGATCACCTCAGACCAGCCTCGCTGATCCCGCTGACCCTGCTCCCGTTCCCACCCCGATACCGTCCCACGGGCTCTAAGGACCAACGTGTCCCAGCCCCGTTCCCAGGCGGCGAGTCTTCGAAGCCGTTCGCCGACGGCCGGGGACGGCATTGCGCTATGGGACCCGAACCACTCGGCCACGTCGCCCCGGGGCACGAATTCCCGTGCACTTCGGTGAAACCGTCCCAGCGTCGCCATCGCCTCGGCCAACCGCTCGGGTGAGGGATCGAGCCGGAAATCGGCCACTCCGGGCATCCAGGGTTCCAGCTGCCACAAACGGCTGTTCCATTCCACCAGCCTGCTGCCACCGTTGGCCGCCAGGGGCACCGCCACCGGCACCGTGTCCGCGACGTGTTCCAGCAGCCGATGCAGCCCCTCGATCCGCACCCGCGTCAGCCCGGGAGTCGGCCAGCTGCGAACCGCCAGTGCTCCACGATCAGTCTCGATCCGCAACACCCCGGCACCGCTGAAACCCGGCTCCGCAGGCGGCTCGGGCGGCCCGAGCGGTTGGCAGCGGCGGTCCCAGAGTTCGAAGAGCCCCGAGAGTGGCGTGAGACTCTGGAAGTGCTCGGATTTCATCGTGGCGTGAGAGCCCATCGTGGGAGGTGTTTTCAGGGCAGCGGCGGGGCTCGCAGGACCGGCCCCGGCCGCCTGTTGACACTGCTCTTTGGGCACCGGTACAACAGATGGGTCAGCAGGAGACGTGCAGGATAGCGGTCCGGTTGTGTCGATGGGAACGGTTGCGACACACTCCGGATTGATCTGCTCGAGTCCTGTGCCGCAGAGATGTCACACCCGAGGATGAAGCGATATGAAATCGAACAGCCTGGTGAGTTGGACTCGTCACTTTCGCGGGGCACTGCGACTGGGAATCGGCCTGGTCGTGGCCCTGTCCGTCTCAGCGTCGACGGCCGATGCCGGAGTGATCCCCTGGCTGGTCGACTCGCTGTTCGGCACCTCGTGCGGTCCCTACCAGGCCTCCTACGGGGCTTCCTACGGCCGTTATGCCACGGGGTACGGCGCCTACGGTTGCCCGCCGAGTGGCTACACCTCTGCCGCCCCGCAGCGTGTCTACACTCAGCCGGTTGCCGCCGCGCCCTACTACGGTTCGCCCTACGGTTCTCCCTACCGCAGCCCCTACGGTGCTCCCTGCCTTCCGAGATTGCCCAACCCGCTGAGTCTGCTTGGGGGACTGTTCGGCTGTAGCCCGTGCGGATCGCCCTTTGGCCGCGGCTACGCTGCCCCCTGGGGTTGCTCACCATGCGGATACGGCGGTTGCCCGATCACGTTGCCCTCGGGGTCGGCGTCGGCCACAGCGGTCGGCGGCGGCTGGCAGCGAGCCGCCCCCGCGGCCCGGACTTTCGTCGATGGCCCCCAGGCCGCCGGTGATCCTGGTGTCGACACCCGAGCCCTCCGACCGCCGGTTGATCCCGATGCGGACCCCGGCGAGGTCATCCCGAAATTCGTGAAGCCCTCGACCAAGGCGGCCGATGCCAAGAAATCGGCCGAGCCGAAGAAGCCGGCCGAGGCCAAGAAGCCGGCCGAGCCGAAGAAGCCGGCGACCGAAAAGGCACCGACGGCTCTCGACGAAGCGGCCATCGGCACGGTCGTTCACCATGTTATCCCGTCACGAGCTCGACTCGCACGCCACGGCTCCTCTCGCCATGCCCTCAGGCTCCGCTCGATCGTCGTGTCCCGCAGCGTGGTCATCGTCGAGGGGTTGCTGAGGCCGGAATTGCCCGGCAGCACGATCGCCGGCCGCTAGCGGTGTCAGTGCAACAGCACAGGCGGATCGAGGGATGAGCAACGCGGACGTGGCGAGGGTCCTGGTCGACCTGGCCGATCTGCTCGAGATCCAGGGAGCCAATCCCTTCCGGGTCCGGGCTCACCGCAACGGAGCTCGGGCAATCGAGGCGCTGGCCGAACCGATTGCGGGGCTGGTCGAGGACCCCGAGAGGTCTCCCGAAGAACTCTCCGGGATCGGTAAGGACCTGGCCGAGAAGATCAACTCGATCGTCCTGACCGGGAAGCTGGATCAACTCGATGAACTCCGCGAGCAGGTCCCCGCGGGCGTGGTGTCGATGCTGACGATCCCCGGCCTGGGCCCCAAGAAGGTCGGCGTCCTGTTCAAGGACCTGGGCCTGGAATCACTAGACGCTCTGGAGGCCGCGGCGACCGAGGGAGCGATTGCCGAGTTGAAGGGGTTTGGCACCAAGACCGAGCAGTCGATTCTCGAGGGCATCCCGCTGGCCCGGCAGGGCAGCACCCGCACCTGGCTGGCCACGGCCCGGGTGGCCGTGGACCGGATTGTCGAGGATCTTGCCGAGCTCGACTCGGTGACTCGGGTCAGCCTGGCCGGCAGCAGCCGGCGGCTGAAGGAGACCGTCGGCGACCTCGACGTGCTGGCGACGATTGCCGAGGGAGTGAAGTCGTCGGAGGTGATGGAGGCGCTGGCGGCTCACGAGTTGGTCGACGAGGTCCTGGCCCAGGGCGAGACGAAACAGCGTGTGAGGCTGCTGGAGCGTGAGGCGGGTGGTTTGGAGATGGACCTGAGGGTGGTGCCCGAGGAGTCCTACGGGGCGGCGATGCAGTACTTCACCGGCTCCAAGGAACACAACATCGTCGTCCGCCGCCGTGCCCAGGAACGGGGGCTGAAGGTCAACGAGTACGGGGTTTTCAAGGAGAACGATGATCAGGACGACGAGGGCAACAGGGTGGCCGGTCGGACCGAGGAGGACGTTTACGCGGCGGTGGGTCTGCCGTGGATCCCTCCGGAGCTGCGTGAGGACCGGGGTGAGTTCGAGATGGCCGAGGCGGGAAAACTGCCCGAGCTGGTCACTCTGGCCGACATCCGCGGCGACCTGCACATGCACACCACGGCGACGGATGGGACGGCGTCGATCGAGGAGATGATCTCCGCGGCGAAGGCCAGGAAGCGGAAGTACATCGCGATCACCGATCACTCGAAACGGGTCACGATGGCCGGTGGCCTGGATGCGAAGCGGTTGAGGGCTCACTGGAAGCAGATCGATGAGATCCGCGGCAGCGTGTCGGGGATCGAGGTGCTGTGCGGGATCGAGTGCGACATCCTGGAGGATGCGACGCTGGACTTGCCCGACGACGTGCTGGCCGAGGCCGACTGGGTGATTGCGGTGTTGCACTACGGGCTGAAACAGCCTCGCGAGCAGATCGACCTGCGGCTGATGACCGCGGTCAGGAATCCTCACGTCGACGTCATCGGTCATCCCAGCGGTCGCTTGATCGGCAAGCGTCCGGGAGCGGAGATCAGTTATCCGGACCTGTTCAAGGCGGCGGCCGATCACGGGGTGATGATGGAGATCAACGCGCACCCCAGCCGGCTGGACCTCGATGACCTGCACGCCGCGGCGGCCCGGGAGCACGGCATCCCGATCGTGATCAGCACCGACGCACACAGCACCGGCGGGATGGACGTGATGCAGTGGGGCGTCTGCCAGGCCCGCCGAGCGGGCCTGGAGAAGAAGCACGTGGCCAACGCGCGGCCGTGGTCGCGTTTCAAGAAGCTGCTCCGCAACGGCTGATCGCACCCACGGGGTTTGATCCGCCTGCGGCGGACCTGTGGGGGGGGCCTGACCCCTTATGTACCGCCGGCCGGTGTCGCTCGCCGGGACACACAAACCTCCAACAGCTTCTTACATTGCAAACCCCCGATTGATGCTCGAGAATCAGGCACCGCAGCCACCGCTGCCCATCCCCTACTCACCACCCGGGACTCCGCTCATGCCCCATCGTCTTCCCATCGTCCTGCTGGCCGTGTTCTCCCTGGCCGTTTCCTCGCTCGGGGCCGCTGCGGCCCCTGAGAAAAAGGAGGCCAAGAAGGAGGCCAAGAAGGAGGCCAAGAAGGAGGCCAAGTCCGCCAAGACGGCCACGGTCAAGGTTCGGGACATCACGCTGACGGTCCCGACGGCCTGGGAGAAGCAGAAGCCCCGCAGTCGCCTGCGGGCGGGCCAGTTCAAGCTGCCGGCCGTGCCCGGTGACACGCAATCCGCCGAGTTGGCGATCTTCTTTTTTGATGGAGCCGGAGGCGGGGCTGATGCGAACATCCGTCGCTGGGTCGGCCAGTTCCAGGCCAAGGGCCGCAAGATGAAGGTCTTACAAGGCGAGTCATCCCAGGGTCCCTACCTGCTGTTGGACCTCACCGGTACCTACAACCAGCCGGTCGGTCCTCCGATCCAGCGTCGCACCAAGCCGATGAAGAAGGCGCGGATGCTGGCTGTGATCCTCAATATCAAGGGCAAGGGCAACTACTTCCTGAAGCTGACCGGCCCGATGAGGACCGTCACCGCAGCAGCCATACAACTGCGTCAGTCCTTCGGAGCGGATCCGAAGAAGGAGAAGCCCTACTCGGCCGATTCCAAGAAGGACAAGAAGGACGGCAAGAAGAAACAGAAGCAGAAGTAGTCGGCCGCCGCGACGTGTCGTCGTAGCGGGCGGCCCGGTTCGGAGAGGTGGCAGAGTGGCCGAATGCACCGGTCTTGAAAACCGGCGTCGTGTCAAAGCGACCGGGGGTTCGAATCCCCCCCTCTCCGCTCTTCTGACTGCCTGTGAGCCTGTAAACGGCGGCCCAAAAGTGCGCCGGGGGGCGTGGCGGTCGAAGAGTGCGGCACCCTGTTGAACCTCGCGAGTAACGGGTCCACTGACCGGGAACGAATGGACGTTTCCTCAGTGACCCGGACTC
>CAUZEQ010000221.1:0-8272 GCA_963578885.1 Planctomycetota bacterium
GATGGTCTATGGCATCGAATGTGCCGACGTCGGGTCCACCGCTGCAGCCGATGTCGCCAACGCAATCGTCGAAGCGTGCTACCTCGGAGAACACGACGAGGGCGGGGGAGATGGCATCCACCTGCTGGGACCGCTGGCCGATACCGTGCTGCGGATCAGCCCGCCGATGACCATCACCTCCGAACAGGCCAGCGAGTCGCTGGAACTGCTCTACCGGATCGTGGATCGCGTGGGACGCTCACTGTGCGGCTGACTCTCGCATTGACCTGACCCCGGATTTTCTCGAGTATCTCGCGATTCCCCTGCGGTTTTCTGACACCCCCATCCCGCACCCGCACAAGGTCTCTCCCGCAGACCTTGAACGATGAACTCTCGCAAGCCCGACCGCCTCGAAGCCGCCCGTCTCGAGAAGCTGCAGAAGATCAAGGACCTGGGGCTGGACCCCTGGGGCCAACGCTTCGACGGACACATCCCGATCTGCGAAGCCCGCGAGAGATGTCCCGAGGAGCCCGGGACCGATGGGGAGACCGTCCGGGTCGCCGGCCGGATCATGCTGCGGAACAACCGCGGCAAGCTGAAGTTCTACCACGTGCAGGACTTCTCCGGCCGCATCCAGCTGATGGTCTCTCGACGCGACCTCAGCGACCAGCAGTGGGAACTGATCGGAGCACTCGATCTCGGCGACCTGATCGGTATCGATGGAGCACTTCGAGTCTCACAGACCGGTGAGAAGACGATTTTCGCCGAGAAGCTCACGATGCTCTGCAAGTCGCTGGCCCAGCCACCCGAGAAGTTCCACGGGGCCAAGGACGTCGAGATGCTGCTGCGGCACCGCTCGATCGACCTGATCTACAACGATGGCGTGCTCGATCGCATGCTCAAGCGGACCCGCATCATTCAATCGATTCGCCAGACGCTCACGAGCGAGCGCTTCGTCGAAGTCGAAACCCCCGTGCTGCACGCGGTGGCCGGCGGAGCCGCCGCCCGGCCGTTCATCACCGAGCACAACACTCTGGGGATCGAGCTGTTCATGAGAATCGCGCTCGAACTGCACCTCAAACGACTGCTGGTCGGAGGCGTCGAGCGGGTCTTTGAAATCGGACGCGTGTTTCGCAACGAGGGCATCGATGCGACGCACAACCCCGAATTCACCATGATCGAAATCTACCAGGCCTACGGTGACTACCGGTCAATGATGGACCTGACCGAAAAGATCGTCGTCGACGCCGCTGAAATGCTCGGCGAGGGCATGGTGCTGCCGTGGGGTGAGCAGCAGATCGACTTCACACCGCCCTGGCCGCGTAAGACCTACGCCGAACTGTTCCGGGAACACGCCGGGTGCGAAATGAACGACACGGCCGCGGTGGCCCAGATCGCCGGGAAACTCGAAATCGATACCGACGGCGTTCACCCCGATGTCATCATCAACAAGGTGTTCGAAGAAACCGTCGAAGATGCACTCCAGGGACCACTCTTCGTCATCGACTACCCCGCCAGCCTCTGTCCGCTGACCAAGCGGAAGGCCGATGACCCCGAGATCGCTGAACGATTCGAGTTGTTCATCGATGGCATGGAACTGGCCAACGCCTACACCGAACTCAACGACCCGCTGCTGCAGGATGAGCTGTTTCGTACTCAACTCGATGGCCTCGACGCCGACGACTCGATGGCCAAGCTCGATACCGACTTCCTCGAAGCACTCAAGATCGGCATGCCGCCCGCCGGAGGACTGGGCATCGGCGTCGATCGGCTCGTCATGCTGCTGACCAACAGCCGCTCGATACGCGACGTGATCTTCTTTCCGCTCTTGAGACCCGAATCGGGAACGGGATCGAGCTCCGGTGACAAGTCGCCGGAAGTGACCAAGACAAACTCGACCGAATAGGCCAAACTGCTCGAACACAACATCGACAAACGCGAAATCGCTCGGGCTGACAATTCCCCGCCGTGACCCTTCGCGTACGTCCGGCCAGGACGGCCACAAGACTTCGGCAAAGGACTGCCATGTACAAGCTCCAGATCTGCCTCCGCTACCTGCGGACCCGCTGGATCGCGATGGCCAGCATCATCAGCGTGATGCTCGGCGTGGCGACCATGATCGTGGTCAACAGCGTGATGGCCGGATTCGCCACCGAGATGCGCGAACGGATTCACGGCATCCTGGCCGATATCGTGATCGAAACCCACACGCTCGACGGCGACCCCGATGCCGCTCGACGCATGCAGGAAATCATGGAGGTGGCCGGTGACTACGTCGAGGCGATGACCGCCACGGTCGAAGTCTATGGCATGATCAGCTTCAAGTACCGGGGACAGGTCATCACCAGGCCGGTGACCCTGATCGGGATCGACCCGAAGACCAAGGGAGAAGTCAGCCCGCTGGTCACCAACCTCGCCTCCTTCACCTCCGGTCGACGTATGGGATTGGCACTCCAGGACGATGCCGTCGAGGGATGCTTGGTCGAGGGTGTCCTCCCAGGCAGCTCAGCCCACACCGCAGGCATCCACGCCGGAGATCGCATCACCCGCTGCAACGGGTCCCCCGTCGAGGACACCAAGGATCTCGCCTCCCGACTCAAAAACTCGATCGATCGCAAGACCATCGAACTGGAGATCGTCCGAGACCAGAGAACCCTCGCACTCAACCTCCCCGTCCCCAGCCCCTCGTGGACACTCACCACCGAAGCCCGCAGCCACCGACGCATGCTCGTCGAACTCGAACGAAGACGACTCGAATGGAATCAACCTCAACAAGTCGTCCCCGCCAGCGGATCTCAACCTATCCCACAAACACCGCAGCCAACACCGCAGCCAATACCCCCCAACCTCGACGCCCCGCCCGCGTTTCCCCCCGAGACCCTGGCACCGCCTCCGGAGATCGACCTCTCACCGGCCGTACCCCCCTCGGCCCGCAGCCTCGATGCCTTCGATTCTCCGCCGTCACACCCCGGCGAGCCGTTCGAACTGGCCGACCCCGCCGACCCCCTGCCCGCCAAGATCTTCATCGGTGCCGGGCTGATCGAGTTTCCGATCGAGGACAAGGAGACGGGTGAGATCCGGATCGAGCGGATGGTGCTGGCCGGTGAGGATGTCCGCATCACGACCGTCTCGGCCGGACGACCTCCCGAACCTCGACACTTCACCGCCACGGTCGTCGACGTGTTCAAGAGCGGCATGAGCGAATACGACTCGAACCTCGTCTTCTGCAACATCGAGCAGTTGCAGCAGACCCGCGGCATGATCGACCCCTCCACCGGCGACCGCGCCGTGACGTCGATCCAGGTCAAGCTGAAGAACTTCGAAGACGCCGACGTCGTCGTCAAACGACTCCGGGCCGCCTTCCCCGCTCACATCTACTCGGTTCGGACCTGGCAACAGAAACAGGGCCCGCTGCTGGCCGCCGTCGAACTCGAAACCGGCATCCTCAATATCCTGCTGTTCCTGATCATCGCCGTCGCCGGGTTCGGCATCCTGGCCATCTTCTACATGATCGTCGTCGAAAAGACCCGGGACATCGGCATCCTCAAGGCACTCGGAGCCAGCCGGCAGGGCATCATGTCCATCTTCCTCGGCTATGGACTCGCACTGGGTGTCGTCGGCAGCGGAGTGGGAGTGCTCCTGGGTCTGACGTTTGTCTACTACATCAACGAAATCGAAAAGGGGATCACCTGGCTGCTGGGTCGGAAGGTCTTCGATGAGACGATCTACTACTTCCCCGAAATCCCCACCGCAGTCAGCCCGATGATGGTCAGTTGCGTCGCGCTGGGAGCCGTCCTCATCGCCGTGCTCGCCAGCATCCTGCCCGCACGTCGCGCCGCAACCCTCCGCCCCGTCCAGGCACTCCGCTACGAGTGAACTCCAACAGGACACGGACCATGAGTACACCGCAGCAAACACCGCAGCCCTCAACAGACGTCAGCCAGCAGGCTCGCGACGCCTGGGCCACGGCCATTTCCTCTCCCGCCCCACCCGACGCGACTCTCGACCACCCGCCCGGCACCGCAACTCCCCGTCTGAGCTGCATCGCTCTCGAGAAGTCGTACCGCAAGGGTGAGTTGATCATCCCGGTCCTGCGTGGCGTCGATCTCGAACTCGAACAGGGCGAATTCCTTTCGGTCGTCGGCCAATCCGGTTCCGGAAAAAGCACGCTGCTGCACGTGCTCGGACTGCTCGATGCTCCCGACGTCGGCGAAGTGCACTGCGACGGACGCCGCATCGACAACCTCAAGGAGCGTCAGCGCGACACGCTCAGGAACCGCAACTTCGGATTCATCTTCCAGTCCTATCACCTGTTGCCCGAATTCACTCTGCTGGAAAACGTCCTCTCCCCGCTGGCCATCCGCCACTCGACACTCTCCTGGTGGCGGCACCGCAAGGCGTTCCGCGAGCAGGCTCGGGAGATCATCGACAAGGTGGGACTGGGGCACCGGGTCAAGCACCGCCCCAGTGAGCTATCGGGAGGCGAAATGCAGCGGGCGGCGATCGCCCGGGCGTTGATTGGGCAACCGAGGGTGCTGCTGGCCGACGAACCCACCGGCAACCTCGACTCGTCCACCAGCCAGGAAATCATGTCGCTTTTGGCCAGCTTGAACGAGCTTCAGCAGCTGACTATCATCATGGTCACCCACGATGAACGGATCGCCTGCCACGCTCACCGCAGCGTCAGACTCGATGAGGGTCGACTCGAAACGGTGCGCCAGGCCGCCTAGTCGCCGGGGTCGGATCGGCTGTCGGGGTCGGATCGGCTGTCGGGGTCGGATCGGCTGTCGGGGTCAGACCCATTCGTACAAACCAGGTTGTTGGAAGAAGGGGTCAGGTCCCGATGTGGGCGGGCTTTCGGGCCGCCCACATCGGCGTCTGACCCCTGCCCCATGCGATGCCCAAACAGGTCTACATCGACGGCTCGCTGGTCCCTGCCGAAGAGGCCAGCGTCAGCGTCTTCGACCACGGACTGCTCTACGGTGACGGTGTCTTCGAAGGCATCCGCGTCTATGGCGGAAACGTCTTCCTGCTGGGCGAACACGTCGATCGGCTCTACCAAAGCGCCCAGGCCATCCGGCTCGAGATCCCGCTCGCACGGCAACAGATGATCGACGCGGTCGACGAAACCGTGAAGGCCAACGGCATCGACGACGGCTACGTCCGGCTGGTTGTCACCCGAGGCTCCGGCACGCTGGGACTCGACATCCGCAAGACCGCCAACCCGGTCGTGATCATTATCGCCGACACCATCACACTGTATCCGCCCGAGGTCTACGAAAACGGGATGCCGCTGGTCACCGCCAGCACGATCCGCAACCACCCCGGGGCACTCAACCCCCGCATCAAGTCGCTCAACTACCTCAACAACATCCTGGCCAAGATCGAGGGCACCGACGCGGGGTTCGTCGAGGCCCTGATGCTCAATCACAAGGGCGAAGTGGCCGAGTGCACCGGAGACAATGTCTTCATCATCAGCGACGGCCTGATCCGAACCCCGCCCACCGAGTCGGGCATCCTCGAAGGTCTCACTCGCAACGCGGTGATCAGCCTGGCTCGAGAGGCCGGGTACGAGGTCCGCGAGACCGCTCTGGTGAGGCACGACATCTATACCGCTCAGGAGTGCTTCCTGACCGGGACGGCTGCCGAAGTCATCGCCGTCGTCAGCCTCGATGGACGCACCATCGGAAACGGCTCACCTGGCCCCATCACCCAGGACCTGATGGCTCGCTTCAAGCAGCTCACCCGCGAGTAGCTGCCGGCCGTGTGGCGGTGACTCGTGAAAGGGGCAGCGACAGACACCTCACAATCCTGGCTCGCCGTGGTATCCTACGGATAGAGATTCCCCATCCTGGATCTTCACAGCCATGTCGCGACGCCCGATCCTGCTGACGGTCACGCTCACGCTGCTGGTCAGCCTGATCCCGTCACAGGTCCGCTCGGGGATTGACGCGGCCGCCACCACAAAAAAGCCCACCAGGTCCGCCGCCCCCCTCGACTCAAAAGACGCTCTCAAGCGATTCAACCCGATGATCGGAGGCTGGCGTGGCGTCGGGCAACCCCGCCGCGGCTCGGCCAAGGGCGCCTGGAGCGAAAAGGCCAGCTGGACCTGGCAGTTCAAGACCGACAAACGCGTGCTCAAGGACCAGCCCGGGCCCGCCGCCACCTCGGTCGCCATCCGCTACAAGTCGCCACTCAGCAAGCTGATCGTCGACGGTCTCTTCGGCTACAACACCAGGACCGGGCTCTTCACCCTGCAGGCCACGATGGCCGACAAGACCCGACGCAGCTACACCGGCAAGCCGGGCAGCGACGGATCGCTGGTGCTCGAGTCGACGGCTGACAAGAAGAAGCAGGTGCACCGGTTGACCATCCGCACGCTCAACCCCAAGCGGATGACCGTGCTCCACGAACGGCGTCGCCAAAGCAGCACGTTCTACACCCGCGTGGCCGGCATCGGCTTCACCCGCGCCGGTACCAGGCTGGCCACCGCCAACCTCGGGCCACTGTGCATTGTCACCGAGGGCAAGGGCACCTCGAAGGTCAGCTACAAGGGAAAGACCTACTGGGTCTGCTGCAGCGGGTGCCGGGATGCATTCCTGGATGACCCCGAGGGAGTCCTCGCCGACGCCAGGGAACGGGCAGCCCAGAGAAAGAAAAAGGGCCAGAAGAAGGGTCGGTAGCGAGTCGACCAGGCGGCGGATCGGGAGACCGGCGGCTCATCTTGACCGCCTCAAGGCGTACTCATACAGTACCGCCCCCCACCGCACCCCACCGCCCCCTCACAGAGATTCCACTCTCTACTGTGTCCTCTCCGCTTTCTCCTCGCCCCCGGACCCAAGCGAATGGACTCGCCAAAACCCGCGGCCCTTCCGCCCGTCCCCTTCATCGATCTCTCGGCCCAGCACCAACCGATCGCCGAGGAACTGCTCGAAGCGGTCGCTCGGGTGCTCGACAGCGGCCAGTTCGTTCTCGGCGAGGAAGTCGCTGCCCTGGAAGCCGACATCGCCGTGTTCTGCGACTCCCGCTACGCCATCTCCTGCGCCTCGGGCACCGACGCCCTGGTGCTCTCGCTGATGGCACTGGGGGTCGGATCTGGTGATGAGGTGATCACCAGCCCGTTCACGTTTTTTGCCACCGCCGGAGCAATCCACCGGGTCGGGGCCACTCCGGTGTTTGTCGACATCGAGACCGACGGGTTCAACATCTGCCCCGAAGCGACTGCCACGGCGATCACCGAAAAGACCCGTGCCATCATCCCCGTGCACCTCTTTGGCCAGACCGCCAACATGGAACCGCTGTGGCGGCTGGCGGTGCTGCACGACATCCCGCTGGTGGAAGATGCCTGCCAGGCGATCGGAGCCAGGTACCAGGGCCGGCAGGCCGGAGTGCTGGGCACGATGGGCTGCTTCAGCTTCTTCCCCACCAAGAACCTCGGCGGAGCCGGCGACGGGGGAGTCATCACGCTCGACGACAAGCAACTCGCCCAGAGATTGACTCACCTACGAGTCCACGGCGACACCGGCGGCTACCACCACGTCGCCGTCGGCTTCAACAGCCGCCTCGACGCACTGCAGGCGGCCATCCTCAGAGTCAAGCTGACGCGGCTGGAAGAGTGGACCGAGCAGAGAATCGAATCGGCAGCCCACTACGACCAGTTGATCCTCGCCCAGGGACTCGGAGACTGGATCTCTCGACCCCAGGCCCACGACTCGTGTCGACACGTCTACAACCAGTACACGATCCGGGTCCCCGCCTTCGAACGAGACGACATCCTGGGTTCGCTGCGAGAAGCGGGCATCGGGTGTGCCGTGTACTACCCCAAGCCGCTGCATCTGCAGCCCTGCTTCGCATCTCTGGGCTACTCGATCGGCTCGCTCCCTCGGGCCGAAGCGGCCTCTGCCGAAGTGATCTCGCTGCCGATCGCACCCGGCCTCGACGCCGCATCCCGCGAGCGAGTCATCGAGCGTCTGGCCGCCGCCTGCGAAGGCCAGGCCAGCTGGTCCGCCCGCAAGGCCGCCTGACAGTCCGTTGAAAAACACGGGTTCGATGCCCGGACGGGGTCAGACGCCCGCCACAATTGGTCCGTGCTCCACCTGCAACGGCCCGCACGCGGGGGCCTGACCCCTTTTTCTCCAGCAACGCTGCCTGGCCGAAGGGTTCAGCCCCCGCTTGTGGTCCGCCTCCGGCGAACCACAGGCGGCGTCTGACCCCACGGCTCCCGGTTATTCAACAGGCTACTAACAGCCCTCGGCCAGGGACTGGCTCTCCGACGGCGCCGGCCGGAGGGTGC
>CAUZEQ010000222.1:0-8250 GCA_963578885.1 Planctomycetota bacterium
CCGATTCGACGAGGTCCGAGATGACTCGAGTGAGCGTGGAGGGGTAGAGGTTCATGGCCAGCGGGAAGGCGTGCTGGTTGGTTTGTGTGCCGTAGGGGATGGTCGGCAGCACGACCACACGTGCCCCGCGGTTCCAGGCTGCTTCGGCGGCATCCGCGGCGATCTGGTCGGCTTCGAAGATGTCGGTGCCGTAGGGCAGGTGCAGGTTGTGCGGCTCGGTGGCTCCCAGCGGCAGCACGGCCACGTCGTAGCCGTTGTCGCGGACGTGGCCGTAGTTGGTTTCAGCGAGGATCCAGTGTCGCATGCGGTGCTTCAGTCGGTGGGGATCGACTCGTAGAGTTGTTCGACGACGCCGTCGAGGAACTTGGCGAGTCGTTCCGCGGCGTAGCGGGCCTGTTCTCTCATCTGCCACAGTTCCTTGTAGCTGCCGGGTCGTTTCCACAGCGACCCGATCGCGGCACCGATTCGGCGGCCCGGTGTGGCGGCGAGCACCGAGTGGATTTCGGGGGGCAGTTCGGTATCCAGCTCGTCGCTGATGACCCGGACGGCCATGAACCCCACTCCCTGGTCTCGACAGACCTGCGCCACGGCGAGGCTTTCCATGTCGACAGCCAGCGCGTCGTGGGATTCTCCGAGGGCCTTCTTGTCCTGGGGCGCGCGGACCAGTTCGTCGACCACGACCAGTCGGCCGGAGTGGACTCCGGCGGGCAGTTGTCCTGGCATCGAGAGCGACAGGGGCATCTCGTGGCCGTGGGTGTCGGTGATCGCGTTGGCCATCACGATGTGGCCGATCTTGAGTTCCGGTTGCAGGGCACCTGAGAAGCCGCAGGAGACGACGTAGCGGGGCGTGTGGGCTTCGATCAGTGCCAGTGTGGCCCGCCGGGCCCGGGCGAAACCGGGTCCGCTTTCGACCAGGGCGACGCGGGCGTCGTCGTAGCGGCCGCCGCGGAAGGTGAATTCCCCGCCGGTGTACTTCTTGGTCGTCAGGCACCGTCTCAGAAACGGCGCCGTCTCGATCTTCAACGCCGCGACGAGCCCGATGTCGGCATGGGCCATGTCCTCGGCATCGGCCGCGGTCTTGCTGGTCGCTGTGCTGTCGTCGTTCACCCGCTCGTCTCCGCCTCGAAGGCGTCAATCACCTCCAGCAGCCGATCGACGGCCGCCTCTGGCTGGGCATTGTACAGGCTGGCCCTCAGGCCTCCCACGCTGCGGTGCCCTCTGAGTCCGACGACACCGGCCTGCTGGCACAGTGCCAGGAACCGCGTGTCGGCAGCGGGACTGCCGGCTGAGAAGACGACGTTCATCAGCGAACGGGCTTCTCGGTCGACCAGGCCTTCGAGTACCGTGCTGGCGTCGATGCGGTCATACAGCCGGTCGGCCTGGGCACGGTTCCGCTGGGCCATCACCTGCAGCCCCCCCTGCTCTTCCAGCCACCGCAGCACCAGTTCGGTGACAAAGATCGAGAAGACGGGGGGCGTGTGATAGAGAGACCCGGCGTCGGCGTGAGCCTGGTAGCGGAGGATCGCGGGCAGGGTGTGCGGGGCGCGGTCGAGCAGCTGGCGGCGGATGAGCACGACGGTCAGGCCGGCGGGGCCGAGGTTCTTTTGGACTCCCGCGTAGACCAGGTCGTGGAGGTTGAGGTCCAGGGGACGTGAGAACAGGTCGCTGCTGGCGTCGCAGACCAGCGGAATGTTGTCGGGGGCCAGGGGTGGAGCCGAGAACTGGGTGCCGGCGATGGTGTTGTTTGAGGTGTAGTGGAGGTAGGCGGGTTGAGTGGAGCTGACCGGGTTGTCGGGAAGTCGTCGAAAGCCGGAGTCTTCGGATGAGGCGGCGACGTGGACGAGTCCGTTGGTCCGTGCGGCTTCGATCGCCTTTTGTGACCAGTGTCCGCTGATGATGTAGTCGGCGGTCTGGCCGTCGCCACGGAGGTTGGCCGGCAGCATGGCGAACTGCAGAGAAGCTCCTCCCTGCAGGAACAGCACGTCGATGTCGTCGGGCACGTCGGCCAGCCGCCTGATGCGTGCTTCAGCCGAAGCGAGGATTTCGGCGAAGGCGTCACCGCGGTGCGAGTGTTCCAGTGCTCCCACTCCGGTCTCGCCCAGACAGAGCAGGTGCTGTGAGGCGTGGGCCAGTACCGATTCGGGCAGCACGGCGGGTCCGGCCGAGAAGTTGAACAGTCGCGGCACGGGTACGGGGTCCGGGGTAAGTTGGTAAAGCCGACGGGGCAGCAGGTGTGATAGGCCGCACGTGGCGGGCCGTCAATCCTCAATGTGCGTCGACTTTCGGGTTCCGATGGGCTTGTATATCATGCGCCCGATGAACGCCGCCGCCGACTCATCCTCAGCACGCTCGGGCCCCCGCGCCCAGTCGTTCCAGGCTCCCTATGGAGACCTCGCCGTGTTGCCTGGTTCGGGCAACCCGATACTGGCCCAGGCGATCGCGGACTGCCTGGATGTGTCGCTGGTGCCCTGTCAGGCTCACATCTTCAGCGAGGGCAATGTCTTTGTGCGGGTCAAGGAGAACGTCCGCGGACGCGACGTGTTCGTGATCCAGGGTGTGCACTACCCGGTCAACGACAACTTCATGGAGTTGCTGTTCTGGATCGACGCGTTGAAGCGGGCCAGTGCCCAGTCGGTCACCGCGGTGATCCCGTTCTTCAGTTATGCCAAGGGCGACAAGAAGGACGAGCCCCGTGTCTCGATCCGGGCCCGGGTCTGTGCCGACGCGATCGAGGCGGCCGGTGCGGACCGGGTGTTGACGATGGACCTGCACAGCCCGCAGATCCAGGGGTTCTTCTCGATTCCCGTCGATCACCTCTACGCCCGCCACACGATCTGCGACCGGGTCCGCGAGATGGAGATTCCCGACCTGGTCGTCTGCAGTCCCGACACCGGATTCGCCAAGGACGCGGTCGACTACGCGCAGGTGCTGGATGTGCCGGCCGTGTTCGGCTGCAAGCAGCGGACCGGCCACGACGAGCGGGCCGAAGTGCTCGAGGTGGTCGGCGATGTCGACGGAAAGAACGTACTGGTGGTGGATGACTTCACGATCACCGGCGGCTCGCTGATCAGTGTGGCCGAGTTGTTGAAAGAGCGTGGTGCCAGTGATATTTACGCCGCGGTCAGCCACGGCGTGTTTTCTCCGGGCACCGCCGAAAGAATCGGCAACAGCGTGATCAAGACGATGCTGGTCACCGATACGATTGAGACGGCGTTTGAACCGTTACCTGGGAACGTCGAGGTGGTCAGTGTGGCCCCGCTGTTTGCCGCCGCGATCCTGTCGGTCCACGAACGGACCAGCGTCAGCCAGCTGTTCCCGGACCCACGCAGTTGATGCCCGTCGCTCCCAAGCACCCTTGACCTCCTTCCCTTCTCGACAAGACACCGGCGTCATGGCGGATCCCGGCAAGCTGACACCGATGATGCAGCGGTACACCGAGGTCAAGGGTCAGAACCCCGAGGCTCTGCTGCTGTTCCGGATGGGTGATTTCTACGAGCTGTTTTTCGAGGATGCCCAGGAGGCCTCCCCGGTGCTGGGGCTGACTCTGACCAGCCGCGACAAGAACTCGGACAACCCGGTTCCGATGGCCGGGTTCCCCTACCACGCCCTGGACGGCTACCTGCAGAAGCTGATCCGCGCCGGGTACCGCGTGGCGATCTGCGACCAGGTCGAGGACCCCAAGACGGCCAAGGGGATGGTCCGCCGCGAGGTGACTCAGACGATCACTCCCGGCACGTTGACCGACCCGGCGCTGCTGGATCCTCACAGCTACAACTACATCGCCGGCATCGCATCGACCAAAGACGGGATCGGCCTCGCGTGGCTCGAGCTTTCCACGGGGCTGTTCCAGGCCACCTCGGTCACGTTGACCGGTTTGGCCGACGAGTTGGCGAGGCTGTCGCCGGCCGAGTGCCTGGTGTCTGAGGACGTGGTGCAGGAGCTGGGAATCGACGGGCTGGCTCAGCAGCTGGGAATCAGCCTGGCGCGGCGGGCTGCCTGGCAGTTCGCGGCCGAGGCCTGTCGCAGGACGTTGCTTGAGCATTTCGGCACGCTGACCCTGGAGGGTTTTGGTTTCAGCGACGACGACACGGCTCCGGTCACCGCCGCCGGAGCGTTGTTGAGTTACGTCGCCGACAACCACCTCGCCGCCCTGCCCCACATCTCGAGGCTGGAAGCCCACTCCAGCAGCGGGTACCTGATGATCGACGAGGCGACCCGTCGGAGCCTGGAACTGACGCGGACGCTGATCGACGGCAAGCGAGAGGGCAGCCTGCTGGCGGTGATTGATGAGACCGTGACGTCGATGGGAGCGCGGTTGCTGGGCGAGTGGCTCTCGAACCCGCTCACGGACTCAGAGCGGATCGTTGCCAGGCTGGATGCGGTCGAGGAGTTCCAGGGCCTGCCGGCTGTCTGCCGCGACATCGGTGACGAGTTGCGTGAGATCTACGATCTCGAGCGGTTGACCTCACGCGTGGCCACCGGCCGGGCGTCGCCTCGAGACTTGGGCTGCCTGGCCGGGACGCTGCGGCAGCTGCCTCGACTCAGGCAATTGCTGAGCGATCGCCAGTCGGGGTTGTTGGGCGAATTGCACCAGCGGCTGGACCTGTGCGAGGACGTGTGCGAGAGCATCACCGGGACGCTGGTCGACGAGCCGCCGCTATTGGTCTCCGAGGGCGGCATGATCCGCGACGGTTTCGACGCCGAACTGGACCGGTTGCGGGACCTGGCTCGGGGTGGCAAGGAGTGGATCGCGGCCTACCAGGCCAGCGAGAGCGAGCGGACGGGGATCCCGAGCCTGAAGGTCGGGTTCAACAAGGTGTTCGGCTACTACCTGGAAGTGACCGCGGCTCAGCTGGGCAAAGTGCCCGAGGAGTACATCCGCAAGCAGACGCTGAAGAACCAGGAACGATATGTGACCCCGGAGTTGAAGGAACACGAGGAGAAGGTGCTGCGTGCCGAGGAGCAGGCGGTGGCATTGGAGCAGCGGTTCTTCGGGGCGTTGCGTGAGTCGGTGGCGGGCGAGTGCCTGCGGTTGCAGGCGAGTGCGGGAGTGTTGTCGCGGCTGGACGTGCTGAGGGGACTGGGTGTGCTGGCGGCGTCGCGGGGTTACTGCCGACCCGAGTTGACCGACGAGCCGATCCTGGATCTGCGAGAGAGTCGCCACCCGGTGCTCGACCGGCTCCAGCCCAGCGGAGAGTTCGTGCCCAACGACGTCCGGGTCGGCGGTGCGGCGGGCCACATTCAGATCATCACCGGCCCGAACATGGCGGGAAAGAGCACCTACATTCGCCAGGCGGCGCTGTTGACGATCCTGGCGCAGATGGGTTCGTTTGTCCCGGCCAGCGAGGCGCGGGTGGGTGTGGCGGACCGGGTATTTGCCCGCGTGGGTGCCAGCGACGAATTGAGCAAGGGGCAGAGTACGTTCATGGTCGAGATGACCGAGACGGCCAGGATTCTCAACGCCGCCACCCGTCACAGCTTGGTGGTACTCGATGAAATCGGCCGCGGCACCAGCACCTATGACGGGATCTCGCTGGCGTGGGCCATCACCGAGCACCTGCATGACCGGGTCGGCTGCCGGACCCTGTTTGCGACTCACTACCACGAACTGACCGAGTTGACCTCGACCCTGGGAGGTGCGGTCAACCTGAACGTGGCGGTACACGAGCAGGAAGAGGATGTGGTCTTTCTGCACAAGATTGTCGAGGGATCGGCGGACAAGAGTTACGGGATCCACGTGGCCCGGCTGGCCGGTGTGCCCGGCGACGTGATCGAGCGGGCCCGAGTCATCCTGGAGACCCTGGAGTCGGACCACCTGGACGAGGAGGGTCGTCGCCGGCTGCCGACTCGGCCGACCGATCCGACATCGCGTCGCCAGTTGTCGCTGTTTGAGACTCCGCCTCACCCGCTGCTGGAGGAGATTCGCGAGATGGACATCGAGGCGATGACCCCTCTGGCGGCGCTGGAGCAACTCGACCGCATCCGCAAGTCGCTGCTGGATGCTCAGTAGCGGCCTGTTGAATAACTCAGGCTCTTCCGGAAACCGCAACTCAAGTGTCATCCCGAGCGCAGCGAGGGATCTCGACGGTGGTATTTCGAGGCCGGTTGAGATCCCTCGCTGCGCTCGGGATGATCCGCCTGCGGCGGACCACGGGACGAACAGGCTGCACGGAGTTTCAACCCGCCGCAGGCGGGTTAGCCCTGCCGAAGGCGCGGGCGAAATTTCCTAGCCCGGGGTGGTCCGCCGCAGGCGGATCGTACGTCGCACTCTTCATCACTCCACCAACAACCGAGCCCCCGCCCGTGGTGGGGGCGACATGTACGTGTTGAGAACACGTGATTGTTGAGATGAGCTTGGTCTCCGTCAAAGGTGCAATCAGATGCCGCCCCCACCACGGGCGGGGGCTCGGCTGGTGGAAAGCAAGAAGACTGAGGAGAGAGGCGTGCGTCCGGAAACCCGGGGTTTCCACCCCGGGCTAAGACATGCCGTCCGCCTCCGGCGGACTCGGCATAGGGTACGGCGATGGCACCGATCTCGAAATGACCAGGAATTCAACGGGCTGTTAGGTCCCGCCTCGCGATCGCTTCTGGGTAGGCCGAGGGACTGGCTCCGCAGCCCCGCCAGAGGCGGGGCGCAGGTGCCTGTCCCGTTTCGCGCGAGAGGCTCATGAAAAGGGGTCAGGCCCCACCTACGGCTCGCTTCAGGGGAAACAGACCGAACTGGGGGCGGCGTCTGACCCCGTGGTATCGCAGAGGGTTGAGGCTCCGTCACGGGCGGCGTCTGACCCCGTCCCCGAGCCTGCGTTCTTCAGCAGGCTGCCAGCGGAATCCCCTGGCGAACTCCGCTACGTGCCCCGGCTGTGCAGGAATCGCTGCTGCACGGGGAGCACGAGGTCGAGGACGCGTGCGAGCACTTCGCCGGGCAATCCGATGGGGTCGACGTCGCCGAGCAGTTCTGCCGGGTAGTAGTCGAGCACGGGTGCCGATTCGGACTGGTAGACATCGAAGCGGTGTCTGACGACCGATTCGTCGGCGTCGTCGGGCCGTCCCTGCTGGCGGGCTCGATCGAGGATTCTCTGCACCAGCGGCTCGTAGTCGGTCCCGGCGAGGTGCAGCACGAGTTTCACGTCGACGTCGCCGGCGATCATTTCGCACTGGGCGATATTTCGGGGGATTCCATCGAGCAGCAGGATTTGTCGATCGGGGTCGAAGGTGCCGTCTTGGATCCAGGCTGCGAGCTGGTTTCGCCACAGCGATACGGTGAAGTCGTCGGGTACGAGGTTTCCCCCGGCGGTGAATTCGGCGACGGCCACTCCGTCGTCGGAGTTGGGATCGAGGCTGCGGAAGATCTCTCCGCTGGAGAGATGAAAGAAGCCGGGGAGTCCGCCGAGGACAACGCCCTGAGTGCCTTTTCCGCTTCCGGGTGCACCGAAGAGCAGGATGGCGGTGGGTCGTGGCTGTGTCATCGTGTCGAGCCAATTCGGCCGGCCGCGTTGACGTATTGGGGTCGGCCTAGCGAGAGAGGAATACGACGACCTTACCGACGTCGACCGGCAGGCTGACGTCTTCGGAGGTCGGCAGCGCGGTGACGGTGACGGTCAGGTTGTCGACGTCAACTTCGATCCAGTCGGTGTCGTTGGTCGAGCTCGAGGCGACCTTGGCTGCGTAGAGTGACTTGAGGTTGGGTCGGTTGCGGACCGAGATCACGTCGCCGGCGTTGATGCGGATCGAGGGGACGGTGACGGTGCGGCCGTTGACCTGGAAGTGACCGTGCGAGGCTCCCTGACGGGCCTGGGGCCGTGTCTCGGCCAATCCGGCTCGCCGGATCACGTTGTCGAGCCGTCGTTCGCAGAGGATCAGCAGCTGCTCGCCGGTGTTGCCCTGCAGGCGCTTGGCGGCGTCGAAGTAGCGGCGGAGCTGACGTTCGCGGAGGCCGTAGTAGTACTTGATCTTCTGTTTTTCGATCAGGGCGAGTGCGTAGTTTGAGGGCTTGCGTCGGCGCTGCGACATACCGGGTGGGTAGTCGCGTCGTTCGGCCGAGCGGATCGCTCCGGAACTCTCGAAGACCATCGCTCCGAGGCGTCGATTGATACGTGCTTTTGGTCCGGTGTGCCGACCCATTCGCTCTGTCTCCGGAGAAGATCCGCAGGCGGCCCATTGCCTCTACGGGAATGCCTGAATTTAGGACGGCTGCGGGTCGATTTCAAGGCCTAGGGAGCCACCGGTGGTGGGGCAGCATCAGGGTCGGGG
>CAUZEQ010000223.1:0-8216 GCA_963578885.1 Planctomycetota bacterium
CGAGTTGCAGCGAGTGCTGGTTGGAAAGGGGTCAGGCCCCGCCTGGGTGCCGTTCTGGGTGGTGCAGGACTTTACTGTGGGCGGCGTCTGACCCCAGCACCTGGCGTCTCGGTCGTGTCTGCCTGGCCGGGATTCCAATTGACGAGAGAGCGGGATGCGGCGATGCTGCGGGTGTGCTGCATCGAGTTGTCCGAGGCGTCTTTTGGGGGAGTGGACCGATGAGGTCGGTTGCCGGGTTGTCGATGGCGCTGTTGAGTGTCCAGCTGGTGCCGCTGGTGCATTCGGCCGAGCCGAGTGCCCGCGAGATCGCTGCGGCGGGTACGACCTTTCGCAAGACGTGCCTGCACTGTCACCAGGCGCCGGACCTGAGATTCGGCACAGACCGCGCGTGGCTCGATCAGCTGCGGCGCACGGCCTGAAGCGGAAGCGGTTCCGAGGCCCGTGCGGCCTTGATCAAGTTCCTTTCTTCCGGGTCTCTCAAGCCGCCTCGATCGGTGCATCGGCCCGCCCGGCCGGCCGCCGGCGAGGGCCTGCTGGTTCCCTCATTCGACGAGGGGACAGTGCTATTGAAGAATGCCGCTGGGGAAGCGATCCGCGTGTCGTGGGAGACTCCGCGCCCGAAACGCGGCGGCAAGCCGTTCGAGCGGACCGACCGCAGAGCCCGGACCGAGGCGTCTCGGCGCAGAGCCTTGCCGGCGGGCGTCTACACTCTGATCGGCTACCGCGTGATCCGTCGCGACAAGGCGGGACGCAGCTGGTTTGTGTCGTCGACGGCACCGCGGGGGATTCGCAAGTTCGCCGTGGTGGCCGGCAAGCAGAGGAAGCTGGAAATCGACGAACAGGTGGTGGTGGAGTGTGCCGCTCGTCGGACAAAACTGGGCCTGAGGCTACTGGTGACGGTCAGCGGCGAGATCGAGTCGGGTCTCTCGGTTTACCGCAACGGGCGTCGGATCCCGCTGGGGTACAGGGTCCTGGACTCGAAGGGCCGCGTGGTGGCGCGGGGTGCGATGGAGTACGGCTGAGGCGGCGGGTTGTCGGCTTCGTGCAAGCTGAACGCGGTCCAGAAGCGTCGTGCGGCGAGGGTGGAGGTGGTTCCTGAGAAGTCACGCTTCGCGGCGATGCCGTTCGAGGTGACTGGTGACCAATCGGTTGACCTGCGTCCGCTGGAGTAGGCGGATTCGGGGCTGGTTGCCGCGGCGGCGGTGATTCGCCACACTGAGTCCAACGGCGAGGCGTCCACGGCGTTTTCAGGGGGGGCGGGGGGCCTGCCGAGAGCGGTCGGGTTCAGCCGGAAAGCTGCCAGGGGACCAGAATGGGACGGACGCTGGAGCTGGGGCGGCGGATCGAACTGAAGTCGATGGATCCGCACTGCCACGACATCTCGCTGGGGTTGTATCGCCAGCAGACGGCTCAGGGGACCGGCTACCTGGTCCACACCTACAGTGCTCACCCCGAGGCCAGCGGCCGGGTGGCCGAAGTCGTACGGGGCCTGGTCGAAGGGTCCGGGATGCTCACCCTGGCCGAGCATCCCGGACTCGTGGCCTTTCCCTGCGGGGATCGTCACGAGAAGGCGTTGCGGCGGACGTTCCTGGAAGTCTGCAAGTTGCCCGCTGCCGAGATCGGTGGCGTGCAGCCGTTGGTCCGGCCCGACAAGAAGGCCGAGTGCGAGTTGACGATCGAGTCGATGGGGGGTGGGTCGTACCGGATTATTGCGCCCGAGGGCGCGGAATTGGGTCCCCGGCGTTGCCAGGCCGTGTCGCGTGGTTTTGCCAAGTTGTGCGAGATGGAGTCGGACGAGTCGCAGCCGAACGTGGTGCGATTCGGGTGCGGGATGGAGCACGACGCGTTGATGGGGGCAATGTTCTATCGAGCCCAGAACGTACGTTCGGCGATGCAGGAGGACGAACTGGCCGCATCCCGCGGCACGCTGGCGGCTCCGGGCAGCCAGGACGGCAAGCCGTGATCGAGGTACACAGATGGTAGTCGGAGATGACCAGGCCACGCCGGTCCCTGGTGAGATGACCAGTCGCGAGCGGGTGATGGCGGCGTTGGCCGGGGACCGGGTCGATCGGACCCCCGTCTGCAACCCGACGTCGGTGGCGACCGTCGAGTTGATGGACCTGGTCGATGCGCATTTCCCCGACGCTAACCGCGACGCCGAGAAGATGTCTCGATTGGCCGCGACCAGCTACACCGAACTGGGTTTCGACAGCGTGATGCCGGTGTTTACGATCATCCAGGAGTCTTCGGCGCTGGGTTGCGACATCCAGTGGGAGGGGAAGGACAACTGGCCGACGGTGCGGATGTCGAGTCCGATCTGGAAGACGGCCGATGACGTGTCGATGCCCTCGGACTTTCTGAATCACCCCGACATCACCTGCGTGCTTGATGCGATTGGGCTGTTGCGACGCGAGTTTGGGGACGAGGTGGCGATCATCGGCAAGACGATGGGCCCCTGGACACTGGGTTACCACGTCTACGGTGTCGAGCCGTTTCTGCTGATGTCGATCGACGATCCGGGTCATACTCAGCTTTGCCTGGACCGGATGAAGGAGATCACGATTGCCTTCGGGCGGGCCCAGATCGACGCGGGTGCCGACGCGTTGACGTTGCCCGATCATGCGACCGGCGACCTGGTCAGCGGCGAGTACTATCGCGACTTCCTGCGGGACCTGCACACCGAACTGGTCGACGAGATCCCGATCCCGTTGATCCTGCACATCTGCGGTCGCACCGTGGATCGGATGGACTACATCGCCGGGACCGGGCTGGCCGCCTTCCATTACGATTCGAAAAACGCTCCGGCCGAGTCGATGGAGATCGTGGAGGATCGGATCGCGTTGATCGGCAACATCAACAATCCCGAGACACTGTATGCCCGGGGTCCCGAGCAGGTGGCTGCCGAGGTGCTCGCCAACCTCGATGCCGGTGTGCCTCTGGTTGGTCCCGAGTGTGCGATCCCGCTGCAGACGGCGCTCGAGAACCTGAAGGAGATCCCGCTGACGGTCAAGCGGTGGCACGCCGAACAACTCGACCTATCCTCGGGTGACGCCGCGACGGAGCCTGTTGAGTGATGAGCCGATTGCTGAATCGAATCGCCACCGGCGAGTTGCTGATTTCCGACGGGGCCACCGGCACCTACCTGCAGAACAACGGGTTGGAGCCCGGTGGGTGTCCCGAGGAATTCAATGCGTCGCGGCCCGAGGTCATTCGCGGGATGGCGGCGGCGTATTTCGAGGCCGGTTCGGACATGGTCGAGACCAATTCGTTCGGCGGCAGCCGTTATATGTTGGCCAAGTACGGCCACGGAGACCGGGTCGAGGAGTGGAATCGGCTGGCGGCCGAGTTGGCTCGCGAGGCGGCGCCGGAAGGCTGTTTTGTGCTCGGTTCGATCGGTCCCACCGGTGAGATTCTGGAGGAGAAGGCGGGAACGGCTGATGCCGGTGAGATGTACGAGGTGTTTGCCGAGCAGGCCCGGGGCCTGGCTGCCGGGGGCGTGGACGCGGTGTGCGTGGAGACGATGAGTGATGCGACCGGCGAGATGAAGTTGGCGATTCGCGCGGTGAAGGAGGCGACGGGTCTGCCGGTGGTGGCGACGGTGTGCTACGACCGGGGTCCGCGGGGCCTGTTCACGATGATGGGCGACACGCCTCAGTCGGCGGCCGAGACCCTGGCCGAGGCGGGTGCCGACGTGGTGGGGTCCAATTGCGGGATTGCGATCGGAGACATGATCGAGGTGATCACTGCGATGCGGCAGGCGACCGATCTGCCGATCCTGACTCATATCAACGCCGGGATTCCTCGGATCGAGGCAGGCGCGATCGTCTATCCGGACACACCCGAGTTGATGGCCGAGCAGCTGGATCGGGTGGTCGAGGCGGGTGCCAACATCATCGGTGGGTGTTGCGGTACGGGCCCCGAGCATGTGCGGGCATTTGTGTCACGCTTGCGGGGCGGGTCGGCGTGAGCGAAAAGAGGGTGTTGTGTTTCCCGGGTACAACGAGCGACGATGGCTGATCTTGCAGATATTCCCAACGAGTTCATCAGAGGCGAACTCGATGAATTCGTCGAACGCGAGAACGAGCGGCGCGAGCTGATCGGGCTCTACGCCGCCTCTGCGCCGCACCTGCTGGAGATTGCCGCGGCGATCATCGACGGCCGCAACCACGACGCGGACCGCCTGACGTTGGAGGCTCTGGAGGGCGGGACCGGGGCGTTGGAGATCATGGACGACGGCTTGATTGCCGGGATGGCGCTGGTGGGGATCAAGTTCCGCGAGAATTTCATCTTTGTCCCCGAGGTGCTGGCGTGTGCTCGTGCGATGAAGGCCGGCATGGTCCACATCGAACCGATCCTCGCGGCCTCGGGCGTCGAGCCTCTGGCGCGGGTGATCATGGGCACGGTCAAGGGAGACCTTCATGACATCGGCAAGAACCTGTGTATCATGCTGATGCGTGGTGCGGGGTTCGAGGTGATCGACCTGGGGGTGGACACTTCGGCCGACGAGTTCATCGCAGCAGTGGAGGAGCACGAGGCTTCAGTGGTGGGGATGTCGGCGTTGTTGACCACGACGATGCCCAACATGGGTCATACGATCGAGGCCTTCATCGACGCGGACCTGCGGGACGACGTGAAGATCATGGTCGGCGGAGCACCGGTCACCCCGGCGTTTGCAGACGAGATGGGTGCCGACGCCTACGGGGACAACGCGGTCGAGTGCGTCGAGGTGGCCAAGCGGCTGGCGGGCCTCGCCGGCTAGGCACCACAGGAGTGAGGACGAGCGGGGACGGACGGGACCGATGAGCGAGCGGATCGACAGGCAGGCCGTCGAACAGCGGCGCCGGCGACTGACTCGGATCTTCGCCGAAATGGTCGAGCACGCACAGGTGCAGTGCCTGGTCCGTTGCCCCTACCGCGACCGTCGCGACCTGTGCACCGCCCGCTTCGGCTGCCGCAACCAGGGACCGATCGATGAGGTGGGCGGGCTGCCGCTGTGCGAGTGTGACGGGAAGCTGGACTACCGGGGTGCCTGGGAAGTGGAAGACCCCGAGGCGGTGCTGGCCGAGTGGCGTGCCGAGTCGGGGGTCGGGATCACAGACGGCTCACAGAGCGACTCGGCCACCACCGCAGCCACCGCAGCCAGCCGGCCCGGATCACTGGCGTGTGATGGCCGCGAAGGGGCCAGCCTGTTTGAGCTGGCCGACGATCACCAGGTGCGTGTCGACAGTTCCTGCGGTCGGATGGGGAGTTGCCACGAGTGCATTGTCGAGGTGTTGGCGGGGGCGGATTGCCTGGAGGAGCGTGTTGAGCTTGAGGAGTTTCTGCCCGAGGGCTTTCGCCTGGCGTGCCAGGCTCGAGTCGCTGTGGCCGGTGAGGTCGCGTTTGCTCCTCTGAGACGCAGCCCTCACGTGCTGATCGACCGTCGCGAGAGCGACGTCGTGCCCTGCCCGAGCGTGACTCGGCAGGGCGAGGAGGTGTTCCGGGCGGGGGAGCGGATCGACAGCTGGCGGGGTCGACTGATCGGGTTGGCCGTTGACGTGGGTACCACGACGATCGCCACCGAGTTGGTCGACCTGGAGAGCGGTGCGTCTTTGTGTCGCGGCGGACTCGAGAATCCCCAGCGCTTCGGCGGCAGCGACGTGATCAGCCGGGTGGCCTACGACAGGCTTCACGCCGGCGAGTTGCACCAGTCGATTATCAACGCGCTCAACACCGAGATCATCTCGATGTGCCAGCAGTCGGGCATCAGCCGGCACACGTTGTACGAAATCGTCGTGGTGGGCAATTCGACGATGCGCGACCTGTTCTTTGGCCTGGACGTCCAGTCGATTGGCCAGAGACCGTACAAGTCGACGACCGAGCACGAGACGTTGGCTGGCACGAGGACCGGCACCCAACTCGAGGCCGGCGCCCGAGAACTGGGTGTGATCGCCAGCCCAGCGGGCCGCGTCGTGTCGCCACCTCTTGTGGCCAGCCACGTCGGGGCCGACGTGTCGGCGGGCATGGTGGCGTGCGACTTCGACCTAGGGACCGGGACCCGGGTCTACCTGGACATCGGCACGAACACCGAGGTGGTGATCGCGACATCCGAGCGGATTGTGGCGGCATCGTGTCCGGCGGGACCGGCGTTTGAGGGGGGCCTGGTCCGGCACGCTCTGCCCGCCTGCGACGGTGCGATCGACACGCTGCGGGCCGTCGGCAGCGGGTTCGTGTATACCACGCTTTCGGACGCCGAGCCGCTGGGGATCTGTGGGTCGGGACTGGTCGATCTGCTCTCGGAATTGAAGCGGACCGGCCAGATGACTCCGATGGGCGTGTTCACGTCCGAGGGCAACCGGGCTCGCGAGGTGGCGGTGGTCGACGATCCGGAGATCACGCTGTCGCGGGAGGACGCCAGTCACCTGGCCCAGGCCAAGGCGGCGAGTTTCTGTGGGCAGTTCATCCTGCTGAGAATGCTGGGTCTGGATCCCGGCGAGGTCGATCACGTCGATCTCGCGGGCGGATTCGCGTCATCGCTGGACATCGAGGCGGCAATCTCGATCGGGTTCCTGGCTCCATTCCGCCCCGAGCGGGTGCGGCGGGTGGCCAACGCCGCGCTGGACGGAGCTCGTCAGCTGCTGCTGGATGTCGGCCGTCGCGAGCGGGTGGAGCGGTTGGTCGAGCGGATCGAGCACATCGAACTGGAGACGACCGAGGACTTTTTCGACGTCTTCACCGAGGCCTGCCAGTTCAAGCCGATGCAGTTGGGTTAGCCCGCCTGCGGCGGCTTGAATCACGCCAGGTGCCGGGGTCAGACGCCGCCCGCAGGAAGGTCCTGCGCCCCACCTGTCGCGTTCCGCAGGCGGGGCCTGACCCCTTCTTCGAGTTGGAGCGAGTGCTGGCTGAAAAGGGGTCAGGCCCCGCCCGCGGAACGCGACAGGTGGAGCAGGACTTTCTGTGGGCGGCGTCAGACCCCGGCCTCCGAGTTTTTCAGTCCGCCGCAGGCGGACTATCCGGCACTTGTGGCGGTGCTATTCCAGCGCGTGGTCGGAGGGTTTTATGCCCTTGACGAAGCTGCCGAAGCCGAAGCGAGTCGGCTTGTAGGCACCGACGTACGAGACATCACAATCGGCCGGGATCTTCGCTTCGAGTCCGAGTCCCCAGTAGCAGCCGTTGACGAGCAGTCGTCGGAGTCCGGCGCTTTGGAGGTCAGTCGAGGCGCCCATGGTGGTGGCGAGCACGCGGGACGTTTTCCCGGTTTCGGTCTTGAACGCTCGAGTCCAGATCAGCGGCATCATCGGCTCGTTCTTGCGGCCCTCGACCGGTTTGTCGGAGGGTTTCATGCCGGCGAGCACCTGGCCGTGGACGATGACCTTCGCGTCGGCGGGCAGCTTGCGGACTCCGTAGACGTCGGTGGGGCCCCAGATGTCGGTGACGCCCTTGAGTACCGGGTGGGTCTTGAGCTTGGGGTTGATCACTCCACGGGTGCTTTCCCGTCCGTGGTGTCCGTGGTGGTTGAGCCAGGTGTCGCCCAGGACCAGTCCGCCCCAACCTCCCTTGGGGGTTTTGCTGTTGAAAGTCAGCGGCTGGAACTTGCTCTGCTTGTTGCGGCCGTAGTTGAAGGCGTGGGTGGAGGTGCGGAGTCCGATGATCGGTTTGCCGCTGTGGGTGAACTTGACGATGTGAGCCATCTGGCTGTCGGGCAGTTCCCGGAACCGCAGGAACAGCACCATCAGGTCGGCGGAGTCGAGTGCTTCGAGTCCGGGGATGTTGGTCTGGTGGTTGGGCGTGATGAGGCCGGTCTTGGGGTCGATGGCGAACAGTACGGTGCACTTGAAGCCGTGGCGGACCGAGAGGATCTTGGCGAGCATCGGCATGCCCTCTTCGGAGCGGTACTCATCATCGCCGGTGACAAACACAATGTGCCTGCCGGCACCCGGGCCCTTGCCTCCGGGGTAGACGACCCAGGGCTTGGCCTGGGCGGACGCCGTCGAGGTCAGCAGGCATGCGAGCAGACAGGTGGTCAGCAGGGCACTGGGTCGCATCGTGGAATCTCCGCGTCGGTCGGTCGTGGCTGTGTGCGGGTGATCGAGGGTAGTCAAAACAACGGGGTCGGTGGGCCGAGTCGTCCACCCGGAACGAAGATACCGCCGCGGTGCTCAGCGGGGCAAGGGGCCGCGGCGTATCCCCAGTGCGGCGGCCTCGAGTCTCGAGGCAATCTCGGGGTGTTTTTCAGC
>CAUZEQ010000224.1:0-8204 GCA_963578885.1 Planctomycetota bacterium
GGTCCGGTTGTAGCGATTGTGTGGCCCAGGACCGGCAGGGACTCTTGTGAGCATCAATCCGGCGATGTCGGTTTCCCCGGTTGCAGCACGTCTCTAGCGACAGCCCGTCGCCTGAATCCTCGTTGCAGTGGACCCCAGGCCCGCTAATGTCCGATTTTCAGAGAACACCCCGACACAGCACTGTCACCCGCCGGTGGGGACCACTCACAACCCCACCGGGTCGAGACACACCTGCCGAGCCCCACCATGTCCACATCCACCACGCCCTCCGCCCCCCGCATCGACCACCCGCCGGTCGCCACCACCACCAACGGTCTCCCGTTGCCGGCTCCTCCACACCGCACCCTGTTGCTGGTGGTGCTGACACTGTTGTGCGGGCTGGCCCTCACCAACTGGCTCGACGACCGATCCGCCTCGCGGACCCTGGTGGGTTACCTGCGAGCCGAGCGGAACACGATCGTGGCTCCGGTCGATTCGGTCATCGGGGAATTCCGTCACCAGCCCGGCGACGTGGTCACCCCGGGCACGGTGCTGGTGCTGTTGATCGATGACGAGTTGGAGCAGCAGGTTGCCGACCGCACGGCGATGCTGCCGACACTCGAGGCGACCCTGGCCCAGACCCGGGCCCAGGCCGATGTCGAGTTGGCCTTGAAGCTGCGGGACCTGGAGCGTGAGGAGTTCGAGGTCCGCACCCTGGCGACTCATCATCTCGAGAAGCAGTACTACAACGAGTTCATGCAGACGGCGTGGGAGCAGATGCTGGATCGCAGCGACGGGCTGGCCAGCATCGGCGGCGGCGACCAGATCTACCGCCTCGCCAGCCTGCCCCAGATGCTCACCAGCGATACGGTACGGATGAAGGCTCTGTTGAGGCAGCAGTCGGCCCGCGGTGCGGCCTCGATCAGCGCCGCCCAGGCCAAGCTCTGCCGCGGCCGACTCGACAAAATCGACGCCCTGCGGAGCAGTCTGCCCGAGCAGTTCCGGACGGCCAACGGAGTCGACGTCGCCACCGAGCAACTCGCTCACGCACGGATCACCCTCGTCGGACTCGAACATCGCCGCCGACGCCTGGTGCTCACCGCGGGCACCCACGGCACCGTCGGCCTGCACCTGAAACAGCCTGGAGAACGAGTCAGACGTGGCGACGCGATTGTCGAGTTGTACGACCGCGAGCGGCAGCACCTGGACCTGCCGGTGCCCAGCCGATTGATCGGCCGCTACCCGGTCGGGACGCTGGTCCACCTGAGATTCTCGGGGACCGTCCGCTGCCGCGGTCGCGTGTCACACGTGCCGCCGCACACCGAGCAGAACGTCGAAACGCCCGTCGGTGGCGACCCGCTGGTGCGGGTCACCGTCGAGCCGATCGGTCGCCTGTGGCCCGACGTGCCGATCGGGTCGTCGGTCGAGGTCGAGGCCGAGGTTGAGTGAGGGAGGCGGAGGCGGAGGCGGGGCGCTCGCAGGGGCTCAGCGCCGCTGGAGGACTAGGCCGCTTCGACGCCGGCAATCTCGTCGATTGAGATGGGACCGTGAACCTGCTGGGGATCTGTGGCGTCGATGATGAGCAGTTGACCGGGCCCCGCCGCCCGCGCGTCGGGATACCCCTCGAGTTGCCGCCCGTCGCGAAGCTGCAACCGCACCCGGTTCGTCTCGTTGACACCCGGCAGGTCGTCGCAGACCAGGGCCGGAAACCGGCTCCAGGCCCACGTCCACAGTGTCGGCTCGACATCGACCTTCCCGGCGATATCGAGCCACTCCTGGGCCGCCTTAAGCAGCTCCGACCGAGACGCCTCGCGGCACCACGGAGCCAGCTGCTCATCGATCCAAAGCCGCCGCGACGCGACCAGCTCCTCGAAATTCGACATCCCGTCGCCTCCAGTTCACTCGTCGGTGACGCAGCCCAGCGCGGCGGACTGGACGGTGCGGATGTAACGGCCCAGGGTCCCTCGAGTGTGTTTCAAGGGCGGCGCGGTCCATGCCTCGCGGCGACGCGACAATTCCTCGTCGCTGACTTCCATGTCGATCCGCCGGGTCTCGACATCGATCGTCACCCGGTCTCCGTTCTCGACCAGCGCCAGTGGTCCACCCTCCTGGGCCTCCGGCGTGATGTGGCCGACGATGAACCCGTGTGAGCCCCCCGAAAAGCGACCGTCGGTCATCAACGCCACGTGATCCCCCAGCCCGGCTCCCATGATCGCCGAGGTCGGGGTCAGCATCTCGGGCATCCCCGGTCCCCCCTTGGGACCCTCGTAGCGGATGATCACCACGTCCCCCCTGTCGATCCGGTTCTCTTCCAATGCCTCCAGCATCTCCTCCTCGGAGTCAAACACGCGGGCCGTGCCCGAAAATACCAGGCCCTGCTTGCCGGTGATCTTGGCCACGGCACCCTCGGGTGCCAGGTTGCCTCGCAGGATCTGCAGATGACCGGTCGACTTGATCGGGTCCGACGTCGATCGCACGATCTCCTGACCCTCGGACAACTCGGGCACATCCGCCAGGTTCTCCGCCATCGTCTGACCCGTCACCGTCAGGCAATCGCCCTCGATCAGGCCCTCGGCCAGCAGGAACTTCAGCACAGCGGGAGTCCCCCCCACGTCGTGCAGGTCGGCCATCACGAACCGGCCGCTGGGCTTCAGGTCCGCCAGCAACGGCACCCGGTCGCTGGTGGCCTGGAAGTCGTCGATCGTCAACTCGACCTCCGCCGATCTCGCGATCGCTACCAGGTGCAGCACCGCGTTGGTCGAACCGCCCAACGCTATCACCACCGCCATCGCGTTCTCCAACGCAGAACGGGTGATGATGTCGCGAGGCTTGATGTCCTCCTCGAGCAGATGACGGATCGCCGCACCCGCCCGATGACACTCGTCCCGCTTGGCCGGGTCCGTCGCCGGGGTCGAGGCACTGTAGGGCAACGACAAACCCATCGCCTCGATCGCCGACGCCATCGTGTTGGCCGTGTACATTCCCCCGCAGGCCCCAGCTCCCGGACAACTCCGCTCGACGATCTCCTGCCGCTGCTCGTCACTGATGCTCTTGGCGAGGTACTGACCGTACGACTGGAACGCCGAGACAATGTCCAGCTTCTCTTCGCCCAGACAACCCGGCTGGATCGTTCCCCCATAGACCATCAACGCCGGACGGTTCACCCGAGCCATCGCCATCACGCAACCGGGCATGTTCTTGTCGCAGCCGGGCAAGGTCACCAGCGCGTCGTACCACTGGGCCCCCATCACCGTCTCGATCGAATCGGCGATCAGGTCCCGCGACTGAAGCGAATACGACATCCCCTCGGTGCCCATCGAAATGCCGTCGCTGACACCGATGGTGTTGAACCGCATCCCCACCAGGTCCGACTCGCTGACTCCCGCCTTGACCGACTCGGACAACTCCAACAGGTGCATGTTGCACGTGTTGCCCTCGTACCACACGCTCGCAATCCCCACCTGGGCCCTCTGCATGTCCTCTGAGGTCATGCCCGTGCCGTAGAGCATCGCCTGAGAAGCACCCTGGGAACGGGGCTGAGTGATCCGGGCGCTGTAGCGATTCAGCCCGTCACCGACCGGTTGGTTCATCTCTCGCATCTCCCAGTGACCGCAACGGGCAAGCTTCCACTTATACAGCACTCACCGAAGCCCAGAAAGCAACGTGGCGGCTCGACCATTCCGCTCCTCTTCAACGCGGCCCAGTCCAGAACCCGACCTCACCCGCGCCACCCGTCTCCTCTCGTGCTATCGTATTGATCACGCGGTTGATCAGCGTGAGATCAATCGGTGAGCCAACCGGCGAGGCAGACCGATTCTCGAGATCACTCTGATTACTGACCACCCCCAGACCTGTTGTCGAAGGGCTGACACTTGAGCGATCTCTGGGTGAGATTCAGTGACGCGTTGCAGTCTCTGGATACGGCCGCCGCACATCGAGCGGTTGGGCTGTTGGACCGCTGCCTGCAGTCGGTCGGCGAGTCGAGAGACGAGCGGAGTTTTCTGAGCGGAATGCTGCCGGAACTGGTCACGGAGTTCTCGGCCCAGTGGTGCGGCGTACTGATCCGCAGCCCCGGCTGGGAACTCCATGCCGAGTACGGGCGGCAGCAGCCCTCGAGTTGGCCGGCGGCGTTGCTCGACGAGTCGTTGGACCGGAGTGCGGCTGGAGGAGAATCGATCGAGGATCCTCAGGGCTGGACGGCGGCTGCGGTCCCCCTGGACGATTCAGCCACATCGGCATCGGTGCTGTTGATCGCCGGCGGCCACTTCGACCTCGACCAACTCCCGCTGCTGGCCATCGCCGGCCGCGGGCTGTCGGTGGCACGAGGCCTGGCGAGCCAGTCGGAACACTCGGCAAAGCGAGCCGATCGACTCGCGGCGACGCTGCGGGTTTCGGCCGGATTCGCCGGTGTGCGTGAGATGGTACCGCTGCTCGAGCAGATCGCCTCGGAAGCGACTGTGCTGCTGGAATGCGACCGGGCCAGCATTTTCGTACGCGACCGTGAACGTGGAGAGCTGGTCGCGTGCCCGGCCCTGGGTGTCGAAGGGGGCACGCTGAGGATTCCCGACGATGTCGGTGTCGTCGGAGACGTGATCCACAGTGGAGAGGCGGTCCAGGTCGACGACGTGACGACCGACGAGCGGTTCAATCCCGACGTCGACAAGGAGACCGGCTACACGACTCGCAACCTGCTGTGCGTCCCCTTGCGCAACGGGCAGGGTGAGGTGATGGGGGCCTTCGAGTTGATCAATCGTCTCGAGGGTCAATTCGGCCCCGACGATCTCGAGGCCCTCGAGCACCTGGCCGGCCACGCCGCCGTCGCGTTGGCCAACACGCGGGAGCACCAGCAGCTGCTGCGGAGCCGGGACCAGTTGACCGAACAGGTCGCCCGAGGTGCTCGGCTGATCGGCCAAAGCCCCGCGATCATCGCTCTGCGAGACACCGTCGATCGGCTGGCCAACACCGACCTGCCGGTGCTGGTCCTGGGCCCCAGCGGGACCGGCAAGGAAGTTGTCAGCCGGGCACTGCATGTCGGAGGATCTCGAACCGACCAGCCGTTCGTGGCGGTCAACTGCGCGGCGATCAGCGAAACGCTGCTCGAAAGCGAACTGTTCGGGCACGAGAAGGGTGCCTTCACCGACGCGATCGACACCCGCAAGGGAAAATTCGAACTCGCCGACGACGGCACGCTGTTCCTGGATGAGATCGGTGACATGAGCCCCGGGGGACAGGCCAAGCTGCTCAGGGTGCTCGAGGAAAAACTGATCACCCGTGTCGGAGGCTCACAGACGATCCCGATCAACGTGCGGGTGATCGCGGCCACCAACCAGAACCTGGGCGAACTGGTCCAGGAGAAGCGGTTCCGAGAAGACCTCTTCTACAGGCTCTCGGTCGTCACGCTCGAACTCCCCCCCCTGGCCGATCGCCCCGAAGACATCCTGCCCCTGGCCGAACACTTCCTGGGCGAATTCTGTGTCGAGGCGGGACGGGCCACGCTGAGCCTGGCGCCGGAGGCCCTGCAACGGCTGGCCGGGCACGCCTGGCCGGGCAACGTCCGCGAACTCAGGAACCTGATGGAGCGGGTCGCGTTCCTGTGCCCGGGAGACCAGATCGAAATCGACGACCTCGCCTTCATCCTCGCACCCGGCCGCGAACCCGACGCTGAAATGCCCACCGACGCCGGACTCGCCGAAGCGACTCGACGCTTCCAGGTCGACTACATCCGACGCTCGATCCGGCTCGCCGCAGACAACATGACCGAGGCCGCAAGGCTGCTGGGCCTGCACCGCTCGAACCTCTACCGCAAAATGGGACAACTCGAGATGAAGGAATCCCAGGAGGAGGACCCCTCAGCAGAACCGGGGCCGGGATCAGCGTAGCCCGCGGTGGGCCATGCTGCCGACGGCGGGCTAGACCACCGGGTTGATCAGCGAACCGATCCCGCCGATGGAGGCAACGACGGTGTCTCCGCAGCGGAGGAACTTGTTCTTGGCCGATCCGACTCCGGAGGTGGTGCCCGTGGAGATGATGTCGCCGGGGACCAGCGTCATGAAACTCGAAACGAACTCGATGATCGCAGCCACCGGGAAGACCATCTCGCTGGTCGATCCCTCCTGTTCGACCTCGCCGTTGACCGTCAGTTTCAAGTCGAATCCCTGAGGGTCCTCGCACTCGTCGG
The DNA here is from genome assembly GCA_963578885.1 of Planctomycetota bacterium. Lineage (GTDB taxonomy): Bacteria > Planctomycetota > Planctomycetia > Planctomycetales > Planctomycetaceae > UBA8437. The sequence goes on from CAUZEQ010000224.1 coordinate 6,158, forward strand.
CCGGCAGCACGCAGGGCCCCATCGGGCAGAACGAGTCGTGCCACTTGCCGTGCAGCCAGTCGAAGAACCCGTCCTTCTCGCGTTCGCTCCGTCCGGGGTTGGGAGTGAATTTCCGGTCCGAGACGTCGTTGACGACCGTGTAGCCGGCGACGAAGTCCAAGGCATTGGCTTCGCTGGCCCCGTGGCACTCTGTGCCGATGATGACTCCCAGTTCGAGTTCCCAGTCGATGTGATCGGGAGACACTTCGGGGATGCGGATCGGGTTGCCGGGGTCGTTGAGTGTCGTGGCGGGGGGCTTCATGAAGATGTAGGGGAATGTCGAATTCCGTTCGGCCGCCTGCCCACCTCCCTCCTCGATGTGCTTCGAGTAGTTCCCGGCCAGCAGCAGCAGCTTGGACGGGTCGGGCACCGGCACCTTGACCTGGACCGACTCGGTCGGAATCCCCAGTTCGGCCACAGGCCCATCGCCGGCCTCGGCCAGCGCGTCCTGCAACGCGACAACCGACTCGCGTGCCGCCCCACCGCTCAGGTAAGTCGTAATCCGGTCGCACTCGGGCACCTCCACGCCCAGGCTCCCGGCAGCCGCCTGCAGCGGCACGATCCGCGTCTCGCCGTAGAATCCGATTTCCACGGCACCATTGTGTTCAAACCGACAGAGTCTCATCTCGTCTTCTCTCTTCCCGGGAAGCCTGGATTGGGTGATGTGTTTGAGCCTGAGTGGAACCAGTGTAGCGGCGTCTATCCTGATTCAGCCAGCACTCGGCCTCGCCCGCAGTTCTCACGAATTCACCGACAAGTCGCAAATTCGTCGACACGTAGATTTTACAGACTCGCCGCAGGCCGATTACACTCAGGGACGATTCGATCCTGACCCCGGTCCAGATCCCACACCGTCGGAGCCCTCTGCAATGACGTCCTCACCGAACACCACCCGCCGCGAGTTCCTGGGAACCACGACCGCCGCATTGGCCACGGCCAGCATGCCGTACTGGTTCACATCGTCGGTGCCTGCCGAGGCGGCTTATCGATCGGCCAACGAGCGGCCGGTCGTCGGTTGCATCGGCACCGGCAGCCGCTGGGGTGGAGTGGGACCTCAGGCGATGCGATTCGGCGATGTGGCCGCCGTCTGCGACGTCGATGCCGCTCATGCCAAACGCGGCCAGGACCGGGTCAAGCGGACTCAGAAGAAGGACGGCAAGGAGCCCACCGTCGACCTCTACGAAGACTACCGCAAGATCCTGGACCGCAAGGACATCGATGTGGTCACCATTGTCACTCCCGATCACTGGCATTCGAAGATCGCGATCGAGGCGATGAAGGCGGGGAAGGATATCTACTGCGAGAAGCCGCTGACGCTGACGATCGAGGAAGGCCGACAGATCATCTCGGTGCTCGACAAGACCAAGCGGGTCTTCCAGGTCGGGACCCAGCAGCGGACCGAGATGGGACGGCGGTTCCTCAAGGCGATCGCCCTGGTGCACGACGGGCGGATCGGCAAGGTGCAGAAGGTCACCTGCGACATCGGCGGGGCACCTCGCAGTGGACCGCTGAAAACCGAATCGGTCCCCGAGGGTCTCAACTGGGACCTGTGGCAGGGGCAGACGAGCGAGGTCGACTACATCAAGCGGCGCTGCCACTACGAATTCCGCTGGTGGTACGAGTACTCCGGAGGCAAGCTGACCGACTGGGGTGCTCACCACGTCGACATCGCCCAGTGGGCGATCCAGCAGAATGGCCCCGGCCAGGGTCCGCTTTGTGTCAAGCCGGTCCTGGCCGAACACCCGGTGCCGCTGAAGGACGGCAGCCCGACGGTCGCCAACGAGTACAACTGCTCGCACAGCTTCCAGATCCAGTGCGACTTCCCCGACGGTGTCGAAATGAACATCGTCAGCAAGTCGAAGGATGGCAACGGGATCCTCTTCGAAGGCTCCAAGGGCCGCTTCTTCGTCAGCCGCGGCAAGATCGTCGGAGCACCCATCGATGAGCTCAAGACCAACCCGCTGGCCGAGGATGCCATCGTCAAGGTCTACCGCGGCAAGAAACCGAC